>NZ_JAUOSC010000150.1:0-451 GCF_030548285.1 Gilvimarinus sp. 1_MG-2023
CGATTACGCAGGCTTGAGTGAAGAAGAGCGTATGGAAATCATGGAAGATGAATTCCTGCCTCGTCCTGACCGGGTCATGACCAGTAGCCAGTACACTCTGGATGCCAAACTGGATCTGCCGATTGAAGACCTGGCCGGCGAGCACTTGCTGGTGGTTGGCCTCCAATATATTGACGGCGAACTGGAAGACGGCGTTTTTGGCATGGAAGACGGTGATGAAGGTAGTGGTGCTGTTTCCGATCACGAAATGTACTCACTGTTTGTCGAAGACAACTGGACTCCCATTACCCCTCTGACCATTACCGCGGGTATCCGTTACGACGACCACTCTCAGTTTGGCAGCAATACCAGCCCGCGCCTTTATGGTGTGTACGATGTACAGCCAGGCTGGACTGTTAAAGGTGGTGTCAGCACCGGTTACAAGACACCTAAAACCACTGACCTGTACGAT
>NZ_JAUOSC010001499.1:0-245 GCF_030548285.1 Gilvimarinus sp. 1_MG-2023
GTTCAAGTGATTCGTCCTGAAGCAATACTATGTAAAGGAAGTCAGGCAGAGCATGGCTTAAATAAATGGCTAGGGTATATCGATCGATTTATTCTATTCCGCTGGCAATTAAAACAAGCAGCCCGATGGGCTGATGTAGTTCATATCTGCGATCATTCAAATGCAATGTATGCCAAATGGGTTAATAGGCCTTCTTTGGTAACTTGCCATGACCTGATGGCTATTCAAAGTGCGTTGGGGTTGAT
>NZ_JAUOSC010001500.1:0-245 GCF_030548285.1 Gilvimarinus sp. 1_MG-2023
CTATTGCTTTTCGCCCGGTTTGTACGCTAGCGCTGCTGGCTTCCAGTCAACTGGCCTTTGCAGCAGACAGCAGTAAGGACGACCACACCAACTTTCGGGTTGGTCTGGCAGCCACTACGCTGGATATTGATCCTGGGGCGGATTACTTCACGGATGCTGGCGATACAGGCATGTCGCTGTTTGCTGAATACCCCCAGTCGGATCACACCGCCACACGTTTTTTAGTCTACCGCATACATCAGGAT
>NZ_JAUOSC010001501.1:0-245 GCF_030548285.1 Gilvimarinus sp. 1_MG-2023
CATATATTCCCGCTGGTGGCAACATAACTTTAACTTTAGTGGGTTATGACCCAACATTAAAACTCTGGGAGTCTGGCTTTAATGGTTATACGTCCGCCGATATTCTTAGCGTGGGTGGTGATTGCGGCTCGCCAGCCGTTAAGACCGTCGATATTGGTGAGTTGGAAGGTGGTACAAATGGTTCGTTTACAGGTGATGATTATTTAGTGCATAGTTGGTTTAATAATAGTGGAAAACCTTTACAT
>NZ_JAUOSC010001502.1:0-245 GCF_030548285.1 Gilvimarinus sp. 1_MG-2023
GTCCGATGACACCGCTCCGCACTCCCCCTGGGCAGTACACTGGCACCGCAGTTTTACCGGATTACAATCGTTGCATGGACGACTCTTCGAAATTGATACAAAACAGGTCGATATGATTTTTGGACAGGTGATCAACGGGATTGCCGATTTATCGGAGCAAGATCTACGTGACTGATTCTTCACAACTGCGGCAAGCCATCCTCTCTGCAGCACTGGAAACCAGTAATGATGGTCGAGAACCCTCC
>NZ_JAUOSC010001503.1:0-245 GCF_030548285.1 Gilvimarinus sp. 1_MG-2023
CAACAGAAACCGACCCGCCATCCCGGCATATTGTAGCTTTTGGACAACGAGAAAAATTCGACCGCCACATCCCGGGCACCTTCAACTTGCAGAGTCGACGGCGGTTGATAACCATCAAAGGCGATATCAGCATAGGCCAAATCCTGCACTACCCAGATCTGGTGTTCGCGGGCCATCTCGACCACCCGTTCAAAAAAATCCAGCTCAACACATTGCCCGGTCGGATTACCGGGAAAGTTAAGCAC
>NZ_JAUOSC010001504.1:0-245 GCF_030548285.1 Gilvimarinus sp. 1_MG-2023
GGTCGTAGCATCGAGACGAATCCGGTCGCCGTCCTGCACATGCGCCAACGGCCCGCCCAGTTGGGCTTCTGGCCAGACATGGATCGCCGCCGGGACTTTGCCGGAGGCTCCGGACATACGGCCGTCGGTCACCAGCGCCACCTTGAAGCCCTTGTCTTGCAGCGTGCCCAAAAACGGCGTCAGTTTATGCAGCTCGGGCATGCCGATGGCGTTGGGGCCCTGATAACGCACCACCGCAATAAAAT
>NZ_JAUOSC010001505.1:0-245 GCF_030548285.1 Gilvimarinus sp. 1_MG-2023
CACTCGGTAGTAGTTCCACCGCCCCAGGTAGTGGCGTTAATTTACTAACACTTCGCCAGCAAATTGGTCAGGGCAACCTGAACTTCACTGAAAACCAGTTGGACTTATCCGTAAGAGATGCAGGCTTTTTCGTGGTTAGCGATCAGGGGGAGCAGCTCTACACGCGTTCTGGTGCTTATGGCCACGACAGCTAAGGCATTATCTACACCAAAACGGGAATGAAATAACAAGGTTACAGAGCCGAT
>NZ_JAUOSC010001506.1:0-245 GCF_030548285.1 Gilvimarinus sp. 1_MG-2023
GGGCCTGACTCCCCAGTTCCTGCGGGTTATTGCTCTCCAGCGCGCGATCCAGATCGTCCATCCGCCGGGTCAGCTCGGCAATAAAGCTGTTCAGCATCCGTGGTAACGCCTGCAAAGATGTTTCGGCGGCCAGCTTTTCCAGCGTTGCCTTGTGCAGCAGTCGCGCGTCCTGCTCTGCCTGCGCCGCGGCCTGACGGGCCACACTGGCAGCATGACCCGGTGCATCGTCTGGCGCTGCCTCAGGC
>NZ_JAUOSC010001507.1:0-245 GCF_030548285.1 Gilvimarinus sp. 1_MG-2023
GTTTACCGCTGCTGCTGAGCGTGCCGGTTTGGCCTGTGTGCCGGCGGTGACGGTGACGACGGCAGAGGAATTGGCGCAGGCGTATGCTGACATGTCGGTTTACGGTGAAGTCTGTATCAAGCCTGCCATCGGTATTTATGGTCAGGGCTTCTGGCGTTTTCGGGAAGGTGTGGATGCCTTTCGCTGTTTTGCGAATCCGGATGCCCGTGAAGTCAATTTTGAGGCCTATTTACAGGCCTATGGTC
>NZ_JAUOSC010001508.1:0-245 GCF_030548285.1 Gilvimarinus sp. 1_MG-2023
GGCCCAGGAAGAAACACCAGTGTTACGGGTGTTGAACTGGAGTGATTATATTGAACCGGGTGTATTGGAAGCTTTTGAGAAAGAATTCAATATCGAGATAGATTACGTCGAGTTCGACAGTCTGGATAAGTTCGCTACCTTGTATTTTGATGATCGTCAGCAATTTGATCTGATTTTCCCACCCAGCCGTATCATGAACACGCTGGCTAGCAAGTCGCTGGTTCGGCCTCTGATGACTCAGCAGC
>NZ_JAUOSC010000151.1:0-451 GCF_030548285.1 Gilvimarinus sp. 1_MG-2023
GGCTTGCTGTGTCAGCTCCTCACGGAACTTGGGATGGGCGATACCAATCAACGCTTTTACCCGTTGCGGGATCGACATGCCTTTCAGGCAGACATTGCCGTATTCGGTGACGATATAATGGGCATCCATCCGGGTATCGGTCACAGTGCCGCCGGTCAACTGCGGCACAATCCGGCTCAGGTTGTCGTGCTTGGCGGTGGAGTGCAGGGCGACAAACGAACGGCCACCTTTGGAACCGTAAGCCCCACGAACAAAGTCCAGCTGGCCGCCGGTGCCCGAGAACGGATGGCCAAGAATCTGCTCGGCGTTGATCTGGCCAGTGATATCCACCTCAATGGCGGAGTTGACCGAGACAATATTGGGGTTTTCCCGGATCACGCTGGGATTGTTTACCCAGGAAGCCGGAAAGCCCACGATCGACGGGTTATCGTCCATAAAATCAAACATCGCC
>NZ_JAUOSC010001509.1:0-245 GCF_030548285.1 Gilvimarinus sp. 1_MG-2023
GTTTACCACCATCAGCAGCGAAGATGACGCCAAACAGAAGCTGGCCGAAATCCTCACCGGTATGGGTACATTGTCTGAAGGCGAGCTGGCGGGTGAGCGGATGCAGATTGCCTTTTCTTCCAACTCCCAGGAAGACGAGCATTCTTGCTTCTCGGATAACACGCACCGCGATATCTGGCTGAATGCCGAAGGCGTCTCCAACAGCTATTACGGTGAATACGCCGGTTACGACAGCACATTGGACG
>NZ_JAUOSC010001510.1:0-245 GCF_030548285.1 Gilvimarinus sp. 1_MG-2023
TACCAGCACTTGTCACATCGAATCTGTATGATTGATGCAATCCTGGCTCACAGTCGCGCACAAGGAGTTGTTATGACCACAAGCAATTATCCCGCTACGTTTATCTCGCAAATTGATGATCTGGTCGCTCTGGCACCGGTGATTCCGGTTCTAAAGATTGAACACCTGGAAGATGCCGTACCCCTGGCTCAAGCACTGGTGGATGGCGGTTTGCCGGTTCTGGAAATCACCCTGCGCAGTGACGC
>NZ_JAUOSC010001511.1:0-245 GCF_030548285.1 Gilvimarinus sp. 1_MG-2023
GGGTTTCCGTTGACAACAGTTGGAAGAATGTTTGGGTAAATCAGGTACCAGATCAACGCCGTGATCCCCCCAGGGGTGGCATCTGACCAAACGACGGATGGCGAGATAACCGCCACGCAAGGCACCGTATCGTGTTACCGCTTCAGCAGCATAAGACGAGCAGGTAGGGTAAAAACGACAGCGGGAGGGCAATAACGGACTGATGGCGTAGCGATAGCCGGCAATCAGCAACAGCAGTATTCGAG
>NZ_JAUOSC010001512.1:0-245 GCF_030548285.1 Gilvimarinus sp. 1_MG-2023
TCTGAGCCTTGTGCGATTTTCAGAAGGCTTGTCCTGTATTTGTAGTAAGACTTACATTTTGAGGTTTCTCTGGAGCTTGAGCAACTGAAGAGCCCGACTGGCCTCCACTTGAAGAAGAACTCCCGCCTCCAAAAGAGCATACCCCCAACAACATGAGCATCATTAGTACAAACTTATTCAGTTTTAAATTCATAGAAATCCATTATCATGCAGAAGCTTAGTTTATACATACTCCAATTTAACAC
>NZ_JAUOSC010001513.1:0-245 GCF_030548285.1 Gilvimarinus sp. 1_MG-2023
TGATAAGGGATTTGAGCTGGAAGAACGGGAACTGAACAACGTGTATTTCGACACCTGTGTGTATCACCAGCGCGGCATAGATTTATTGCTCGATGTTATTCCGACCAAAAACATCCTCTTTGCCTCGGAAATGATTGGTGCGGTACGCGGCATCGACCCGGATACCGGCCACTTCTTCGACGATACCAAACGTTATATCGATGGGAACACGGCGCTGTCTGCGGCCCAGAAAGCCGACATCTTCG
>NZ_JAUOSC010001514.1:0-244 GCF_030548285.1 Gilvimarinus sp. 1_MG-2023
GTTCAAGACCGTCATTGGCCCGGGCTGTCATTGGCATCAGCAATACCAGGCCTGCGATCGCGAGCGCCGTTATGCTTGCATTCATATTCATAATCCACCATCTCTTTGTATCATCCCGTCATCTCCGACAGGACTGTCAAGTCGAAGATCAGCCAGGCTATCCGGGGCTGAGCATTGTAGGGCCAATGCCCCGGAGCCACCAGACAGCGGGCAGCTACCATAGCGTCTGTCAGTACTGACACCC
>NZ_JAUOSC010001515.1:0-244 GCF_030548285.1 Gilvimarinus sp. 1_MG-2023
GTCGATAGCTACCCGTATTCGTCCTGAGCGTGGCTGGCCGGGTCATCAAGCGGGGCAGTTTGCCTTTTTGAAAACCTGCGCTGATGAAGAACCTCATCCTTTCACCATTGCATCGGCCTGGAATCCGGCGGCTCCGGTGTTGGTGTTTATCAGTAAAGCGTTGGGAGATTACACGGCCCGTATGCTGGATGAGCTTGCTCCCGGTACGGCGGTCTCGGTGCAGGGGCCGTATGGTTGTTTCAAT
>NZ_JAUOSC010001516.1:0-244 GCF_030548285.1 Gilvimarinus sp. 1_MG-2023
GCCATGATCCAATAACAACAACTGGTCGCAGTAATGTGCCGACAGATTAAGATCGTGCAAACTCATCACCACGGTCAGGCCGTTATCCCGAGCCAATTGCCCCAGCAAAGCCAGCACATCGTGCTGGTAATACACATCCAGATGATTGACCGGTTCATCGAGCACAATCAGTTCTGCCCGTTGCACCAGTGCCCGGGCAATCAAGCCGCGCTGCTGTTCGCCACCAGACAAAGAGGCAAACACC
>NZ_JAUOSC010001517.1:0-244 GCF_030548285.1 Gilvimarinus sp. 1_MG-2023
TGGTGGCACTGGCACCTTTGATGCAACGGTAAAGCTGTGACTCTGAAATACCAGCGGCATCGGCGAGTTTCTTTTTGCCACCGACCAGATCGGCCATGGTAGAAATTCGTTGTCCCAGCTGGGTCAGGAATTCCATCGATTTTTTGTTGTCGTTATCCGCTGATGCGCTATTCATGTTGTCACTGTTGGTTGAGTATGCAAAAACCACTGGTTGTGTCTCATCCGGAATATCGTTGTCACACAC
>NZ_JAUOSC010001518.1:0-244 GCF_030548285.1 Gilvimarinus sp. 1_MG-2023
GTACCAGTTTGTCTGGTCAGGCCGTTACTGACGGTATTCTGGTACGCCTGGCCCCCACCTGGAACGGCATGGAAGTACTGGAAGAAGGGGGCAAGTTGCGGGTACAGCCCGGAGTGATCGGTGCCCATGCCAACCGTAAGTTGGCCCCGTTCCAGCGTAAGATTGGCCCTGATCCTGCCTCCATCAATGCCTGTAAAATCGGCGGTATTGTGGCCAACAACGCATCCGGTATGTGTTGTGGCAC
>NZ_JAUOSC010000152.1:0-451 GCF_030548285.1 Gilvimarinus sp. 1_MG-2023
GCTCAATCTGGACGACCAGGTTGGATTCAAACCGGGTGCTGATGGAGCGTCCGGCACTGAGGCCTTCAGCCCAGCCTTTTTCTTTCAATAAGGCGAGGATGCTGCCTTCGCCTTCATGGCCAATCAGGTTGGACAGTAGCTGCAGCGGTTTGTATTGATACAGCGACTGGGTTTCTGGCATCGGGAAGGTAAATTGTAACCGGCGGATTTCTTTCACCGGCTCGATATTGACGTCGAGCGGTAACTGTTCCGGTACAAACATCGGCGGCCGTGAGTCGGCGAGCTGGATATCGCGCTTGGGGACGGCGCTGAAGTGGTTTTTGGCCCAGTCCTGCAGCTGTTGTAGCGGGTAGTTGCCTGCCAGTACCAGGGTCATCTGATCGGCGCTGTAATGCTGTTGGTAAAACTCGATCAGGTCATCACGAATTTTGCGGTCAGGGCGATCTGACAG
>NZ_JAUOSC010001519.1:0-244 GCF_030548285.1 Gilvimarinus sp. 1_MG-2023
GTCCATACCCAGTGCCAACAGCACGACCTGCTGACATTGGGACTCGGACCTCATGCCCCCTACACCGTCTCCGATGCTCCTTTGCGCCAGGTACGCGCCATGGCTGATGAGCTGCAGCTACCGGTACAGATCCATTTGCATGAAACCGCCTTTGAGGTGCAAGACAGCCTGGAAAAATACGGCAAGCGCCCTATCGAACGTCTGTTCGATCTGGGCTTTCTGGCCCCTGGCGTCAGCTGTGTCC
>NZ_JAUOSC010001520.1:0-244 GCF_030548285.1 Gilvimarinus sp. 1_MG-2023
GTGTTGGTCATCCCTGTGCTGTCCGTTGCTTACTGTCCATTTGCCTTCCTGGCAAGCCTCCTGGCCATCTTCCCTGGGCAATCCATTTGCCGTGCCGTCCTGGCAGGTCATCCACTGATGAATATCCTTGTACCTCATCCTGAGGCATGTCCTGACATTCCATTGTGTTGCTCGTCTGAGCCGTCCTGCTCCCTTATAACCCTTCCCTGGCGTGTTCCTGCGGTACGTCATCCGTGTCCCTTTC
>NZ_JAUOSC010001521.1:0-244 GCF_030548285.1 Gilvimarinus sp. 1_MG-2023
GTTCAGCGTCACCACCATGAGGGGTGAATTCCACTTTTTTGACAGCCAGTACTTTACCTACACCTTCCAGACCAGTCACACCATTGGCCTTGAACAGGGCAGCAACACCCATGGTCAGGTTTTTAACAATCTTGTCCTTGCGTGCCAACATGGTTGCAATGTCAACAGACACTTCACCGGTGCTGATACCGTGCAGGTCAAAATCGTGTTTGGCTTCTTCATACTTGTGCGAAGTGTCCAGCAG
>NZ_JAUOSC010001522.1:0-244 GCF_030548285.1 Gilvimarinus sp. 1_MG-2023
GTACAGGATTTTGTGACCGAACAACGGCATGCAGCGAGCAGCCGGTTTCAGGATGAAATCGAGCTGCTGCAGCCTATTCTGGATGGTGCCGGCATTATCTATGTGGTTGATGGATCCTTGCCTTACAGCCCGGAATTTGAAGCCGAAATGACCATTTTGCAGTGTACCGGGCAGCCTCGAAAGGCACTGATCAATCCGATTGTCGGTGCTGCACATGTGGAAGAATGGCAAAACTCCCTGAGCC
>NZ_JAUOSC010001523.1:0-244 GCF_030548285.1 Gilvimarinus sp. 1_MG-2023
GTACTGGCTGACCCGGCAGCGTGACCAATGCCAGCGCCACCAGACGATTGACCGGTTCTTGCGTGGTGCTCGAATGCGCCTCCTCAACCGCCAGCACCCGCTGGTGAAGCTCATCCCACACCAGGTCGCCATAGCGGCAGCCCGGCTGCACAAACAACCGCTGCGGAACCGGCACAGCCTGCAAATCCCCGGTCAGCGTAACCAGGTACAAGCCCTGATCGGTTTCATTCACAAAGATCAGCCC
>NZ_JAUOSC010001524.1:0-244 GCF_030548285.1 Gilvimarinus sp. 1_MG-2023
GGCAAAATACACCCCGCCAACCCGGCGTTTGAACATGGCAACCGTCACCACAAAGGCGAAAAATGCCGGTACCAGAATAATGGCGAGCAAGGTAAAGCCGAAGCTGTGGAAGGGTTCCCAGAACCACGGCAGCTCGGTGAGCTGGTTCCAGTCCATAAAGTCCGGGATGCCCGGCGTTGTCTGGATGGCGGTGTTTTCCGGGCTGGAGGCTTCCAGCTTCAGAAACATCGCCATGCAGTAACCG
>NZ_JAUOSC010001525.1:0-244 GCF_030548285.1 Gilvimarinus sp. 1_MG-2023
GAGGTGGTGGCCGACGCCGGCGTGCTCCTGTCCGTCCTCCTGGTCGGCCATCCCCGGCTCCGCAACGACCTCAGGCGTCCGCAGATGGAGGAGATCGGCTACCGCACCACCATCTTCGACTATGAAGGCATCGGGGCCGACCAGCGCCGCGACTATGTGGCTTGGCTGCTCGGGGCCTGCGCGGACGAGAGGGCCACGCGCGGTCGCCCGTTCTCACCAAGCGTGAGCAGGAATCTGCGCTGAT
>NZ_JAUOSC010001526.1:0-244 GCF_030548285.1 Gilvimarinus sp. 1_MG-2023
GGTGGTGGTCAGGGATTTGGAAGACAGGGTGTTAGCCTCGCGATTCAGCTCTTGCATCATAAAATCAAGACGGCGGCCAACAGGCTCTGTGCGTTGCAGGATATTTTGGGTTTCCTGAATGTGGGTGCGCAGTCGGTCGAGTTCTTCGGTAACGTCGGCCTTTTGCGCCAGTATCACCATTTCTTGCTCCAGGCGTTCCGGATTGGCGCTGCCTCTGCGTGCCCCCAGCATATCGGCCAGACGT
>NZ_JAUOSC010001527.1:0-244 GCF_030548285.1 Gilvimarinus sp. 1_MG-2023
GTGTACCAATCAGTGCCCGTGCCGTTGCCGATATGATGGCAGGTTCTGGTATTGACCGTATGCTGACGGTTGATCTGCACGCTGACCAGATTCAGGGGTTCTTTGATGTTCCCGTCGATAACGTTTACGCCTCTCCGGTATTGCTGGATGACTTGGAACGCCAGAATTACGATAACCTGATTGTTGTCTCTCCGGATATCGGCGGTGTTGTCCGTGCTCGTGCCATCGCCAAACAGATGGATGT
>NZ_JAUOSC010001528.1:0-244 GCF_030548285.1 Gilvimarinus sp. 1_MG-2023
TCTCAGCGGTGTTTTTGTAGGGGGCTTTTTGTAAGTCTGGTTTCGAGTGTTGACCTTGATTATGTGACACGTCAACACATCGCAACCAGCAGATATAAAAAAAGCGGCTTGCGCCGCTTTTTTTATATCAAACCCGAGTAATCAGAACTTGTAACCAGCACCAACAAAGTAAACCAGCGGATCAATTTCTACATCAAGGCCATCAGCTGCACCGCCTTTGATTTTTGTATCGATATCCATTTTC
>NZ_JAUOSC010000153.1:0-449 GCF_030548285.1 Gilvimarinus sp. 1_MG-2023
GCCATCGCCGGCGAGCGTGATTATCTGGCTAATCGTCATCGCAAGCAGGAAGCATTGGAAAACAACGCCGAGACGGCTGCTGCCATGGCAAACCTGCAGCAGACGCTGGGTAAAAAGCTGGACCCTCGTTATCCCGCTGCTCCTGCAATTTTGTCGACCATCACCGCAGCCATGACCGAAGATTTCTACAAGGCGCAGGCGATGGAAGCCCAGATCTTTGGTGAGCTGGCCAGTGGTGTGGAAGCCAAAAACCTGGTTGGACTGTTTCTTAATGATCAATACCTCAAGCGCGAAACCAAACGCTGGGCCAAGCAGGCCCATCCGGTTGGCAAGGCCGCCGTTCTGGGTGCCGGGATCATGGGTGGCGGTATCGGTTATCAAGCGGCCCTGAATGGTACGCCGATGCTGATGAAAGACATTAACCAGGAAGCGCTGGATCTGGGTATCAG
>NZ_JAUOSC010001529.1:0-244 GCF_030548285.1 Gilvimarinus sp. 1_MG-2023
TCCTTGAACACTTCGCCCATACCAAGCTGGTCCATGTTCAGAACCTTGGACGGAATCGTCCGGAATACCGCACCGGCACCCCGGTTTTGGTTAAAAGCATTGACCCGGAAGCGGGCGACCCCTGGCACTTCAAACGAAAAGTCGGTTTCAAGAAATTCCTCGAAATACTTGCGTTGCTTGTCATTCATGATGTCGTACACCAGCGAGTGCACTTCATTACGTTCCAGTGCCGGGACATTGATCC
>NZ_JAUOSC010001530.1:0-244 GCF_030548285.1 Gilvimarinus sp. 1_MG-2023
GGCAAACTGCATCATCCCGCCAGGGTAGCCTCTGGCGTATATGCAATCGATTGGTTTCTATCTGTGCGAACAGCCCCGCCTCGTCTGCGGCTTGATATAGGCAAAGTTGTAGTTCGTCCGATAGAACAACTGGGGTGTTTAGCTTAATGGATAAGGTTGGGTTAGGCTTATGCCATATTTAATCACAATTGATCACCGTTTTGCCATTTCTCCTCCCTCGCGGTGCCGTTTTGTTCTGATTATC
>NZ_JAUOSC010001531.1:0-244 GCF_030548285.1 Gilvimarinus sp. 1_MG-2023
GCGGTGTATATAACCTGGCACGCCCCGGAGTCTTCTTCAAAGGCGGGTTCGGTTGATGCGGAGGTAAAGATGGGGGTGGATTCTTCAAGGTCGTCTACGTTCAGGGTCAGAGTTTGCTCGCTGCTGTTGCCGGCGCTGTCGGTGGCGATACTGGTGAGCTGATAAATGGCTTGCGTTTCGTTGTCTGGGTTGTGCGTTAGAGTAAGGTCGCCGGTTTGTGCGTCGATGGTAAACAGTGATTAAT
>NZ_JAUOSC010001532.1:0-244 GCF_030548285.1 Gilvimarinus sp. 1_MG-2023
AGCCTGGGCTTACGCTGAAACGGGCCTGCCCGGTTTTCCTTTGTTGTCATGGAAAGCCGGTCTGCCACCACTCATTACGCCACTCGTTCCACCATTCACCTTGCCACTCAAGGCACCGACAAACCCGCCAGCTTGCACAACAACCGCACAAACGCCAGGCCACTACCCAGCTCAGCGCTTTCATTCATGGTGTGATACCCCGTCGTTGGAATCTGCAGAGTGGTGCCATCCACCAAGCCTCCAG
>NZ_JAUOSC010001533.1:0-244 GCF_030548285.1 Gilvimarinus sp. 1_MG-2023
GGAGAGGTGGGATGCAGATGCCATGCCCGATTGCAGGCGTTGTGAATATATCGGCACGATTGGCAACGAATAAGTCTTGATAGTGAATCGACCGAAGTGGTCATTTCCGGCAGGTATTTCATGCTTGGTTGAGGAATTGCATTCAATTTGTGGAACTCTGCTTATTTGTTTGGTGCAGCCGCTGCTTTTTCTGTTTATAAGCTGAAGCGGCTGTGATTCTGGTTTTCATTGGACAGACAGAGCT
>NZ_JAUOSC010001534.1:0-243 GCF_030548285.1 Gilvimarinus sp. 1_MG-2023
TCACCAGGTGCGCTGGCATCTGGATGTGGACCCCCAGGACACCCTCTAGCCTGGGTGAATCCAGCCAAATAACCACACGGCCAACTGGCGGTCCTGCCGTCATCTCTTTATCATCGCTGCTTTATTCTGGTCGCTGTCAACGGAGTAACCTGTGGCTCGCACGCAATTAACATCTTGGACACATTGGCTCGCGTTTGGCCTGGGTTCTGGTCTGGCCCCCAAAGCACCGGGCACCTTTGGCAC
>NZ_JAUOSC010001535.1:0-243 GCF_030548285.1 Gilvimarinus sp. 1_MG-2023
GGTACAGGGTGAGATTCGCCTTTGTCGCCGGTCTCGGGCAAACTTGCGCCTCTCTGAGTGGCAGCCGCGCCTTCAGATGTCTTTCGGGTTACAGGAACAGATTAATTATGTCGTTGTCTCCGGGCAGTTTGCCACTGGGCATTGGGTTGCGTTATTTGTCGGCCAAGCGCCGCAATCACTTTATTTCGTTTATTTCGGCGTCTTCCATGGTCGGTATGACCCTGGGGGTGGCGGTGTTGATTC
>NZ_JAUOSC010001536.1:0-243 GCF_030548285.1 Gilvimarinus sp. 1_MG-2023
GGTGACCACCAATGGCGATATCGGTGGCGTGGTTGCCGTGGATCAGCAGCCGCATGGGTTGCTGCTGGTGTTTGGCCCATTCCATCAGCGAGGCTGCCAGCGATACGGCAAATTCAAAGGTGGAGAGTGGTGCTTCGCCAATGTCGTCAGCCCGATCGTTATCCAGTACCAGTAAAAAGTCTGGCTGGGCATGGCTGTTGTACTCTCGTACCAGTAATTGCTGGTGACGGGCCGACGCGGACC
>NZ_JAUOSC010001537.1:0-243 GCF_030548285.1 Gilvimarinus sp. 1_MG-2023
TTCAACTGCTGCGGGCCGTCTTGTTACGACTGCCAGCAGCGGAATTACCCGCCGCCGTCAAACCGCGCCGGATAGTGATGTGTGCCGGCGACAATGTGGGTGACACCGACGCCGATATGAACACCGCCTTGCAGCAGGTGGCCGAGCGCTTGCAAGCGGCCGGGGTTGAAGTGACCTGGCTGGAAGCAGGAACCCTGCTGCAACAAATGGTGATGCATCACAGCCGGATCATGGCCTGGGAAG
>NZ_JAUOSC010001538.1:0-243 GCF_030548285.1 Gilvimarinus sp. 1_MG-2023
CTCTTGAGATTTACTAAGGAGCACTGCTAACGAATCAAGTTTTTTATTTACTTCTTCAGTAATACTAACTTGCTCCTTTAGCGGGGGTATTGTTGCAGTAAAACTCAACATATCTGAAATATTTAGGCTAGCTTGATTCGCTGTACCATGCGCATGCAGATCTAAATGATCACGATAGCGACTGGTTTGAAGTAATAAAAATAAGTAACCATTCTCAAGTCGATTATCAGTACAGTCGAAGAC
>NZ_JAUOSC010000154.1:0-448 GCF_030548285.1 Gilvimarinus sp. 1_MG-2023
GCCCATATCAATATGCCGCCCCTGCTGGCTCAGAATCCGGTTCAGAAAGCGCAACAAATGGTCATTGCCATCAAAAGCGACACTGGTGCGCTCCAGACGGCCGTTGCGATCAACCCAGATATCGTTATAGCCGTTGATCAGAATGTCGGATATCCGTGGGTCCAGCATCAGCTCGGTAATTGGCCCCAGCCCCTGGATTTCATCGGCCACGGTGCCCAATAACTGGCTGCGCACCCCGTCCGCCAATGCACGGCCATGGCTTGCCAGCAAGTCATCCAGATGCTCTTGCAGATGTCGAATCAGGGCCACCCGATCCACCACCGAGTGTTCGGACACACCTTCCAGCCCTTCCAGCACCCGCCGATGCAGTCGGCGGCGCAGGTGGCTGTATTCTTCCGATGCCAGTGGAATCAGCGCTTCATCCATCCTCTCGGCCTGGGTCATAAGG
>NZ_JAUOSC010001539.1:0-243 GCF_030548285.1 Gilvimarinus sp. 1_MG-2023
GGGCGATGGGGTGCGCTTGTATTTGTGCCATGATTATCCCCCGGATGGACGGCCAGCGATGAGCTCGGTAACGGTCGCCGAGCAGCGCCAGCACAATATTCATATTCGGGATGGTATCAGTCAGGCAGCATTTGTGGCCTTGCGCACTGCGAGAGATGCGGGATTGGCGATGCCACGGCTGATTTTGCCATCGTTGCAGATTAATATTCGCGCCGGGGCACTGCCCGATGCAGAAGATAACGG
>NZ_JAUOSC010001540.1:0-243 GCF_030548285.1 Gilvimarinus sp. 1_MG-2023
CCCCACCGCAGGGACAGGCGGCTTCCTGTCGAGTGGTATGGAATATGTGCATGAGCTCAATGCCAATGCGGTCATGCGTGCCTTTGGGCAAGAGTTGAACCCCGAGTCTTACGCTATCTGTAAAGCGGATATGCTGATTAAAGGGCAGGATGTTAGCCGTATTAAACTGGGCAACACGCTGTCAAACGATCAACTCTACGCCGATAAATTCGACTACATGCTGTCTAATCCACCGTTTGGAGT
>NZ_JAUOSC010001541.1:0-243 GCF_030548285.1 Gilvimarinus sp. 1_MG-2023
TCTATTTAATTTTTTTTTTTTTATGTTTAGGAGAGATATGTTATCTTTTGCTTTGTTTTCTGGTGGGTATGTTGTGTTTTTTATAATTGTAATGGAAAGGAAAGGAAAGGAAAGGAAAGGAAAGGAAAGGAAAGGAAAGGAAAGGAAAGGAACGCTCTTATACACAACTCCTAGCCCACCAGACTCTGGTCTCGATAGCGTATCGGCTGGGGGGGTGGGATAGGGGGGGGGGGGGGGGGGGGG
>NZ_JAUOSC010001542.1:0-243 GCF_030548285.1 Gilvimarinus sp. 1_MG-2023
TTAAAAAATCTCGAAATATAAAAATTTAGAATAAAAACTAAAATATAATTTAAAGATAAAATTAATTAAATGAATTAGATCTCTGGTGGGTAGAGTACTTCAATACTGAAGAAAAGAGGAAGCTACCATCACCGACCTAAACGTTAAGGTCAAACTAAAGATTTAGAAATCGAAGTGAATAACTGAAGATTAAAAATCTCAACAAACGTAACAGTAGCAAAAAATCTCCCTAAAGGTTAGGGA
>NZ_JAUOSC010001543.1:0-243 GCF_030548285.1 Gilvimarinus sp. 1_MG-2023
TGGATCTTTTTATTATTAGTGGCCATGGTGTTCTCCCCGTATTTCTTGGGGTTGAACGTACCGACAATGCCGCAAATTATTAACCGCCGATTTGGCGATACCATGTATCGCTTGCTGACGATCTACTCGCACTGCACCATTGTCGTGGTGTGGCTTGGGGGAGGGTTATACTTCGGTGGTTTACTGTTTACCCAATTTATGGGTTGGGATCTGACACTTTCCAGATAGTTTATATTAGTCATC
>NZ_JAUOSC010001544.1:0-243 GCF_030548285.1 Gilvimarinus sp. 1_MG-2023
GGTTGGTGGCCATATGCATCAGGTTGTCGCCATCGCGGCCGATTTCATTTTTCCAGAAAGGCATGATCTGCATATAACCGCGGGCACCTACACGGGAAACCGCAAAACGGTCGAAGGCACTTTCGACCTGAATCACGGCCAGTACCATCTCGGCGGAGATATTGGCCCGACTGGCTTCGAGGTGTACCAGCCGCAGAAACTCAAGCTGTTCGGCCTTATCTCTCAGCTTGATCCATTTCATGC
>NZ_JAUOSC010001545.1:0-243 GCF_030548285.1 Gilvimarinus sp. 1_MG-2023
GTTCGAATCCGGCCACGACCGTTGAGGACAATAATAGCGTCAACAGCAGGAGCAGGGTTCTGCTGTTCCTGAGCCAGCTGGCTTGTTGCCAGTGGCTACACTTCTGCAAGCGCAATGAATTGATCCAGGTTGTCCCGAAACAGCTCGACCAGATAAGGGTCAAAATGGGTGCCGCTGTTATTGATAATGTAGGCGGTGGTGTCTGCCATGGTCCAGGCCGGTTTGTATATGCGCTGGTGGGAC
>NZ_JAUOSC010001546.1:0-243 GCF_030548285.1 Gilvimarinus sp. 1_MG-2023
GATTCGTTGTATGAGACACATGCCAACGCTCGCTGAAGTAATGACAGCATTCCCTCTGCATATTGGTGAAAACACACGGTTAACAGAAGCCGCAGACTTGATGGCACAACATCAGTGTCATCATCTGCCGGTGATGGATGGTGATGAGGTGATCGGGTTGTTAGGGGCTGACGATATCAAGTTGGCGCAGCAGCCTGGACACAATCTGGATGATAGCCAGGAGCTGGTGGTCGGTGATATGTG
>NZ_JAUOSC010001547.1:0-243 GCF_030548285.1 Gilvimarinus sp. 1_MG-2023
GTGTTGGAACGCCCATAAAAGGGACGATCACGCCACTGCGGCGCTCGGGTTCCTGATCCGGCAAAAAGCCCGCCACGCTCCCTTGCTGCAGCGTTTTGAACAACGCCCGTACGCCTCCGGCCGTGGTCGGCACCAGTGTCGCACCGGTGTTCTGGCGACGCTGTCGCATCCAGCTATCAAACTGCGGATTCTTTGCCGGCTTGAACATGATGGTGATCTGGCAGCGGTTACTGAGGTAGGTAT
>NZ_JAUOSC010001548.1:0-243 GCF_030548285.1 Gilvimarinus sp. 1_MG-2023
GTGTTTACCAGTGCCATTCATTCATCGGCGGAAATGGCTTTGGCGTTGCTGTGTTTTGTTTTGCTGACCAGCTGGAAAGCACCGTCCTGGCTGGTGGTGATCGTAGGGGCGTTGGGTGGTTGGGTGCTGGGTTTTTGATAACCGAACAAGAGGCCGGGTAATCCCGGCCTCGGTTGGACTGTTTGTCGTTTGTGATGCTATGTGAGTGGGAAGACGTCAGGACTCTGTTGCGGTGGCCGGAGT
>NZ_JAUOSC010000155.1:0-448 GCF_030548285.1 Gilvimarinus sp. 1_MG-2023
GTGCAACCTGTGATGCACATCTCGGGCATGTGTTTGATGATGGCCCAGCCCCCACCGGACTGAGGTTCTGTATAAACTCAGCTTCTCTTGTATTCCATACTGTGAATCAGGCTACCTAATTGTAGTAATTGATATTACTTGACACTTTTTGGCAGGAAATTTTTGTGTATACTCAGCGACAATTATTTTCAAAGCGGATACTGATTATGGTTTGTAAATTGAAAGAATTTGTGCTTTGAAACCTGCTTGATGCCAAGAGATCCAATAAAGGTTGAAAAAATCTGTGATTGAACGCCGACCAACACGATCATCGTTGCAGATTATGAGAGATACGGTGTACGCGCTTGTTATCCGGGAATTACGTACTCGTTTCGGTGGAAGTCGTTTGGGTTATTTCTGGGCCATTGCTGAGCCGGCAGGGCAGGCGGCTGTGTTGACGACTATCTTT
>NZ_JAUOSC010001549.1:0-243 GCF_030548285.1 Gilvimarinus sp. 1_MG-2023
GCATTACCCTGACCGATGACCTGCGGGCCGAACTATTGGCCGGTTTCGCCAGCCTGCGTCCTCATGCGGATATAAAACCGGCACTGGCAACACTGCGGAGCCATGGTTTTCGCACCGTGGCCTTTTCCAATTCTTCATTAACCCTGATAGCCAACCAGATAAAGAACGCCGGTCTGGAAAGCTGTTTTGATGAGATTATATCGGTAGAAGAAACGGGCAGTTTCAAACCGGACCCGGCGGTAT
>NZ_JAUOSC010001550.1:0-243 GCF_030548285.1 Gilvimarinus sp. 1_MG-2023
ATCTCAAGTTGTATATGAAATTGCAATAGATGAAATGGAAGACATTTAGAGTGTATCTGCTCCAGTTGGAAAAGAAAACAATTGGGCTGGTGATAATTTAGAAGGTGGTTTTGACGATAAAGGTCAAAACGGAACTGTAGATAGTCACGGTGAGCACATCATGTAAGACGAAGACTTTGAAGAAGAGTTAGATTAGAATCTTGCACAGACTAGAGGTGCTGAAAAACACTCTGGTCAATATAC
>NZ_JAUOSC010001551.1:0-242 GCF_030548285.1 Gilvimarinus sp. 1_MG-2023
GGCTAAAGCGGTTCAATCGTTTATTGGTGCCGATGTTGCCGAAGACCGGTTCGACAACGGACATCCGGTGGCTGTAGATTTGTTTGCCGTGGGGGCTGTCGACGCGGTGTTTCATCCAGTCGGTGTAACTCGGTGGCCGTTTGTCATTGAGCGGGAAGCTGACTTGGCGGCCTGCACCTTTGCCGTGATTGGCTGCGGATGGGTTCTTCATGCCGCTGTCTTTTTCCCGATGTTCACTGAGG
>NZ_JAUOSC010001552.1:0-242 GCF_030548285.1 Gilvimarinus sp. 1_MG-2023
AATCAGATCCATGTCGTATTCGCGTTCGAGCCGCTCCTGGATAATCTCCATATGCAGCATGCCCAGGAATCCACAGCGGAAACCAAACCCAAGCGCATCAGAATTTTCTGGCTCGTGAAACAGCGAAGCATCGTTCAGGGAGAGTTTTTCCAACGCATCGCGGAAGCTTTCAAAGTCATCCAAGCTCACCGGGAATAAACCGGCATACACCTGTGGTTTGACCTTCTGGAATCCTGGTAACG
>NZ_JAUOSC010001553.1:0-242 GCF_030548285.1 Gilvimarinus sp. 1_MG-2023
TACCCTGATTACCGAGAAAACGCCGTGACCAGGCTCCGCCCGCCAACAACACCTGTTCACACCGGATTTCGCCTTTTTCGGTGACAACACCGCTGATTTTACCGGCCGACCTCACCAATGTTCGTACAGCACAGTGCTGGATCAGGGTTGCCCCTTTGGCGACGGCAGCCCTGGCAATGGCGCTGGTGGCAATCGCGGGTTCGGCCCGGCCGTCCGATGGCGTGTAAATACCGCCAACCCAC
>NZ_JAUOSC010001554.1:0-242 GCF_030548285.1 Gilvimarinus sp. 1_MG-2023
GCTCAGGTCTGCTGCCCATCACAGCCACTGATGCTTATTACCCACAATCCAATCGTTTCGGGAGCCTGGATGGTTAACACGCAAATCACCATCATCAACAAGCTGGGTTTACACGCACGGGCAGCCGCCAAACTGGTATCAACCGCGGCCAGCTACGGCGCAACCATCAAGGTGGGTTATCCAAACCGCATGGTCGATGCCAAAAGTATCATGGCCGTGATGATGCTCGCCGCCAGCAAGGG
>NZ_JAUOSC010001555.1:0-242 GCF_030548285.1 Gilvimarinus sp. 1_MG-2023
GGCTTATATTGGAGCAGGGGCTCCCCGGTTTTTTATCTCTGCCAGCCCGGAGCAGCCGAACAGTGCTTTCGCCAAGCTGGTTATCGTGGCAGAAGACATCGCAGCCCGAGATGGTTTGATCCGATTGATTCGTAACCGGGTAGCGGCCGGTGATTTTCCGGAGTCACGAGTCAGAGCTGAAACACTCCTTTACGGCCCGCCGGTTGACTGGCCAGTCAGTATTCGAGTGATGGGGCCAGAGG
>NZ_JAUOSC010001556.1:0-242 GCF_030548285.1 Gilvimarinus sp. 1_MG-2023
GGTCGATGCTGGGCAGTTTGTTAAAAAAGGGGAGGTGCTGTTCACTCTCGATCTGCGAGACCTGCGCGAGTCTGTTGTGACTGCACGTGCCAACCTGAGGGCAGCAGAAGCAACGCTGAAACTTGCTGAAAAAGATCTGGAGCGTGACTATCAATTGGTAGATCAGGGCTATACCAGTCGGCAGGAATACGAGAGGGCGTTACTGACCCAGGAAGAGACGCAAGCGCGTCGTGATGTTGCTG
>NZ_JAUOSC010001557.1:0-242 GCF_030548285.1 Gilvimarinus sp. 1_MG-2023
GTTTGCGGCTGGTTGTACAGGTTGCGGGGTGAATCCAGTTGCTCAATCCGGCCCTGGTTAAACACCGCCACGCGATCCGACATCGACAGCGCCTCGGTCTGGTCGTGGGTAACAAACACAAAAGTGATACCGAGCTGGCGCTGCAGCCGTTTCAGTTCCCCTTGCATTTGCTCGCGTAATTTCAGATCCAGTGCCCCCAGCGGCTCGTACAGCAGCAGCACCCTGGGGCGATTGACCAATGC
>NZ_JAUOSC010001558.1:0-242 GCF_030548285.1 Gilvimarinus sp. 1_MG-2023
GGGCAGAACCCGGGATGATTGGTGTGTCGTCACCTGGGAAGTCGTATTCAGACAGCAGGTCACGCAGTTCCATTTCAACCAGTTCCAGCATCTCTGCGTATTCTTCTGAGTCTGCGCCACCGCAGTCTTCAGCCAGCAGGTCTGCCTTGTTCAGGAAAACGACGATATAAGGTACGCCAACCTGACGGGACAGCAGGATGTGTTCACGAGTCTGAGGCATTGGGCCGTCAGTAGAACCACAT
>NZ_JAUOSC010000156.1:0-448 GCF_030548285.1 Gilvimarinus sp. 1_MG-2023
GTGAAACTGTTTTTCCAGGACGATCAGATGATTGTCAGGTGGTGGTTTAAAAAAGCCCTTGTTCAGGGGTTGCCGTGTGGCAAAACAAGACTACAATGCGCGTCGATTTCATGCGGTTGAGTCTTGATGATATGAACGTAGCTCGTCAACTGAAAGGCATGGCATTTGATCTGGTCGACCGAGTCGTCCCGGTCAAACCGGTTGTACATGCCCCTGATCTGCAAACAGTACTGGATCGTGAATCCCGTCGAATGCATTTGTACTTTTCGCGTAATTGTCCGGCTTCTATCCAGGTGCGACGCCATTGCCTGCGGCTTGGTTTGCGGGTAGTGGAAAAAGACGTTGAGCGTGTTGATGCTTATCGTAATGAGCTGGTCAATGGCGGTGGTATACCTCGGGTTCCTTGCTTGCGTATCGATGGTGAGCAAAACAGCGAATGGCTGTATAG
>NZ_JAUOSC010001559.1:0-242 GCF_030548285.1 Gilvimarinus sp. 1_MG-2023
GTCCCGGCCCGTGTAAACTTGACCGCGTTGGAAAGCAGGTTGATCAGGATCTGGCGCAGGTGCTTTTCGTCCGAACGGACAATCTGTGGCAGGTATGGGCACAACTGATAGTCAAAACGGACGCCCTTGTCTTCGGCTTGCAGCCGGAACATATCGACCAGCTCAACCAGTAACCGGTGCAGGTCAAACTCATCGCGGTGAATTTCCAGACGTCCTGCTTCGATACGGGAAATATCCAGCAA
>NZ_JAUOSC010001560.1:0-242 GCF_030548285.1 Gilvimarinus sp. 1_MG-2023
AGTCTGAATTTCTGGCCAATATGATCCATGAGCTACGCACCCCGTTAAATGCCATTCTTGGTTTCACCACACTGATCGATGCGTGTACCAACGATTCCGATGTGCATCGTTACGCTAACCAGACGCTGACCTCATCGCGGCATTTATTGGCGTTGGTTAATGATATTCTCGATTTTTCCAGAATCCAGGCCGTGGGTGTCGAAATAGAATCGAACCCCTTTCTGTTGCGGCCGATGATGGAT
>NZ_JAUOSC010001561.1:0-242 GCF_030548285.1 Gilvimarinus sp. 1_MG-2023
GTATTACTTTGCGGCTGCAAAATGTGCCGTGGGATCAGGCGTTGGACCTGGTATTGAAAACCAAGGCGCTTGGTAAACGTCAGCTGGGATCTGTACTGTTGATTGCACCGGCTGAAGAAATTGCTGCCCGTGAAAAAATAGAGCTGGAAGCTGTACGTCAGGTGGAAGAGCTGGCTCCGCTGGTGCAAGAGTTCATGCAGTTCAAATATGCCAAGGCGGCGGATATCGCAACGATCCTGACT
>NZ_JAUOSC010001562.1:0-242 GCF_030548285.1 Gilvimarinus sp. 1_MG-2023
GGCTTGCAGTTCGGCTTTTTGGGTGAGGTATTGGGATTCTTGATAGGCCTCGGTGTCGCCTTGCAGGCTGTAGAGCTGTTCGCGCAGTGATGTGAGGGTGCTGGTTGCGGAGTCGCTCATTTGATCCAGCTGGGATTGTGCACTGGCCAGCGCGGCGCGGAGTGTTGATAGATTTTGAGAGCCCAGCAGGCTCATGTTGTTGCTGGCGGTGCGAGCGCTGTTGATAAGCCGCTGATTGACGT
>NZ_JAUOSC010001563.1:0-242 GCF_030548285.1 Gilvimarinus sp. 1_MG-2023
GTTTAACGTTGTAGTTTTCAACTTTGTAGACATGCTTTCTCATGCCAAAACAGACACCAAAGTAATTCGAGAATTGGCTTCTGACGACAAAGCTTATAGAGCATTGACTGATACTTGGTTTTTAAATTCACCTATGTTAGAGTTGATTAAAAAGGCACAAAAAGACAACATTAAATTAGTCATAACTACCGATCACGGAACCATAAATTGCAGCAAACCTACGCAAGTAATAGGAACAAAGG
>NZ_JAUOSC010001564.1:0-242 GCF_030548285.1 Gilvimarinus sp. 1_MG-2023
GGCGGAGATCGCGACAAGGCACCACATTCTCGGGGTGGGCCGATCTGCCACCGCCCTCGAAGCCGTGCTGGCCGCCCAGCGTGACGCTGTCCATACCCTGAGCGAGCTGGCGCACCTCTGCGGCGCGTCGTTCGGGCGGGTGCCATGAGCACCACCTTCGACCTACACCACCGCCAAACCACGCCAAAAGCCGGCGATACTCCAGACTGGCGTGTAATCCGCGACGGCGTAGAGTCATGGCC
>NZ_JAUOSC010001565.1:0-242 GCF_030548285.1 Gilvimarinus sp. 1_MG-2023
CGGGGCACCCGGCCTCGCTCGCAACGCAGCCGCCCCGCACATCTGGACCGACTGGGTCGGGTTCCTCGACGACGACGACGTACTCGTCCCCGACGTGTACCGGGCCGCCGTCGAGGCGCACGCCGATGCGGAGCTGATCGTTCAGCGCATGTCGCACCCCGAGCTGGGGCTGATTCCCCGGGTGGGGACTGAGACCCAGTTGTTCCACGGCAACGTCGGCATCTCGTTCGCGATGCGGACGT
>NZ_JAUOSC010001566.1:0-242 GCF_030548285.1 Gilvimarinus sp. 1_MG-2023
GGGTGATCTGGGATGCCAATGACCGTTTTGTAAAAGACGCACCCCGTACACGTCTGCCGTTACTGGCATACGACCAGTCGCTCACCAGGGCATGGCAAATCAACCCTTTGCCTGCCGTTATGCTGGTCAGCCCGGACGGAACACTGGATTACCTGTACGCAGGTAACCTTTTCAGAAATATGGAATTCACTCGTCGCGCCCTGAGTCACTGGTTATCTGTGGACGGCGTGGTACGTCAACGT
>NZ_JAUOSC010001567.1:0-242 GCF_030548285.1 Gilvimarinus sp. 1_MG-2023
GCGTAATGGCTGGTTTGCGTTGCTGATTCTGTCGTTTATCGCCGTTTTTCGTTTGAGTGATATCACCATGGGGGTGATGGCCAATCCGTTTTATCTGGATATGGGGTACAGCAAATCAGACATTGCCCGCATCGCCAAAATTTTTGGTTTTGTGATGACGGTGGTCGGGTCGGGTGTCTGTGGTGTTATGGTTGTCAAATGGGGCATGTACCGGCCCTTGCTGCTAGGTGCAATCCTGGTAG
>NZ_JAUOSC010001568.1:0-242 GCF_030548285.1 Gilvimarinus sp. 1_MG-2023
GATCAGGACGGCATCAACTCCTGTTGAGCAGTGCGCGGTAGCAAAGGATTTCCCGCTTGCTGTTGGCGACTACATCCAACTCTATTTCCTGCACACACAGGTAAACCTCGGGGTGCGCGGCAGCTCTCAGGTTACGTGGTGCGGAGTGACGGAGATTCTATGAACCTGCACGCTGTTGTAAGCCAGTTGTTTCCAGGTATCGACTTTGAGCGCGAGTGCTTGCTGCAAGACGATGGCGCTGG
>NZ_JAUOSC010000157.1:0-447 GCF_030548285.1 Gilvimarinus sp. 1_MG-2023
GGTGGTTATAGCGAGGGTCGTCGGCCAGTTCCAGGCGGTTACGTGGCCGCTCCAGATCAATGTCGAGAATTTCGCCAATGGTCGCCGCCGGGCCGTTGGTCATCATCACGATACGATCCGACAGCAAAACAGCTTCATCGACATCGTGAGTAATCATGATAACGGTGTTGTTCAGCTCTTTCTGGATGTCCATCAGCGAGTCTTGCAAATGGGCACGGGTGAGGGCGTCCAGCGCCCCGAACGGCTCATCCATCAGCAAAATGTCGGGTTCCATTGCCAGTGCCCGGGCAATACCGACCCGCTGTTCCATGCCGCCAGAAATTTCGTCCGGGCGCTTGTGCATGGCGTGAGTCATATGTACCAGCTCCAGATTGTGCTCAATCCAGGCGCGCATCTCGGCTTTGGATTTTTTGCCCTGGAAGACGGTTTTGACCGCCAGCTCAACGT
>NZ_JAUOSC010001569.1:0-242 GCF_030548285.1 Gilvimarinus sp. 1_MG-2023
TGTCTTCCTCATTGTTTACTTTCCAACTACCGATTAGATTTGCAGCTGCCAGCTTTAGAGCAGATGCGTGCTGATTCCAATCAGTTGCTACTGGCTGTACCTCGACGTCACCTTTTATTTCATCCTTGGCGAGCTCCTTAGGTATATGTGTAATCTCACGCTCTCTGAAAAGCTCGACCAAATCAACAGGTAGATTAATAAGAGTGATTGTTCCCGCGTATTGATTAAAATCTTGTACCTCA
>NZ_JAUOSC010001570.1:0-242 GCF_030548285.1 Gilvimarinus sp. 1_MG-2023
GTTATCCGGCGCTCTGGGAGTAACCACCGAAACGATCCGGCGCGACCTGGAAGAACTGGCAGCGCAACAGCTGATCAGCCGTACCTATGGCGGTGCCTTGCTGCGCCAGCCGGCTGAACCCGCATTGTCGGAGCGACATAAGGCCAACGTTGAGGAGCGCGCTGTTATTGGCAAGGCCGCCGCGCCGTTATTAAAAGGTGCCAGCGTGCTGATGATGGGGTCGGGGGCTACCACGGTACAGG
>NZ_JAUOSC010001571.1:0-242 GCF_030548285.1 Gilvimarinus sp. 1_MG-2023
GCCTAACCGCTGGTCGGTATTGATGTCGCCACAGGATATGCTGGAAAAGGGCATCAAACCGCAGCAGAAGGTGACGTTACGTTCCCCTAATGGCTGTATGGAAGCGGTTGAGGTTTACCCGTATGGACTGAGCCGGGGGGCGGTAATGGCCTATTACCCGGAAGCCAATGTGCTGACAGGGATTGAGCGTGACCCCAGAAGTCATACCCCGGCCTTCAAGTCGGTGGCGGTGGCGATAGAGG
>NZ_JAUOSC010001572.1:0-242 GCF_030548285.1 Gilvimarinus sp. 1_MG-2023
GCCTTTTTCTCGATCATTTTTACTGGCCGATGCCATGCCTACCGCTGCGACGGCAATGGCGCCTACAACAGCGCCTGTGGTAGGGCTAGAGGTTTTTTTCTCTCCGGTATAGGGATCAGTGGTCGTACATGCTGTGAGGGCGAACAATGTGGTATAGGCGATCATCCGTTTCATTATTTTTCCTACCTCAAAGTTACGCTTAAATTGGGGCCAATAATACTACGCAGAGTACAACTTTATCG
>NZ_JAUOSC010001573.1:0-242 GCF_030548285.1 Gilvimarinus sp. 1_MG-2023
GGGCGGGCGTCTGGATGCCGTCAATGTAGTGGACGCCGACTTGTCGGTCGTCACCAGTATCGGGTTGGATCACGAAGCCTGGCTGGGTAACGACCTCGATGTTATCGCCTATGAAAAATGCTCCATTGTCCGGCCAGACCGTTATCTGGTCTGTGGTCAGCCCATGCCTCCTGAGCGTGCTCGCACGACGGTAGAGGCGGCTGAAGGTTTATGTCTGGGGCGGGGCGAAGCCTTTGATATCA
>NZ_JAUOSC010001574.1:0-241 GCF_030548285.1 Gilvimarinus sp. 1_MG-2023
CTGCACTGATGTTGCTGGCCGGTAGTGCATTGCAGGGCAAACCAGTCAGTGCGTTGTTGGCTGAATTACCCGAGCGCTTTACCGCCAGCGATCGCATCAAGGATGTACCAACCACTAGCAGTAAGGCATTAATTGCCAATTGGGCCAATAATCTTGATGCGATGCTGGAGTCATTGCATTTGCCCGGTGAGGCGATAACGGTGGATACAACCGATGGCTTGCGGGTTACCTTGTCTTCTGG
>NZ_JAUOSC010001575.1:0-241 GCF_030548285.1 Gilvimarinus sp. 1_MG-2023
GGTTATGGATATTACGCCCGGACGGTGCACGATCGGAGAAGTGGCGACGGCCATCGCTGTCGACCCATTGATAGACTTCGGCCACAGCCTGTGACCCTATCAGGCACGACAACAACAGCGCAATCCAGACAAGGTTCATGATGGCTCCCGTATTATTCAGGCTACCGATAGTAATAGAATTTCTGTCAGAAAGGTGTTGGCTTTTTCACATTGGGAAGGATAAGACAGCATTGTCGTATCC
>NZ_JAUOSC010001576.1:0-241 GCF_030548285.1 Gilvimarinus sp. 1_MG-2023
GTAAAAAGGTTACGGGGGATATCTACAACACAACAAATGATGCCGGGCTTAAGGTTGACGCAGCAATCCGCTCTATGGGCGACCAGACCTACGATGAGGCATTCAAGGCGCTCAAGGCAAAGTCAGTGGATCCCACGAACAACACATGGGAGAAGCTCCGTTTCGGACTCGAAACAAGCGGTGTGCAGTCCGCCATCGGAGCGCTCCTTTCGGTAGGCGCTTCTGTGGCCACAAAGAATCC
>NZ_JAUOSC010001577.1:0-241 GCF_030548285.1 Gilvimarinus sp. 1_MG-2023
GTGTCGGGGTGATCCGCAGCCGTTCCGTGCCCTTGGGGACGGTGGGGTAGTTGATCGGCTGGATATAGATGTTGTGCTTTTCCAGCAGCATGTCGCTCGCCGCCTTGCAGGCGCGCGCGTCGCCCACGATCAGCGGTACGATATGCGTGTCGGTCTTCAGCACCGGCAGCCCGGCATCGGTAAGGATATCCTTGGTCAGCTGCGCCTGGCGCTTGTGCGCCACCCGCTCGGTCTGCGACAC
>NZ_JAUOSC010001578.1:0-241 GCF_030548285.1 Gilvimarinus sp. 1_MG-2023
GTATTTCTCTGGCTGAGCAGGCGGCGCATCTGACAGACCATTTGAATGTCCATGTGATGGCTCCTGCCTTGATTACCCAGGCTCTGGAGCAGCGCTGGAATACCGGGGCGGCTATGGTGGTGCTGGCTGATATTTATGCCGATATTCCGAACCAGCGTTTCAGTGCTTATTGTGCCAGTAAAGCCGGGTTACAAAACTGGGCGCTTAGTATGGCGCAGCGACTGGCGGGACAGGTGCGGGT
>NZ_JAUOSC010000158.1:0-446 GCF_030548285.1 Gilvimarinus sp. 1_MG-2023
CGGTAAAGGTGGTGATATTGTGGCCGGTAGGGCTCACCCACCGCCAGCAGCCGGCTGTCTTCTTGGATCAATAGTAGCCGTCCCAACCAGTCAGCCTCGGTAAATACCACCAGATAACGGTCGCCCGGGGCGATTTCCAAAGGGAGATACACCGCCTCTGTGCGAGTCCGGGTCGGATTGGCCAGCTCTGGACTGTTGTAGATGCTAACGGCGTTAAACTGCGCATCGAGCACCCGAACAGAGGGATAAAAGACAGTGTATTCGACGATTAATGAGTGCAGGTCGATACGGACCGGGTGATCGTAGTGTGGCAGCTCCAGCCCGGTGGCGAGTACCTGATGCTGGCCCAACAAGAGTGGCTCGGTGGTCGGAATCAACTCATCCTGAAAGCCATATTCGAGCCGGTGGTAATGCAGTGTCGGCAAGCTGGCCAGCCAGTCCAGAGG
>NZ_JAUOSC010001579.1:0-241 GCF_030548285.1 Gilvimarinus sp. 1_MG-2023
GCGCGCCTTCGGCCCGGGCTAGCCAGGCTTTGCGGAACGGGCTGTAGACCTTGAAAGGTGAGCCGCTTTTGGTGGCCAGGTCGCCGGGAGGAATCAGGCACTGGTCATGAAAACGATGAACCGAAATCTGGTGTTGCCTGGCCCAGCGCTCCCAGTGGCGATCACGGTTGCTTTCGTTAACTTCGTATTCGTTGTTGAAGCTGACGTGACGAATATCCAGCTCAGTTACCAGCTGTTGCAG
>NZ_JAUOSC010001580.1:0-241 GCF_030548285.1 Gilvimarinus sp. 1_MG-2023
CAACTATTTGCGCCGCCCGATACTGCCCGCATTGCGCAAGCGCTGGCCAAGGGCCGATCACAACCTAGCGCTGGCTGCCCAGCACTGCCAAGAGGCCGACCTGCGTTTGCAGGAGTTGGCTCAGCTCGACCTGAGCACTCTGGCTGAGCGGCAAGAGCCAATGGGCGTATAGGTGGCGCTAGAGCCACTGCTCGGCCTTAGCGAATCGCGCCGGCGAAACTTGCTGCGCCATTGGTTGCGC
>NZ_JAUOSC010001581.1:0-241 GCF_030548285.1 Gilvimarinus sp. 1_MG-2023
CGACACCACCCAGCTCATAGAGCCCGATCAGTGTTAACGCTGCCATACCAACAATCATCAGTATGGTCTGAACGGCATCCGTTACAATAACGGCCGCTAAGCCACCGACCACTGTAAAACTGGTCGCGATGACTAATAAAAACACTATGGAAAGTGTCAGATCCCAACCCATAAATTGGGTAAACAGTAAACCACCGACGTATAACCCTCCCCCCAGCCACACCACGACAATGGTGCAGAG
>NZ_JAUOSC010001582.1:0-241 GCF_030548285.1 Gilvimarinus sp. 1_MG-2023
GCTTTTAACCTTGCCTATATTGGTCGCGCCAGAGCTGGCTTTTGATGCCAGCGGAGGCTGTTCCCTGTCCTGTTACAAGCACCGGGGACAGACTCACGATCACAGACAGGAGTGCCGTATGTTAGAACGAGTCAACACTGCCAAAGAACGCTGGGGTGGCGTCCACAAGATGATCGACAGCTGGCTGAACGGGAGACAGGCGTTAATTGTCAAATTTTGCCACCTTTCCAGTGTCAAACCG
>NZ_JAUOSC010001583.1:0-241 GCF_030548285.1 Gilvimarinus sp. 1_MG-2023
TCCGTTCCCCTGCCTGGGGCGCGAGCAAGTCAGCGGTCAGCTGAGCGGCTTCGTACTGGACACTGACCGCACCTTCCATAAACCCGGGCAGCGTGGTGACATCGCAGCGCTCCTTGAGGTAAATACCCTGGGGCGCAAACGGCGCCGGACGGGCTTCGATTCCGACTGCTTGCAGCTGATGTAAATACGCATCACGCTCACCCTGACGGCGATTGACCCGCAAGCACAACGGCGGCAGCTG
>NZ_JAUOSC010001584.1:0-241 GCF_030548285.1 Gilvimarinus sp. 1_MG-2023
ATGCCGCCTTGTCGGCACTGAGTACTCACCCGGCGGCAACCCTCGGTTTACACTCCGGGTTTGCATAAGGCCAACGCTTTAATGCCAGCCTGATCAACCCGGAACAAACCGATGCATACGGTCGCAGCGGGCAAGTGATCGCTACCTTTGTGGATGGCTTCAAGGTCTACCAACAACCATCCTGAGTTCTCTCTCTGGCACTGATCACACAGTGCCTGCGCTCCGGTTTCAGCCTCTGTAT
>NZ_JAUOSC010001585.1:0-241 GCF_030548285.1 Gilvimarinus sp. 1_MG-2023
TGCAGGCCTCCAGCATCGGCACTGCTACCGCCGAACGGAGAATCAATGGTGTTAGAGGAGAGACTGCCACCGAGATACAGTTTGCTGGTGTCCATGCCATCGGCTTGAACGGCCGTTGCCGCGCAGAACAGCGTGGGCAGCAGGAGAGTGGGTAGCATTAAACGAGTCATAATAATTCCTTAACACGTGTTAGATAACAATAAGTGAGCGTATCACTGCCATAACAGACCCATAACAGGCC
>NZ_JAUOSC010001586.1:0-241 GCF_030548285.1 Gilvimarinus sp. 1_MG-2023
GGTTGGTACCGGTATTGAGCGTGCGGTAGCGGCCGACTCCGGCGTGTGTGTGGTTGCCAAACGGGGTGGTGTGATTGACTCTGTTGACGCATCCCGGGTGGTGGTCAAGGTCAACGATGACGAAACCGTCATCGGTGAAGCCGGTGTTGATATTTACAACCTGACCAAATACACCCGCTCGAACCAGAACACCTGTATTAACCAGCGTCCGCTGGTCAAGGCAGGCGACATGGTGCAGCGT
>NZ_JAUOSC010001587.1:0-241 GCF_030548285.1 Gilvimarinus sp. 1_MG-2023
GTTTGGATCAGTTGTTCGTGAGACTCACCGAGTGCTTTGCGCAGACGACGAATATGCACGTCAACGGTGCGCTCTTCAACGTACACATTACCACCCCAGACTTGATCGAGCAGCTGGGCTCGGGAGTAGGCCCGTTCCTGGTGGGTCATGAAAAACTGCAACAAACGATACTCCGTAGGGCCGATGTCAATCGGGTCGCCATGAGCGGTAACGCGATGGCAGACCGGGTCCAGCATCAGGC
>NZ_JAUOSC010001588.1:0-241 GCF_030548285.1 Gilvimarinus sp. 1_MG-2023
GATTCAACCTTGATGATCTCTGGCGACTGCTGGTATTGAGCGCTCAGTTTCTGGATGTTGTTCGGGTAGGTGGCGGAGAACAACAACGTCTGGCGGTCTTCCGGAGTGTGGCCAATGATGTGCTGGATATCGTCGCTGAATCCCATATCTAACATGCGATCGGCTTCGTCCAGTACCAGAGTGTGTACCTGACTGATGTCCAGTGTGTTTTTGCGCAGGTGATCTTTCAGGCGTCCCGGTG
>NZ_JAUOSC010000159.1:0-445 GCF_030548285.1 Gilvimarinus sp. 1_MG-2023
GGCTGGAGTTACTCGGGCTGTTTGTACATGGCCCGGCCCAGATCCATACTCGTGAACCTTTCAGCAGCTTGCAACAACTCAAAAACCAGAAGATCCGGATAGGTGGCGGCTTGCAGATGCTGGTCGCCGAGCGACTCGATGTCAGCCCGGTACAGGCACCCGCCCCGAAAGTGTATGAAATGATGCAGCAAGGGGTGGTCGATGGAGTGTTCCTGCCAGTGCTGGATCAGAAATACCTGCGCCTCAGTGAAGTGACGAGTCAGATCACCGTGATCCCCAGAGGCCTGTACGCCAGTTCATTTGCCATATTCGCCAGCCCGGACACCCTCGACAGCCTCTCTGCCGCCGATCGCCAGGCCATTTTGTCAGTCTCCGGGGAGCGCCTGTCGGCCCTCGCTGGGAGAGCCTGGGAGCAAGCCGACCGCAACGGTTACGAGGCCGCACG
>NZ_JAUOSC010001589.1:0-241 GCF_030548285.1 Gilvimarinus sp. 1_MG-2023
TAACTTTTCTACATGCAAACATCTTTGCATATAAGTTTATTTTCGCATTTGCAAATTAATTGCAACTATTACTTTAAGCTATTCAGAACGTCTAGTGCAAGATCTTGTTTTATTTTTGGTACGAAAAAGTGATCGTGGTAATATCCAGCAACAACATTGCAACTAATTCCATGTTGCGCCAAGGTTGTTGAAATTAGCGCAGTCAAACCAACTCCTAACACAGATGTTTCAACCTCTAGTG
>NZ_JAUOSC010001590.1:0-241 GCF_030548285.1 Gilvimarinus sp. 1_MG-2023
GTGCGCGAACCCCACGCATTACCGCTTCATCCCCTGTGCGATCTTCGGCATTGACCACATCCAGCATGTCTTTCAGAGCGCTCAGATACTCGGCGGCTTTGGGATCATCGATGTATTCCGGTGCCATGCCGCCGCCAAAGCTTATGCTTACCTGATCAGCGCCGCGGGGTTGCAACACCAGATACCAGAAATATCCCGGCGTCAGGGTAATCAGATGGCTTGGATAGATAGAGATTAACGC
>NZ_JAUOSC010001591.1:0-241 GCF_030548285.1 Gilvimarinus sp. 1_MG-2023
GTCGTAACCACTACCGGCAGCGTCTTTGGTTTCATCACTGAGGTCTTTGAAATCGGTTGAGTCATTCATGATGGCGTCATCGTAAAACGCCCGCAGCCGAAAGAAGCCACCATAGTTTTCGTAGCTCATTTCGAGGTCGGATGTCCACTTGATCACCCGGGTGTCGACATCACCTTTGCCATAATTCAGCGTACCGTCGTCATAGTTATACGATGAGCCAGATGCACTGTTGCCCGTAGCC
>NZ_JAUOSC010001592.1:0-241 GCF_030548285.1 Gilvimarinus sp. 1_MG-2023
CAGCAAGAATTCATATTAAAAACCCCGAAGTCTTGCCACCAGCCACAACAATCGCGGCTATCATCAGCGTTTCAGGGGTGGCTAACAAGATCACTGCGACAGTTTGCCCCGCCGCCAGTCCTTTGCAAAACGGCCGACATCCACTAATATCATGTCAATATTGACAGCCTGGTGACACCAATGTCAGATCCCCGCAGCTACAACCACTTGCCTGGTATCTCCTCTTTACTGGACGCCATTG
>NZ_JAUOSC010001593.1:0-241 GCF_030548285.1 Gilvimarinus sp. 1_MG-2023
TTACTGGCCGATGAAGCTGAGGATGGTACCGTCGTCACCCTGAAACAGGTGGCCGTCGGAGACCTCATCAGCATCACCCTGGGCGACCTGAACTACGACGTCACCGCGACGGTGGCCATGGTCTCCGATGGCTACGCATCGATCACCCTCCCGGCAGACCTGCTGGAAGAGCTGGGGGACGGGAACTGGCCACTGACCGTCAGCGTTAACGGCGACGCCCGCTTGCCCATCTACATTGAGC
>NZ_JAUOSC010001594.1:0-241 GCF_030548285.1 Gilvimarinus sp. 1_MG-2023
GCACGTTGTCGTGTTCATCAATCAGGGACATCTGCCGTAAACGGTTGTTGTCACCAGGCCATTTCATCGCTACCTGCTTCAGGAAGCGGGTGTTGATTTCATAAATAATATCGAGCAGGCGCGGCAGCAGTTTCTGGAACAGTGATACCTGCCAGCGTTCCAGGGCTTCTGGCAGCAAGGTGTGGTTGGTATAGGCCATACAGCGGCTGGTGATGGCCCAGGCCTTGTCCCAGTCGAATTC
>NZ_JAUOSC010001595.1:0-241 GCF_030548285.1 Gilvimarinus sp. 1_MG-2023
AGTCTGTACCGCGCCGGATGTCGGATAAAAGCCCCTTGTACCACCCTGGACAATATGATCAGAAGCTATCAAACCACTACTTCCAAACCAATGGGATCATAAACCCGTCACTCGTCAGGGCGACTTGCCAAGCCACCGACAATAAGCTTAGGCACTTGTTCTGACGATACGATGACATCGTCAAAGTAACCAGCCTCCGATCGTTGCTACGGCAATCCCCACCATCCAGACAGACATGCTA
>NZ_JAUOSC010001596.1:0-241 GCF_030548285.1 Gilvimarinus sp. 1_MG-2023
GTGGTAAAAAGAAAAGCCGCAAAAAATCGCCCAGCAAGCGCCAGAAACTGAACGCCAAAAAAGCATCCGCCAGTGGTGTTGCGGCGGCGGCTACCAAAGCCAAACCAAAAGCCAAAAAGCCGAAGCGTAAAGCCGCTCCTGGACCCAAGGCCGCTCCCAAAGCTGGCTCAAAGGCCAAAAGTACCACCAAACCCTGACTAGCATACACTGAGGGCTGTTTGCCATTCGCTCGCGAGTGGCC
>NZ_JAUOSC010001597.1:0-240 GCF_030548285.1 Gilvimarinus sp. 1_MG-2023
TGGCTGTAGGTTACATAAACAGTATGCCCCGAAGGGTAAGTAACAGCGTGCGCATTTAAATGCGATAAATCAAAACTTTCCCCGTTAGGGTGATTAAAACCTTTCCACTTTTGAATGTGGGGGTCATTTGGCCCAGGGTTGAAAAGTTTTTTCTTCGACATTGTTCTGCTTGGTGATTACAAAGTCGTCAGTATGATCTGATTTGGATTCAGCATAAAGACACAGTGCTTTAATTATGGG
>NZ_JAUOSC010001598.1:0-240 GCF_030548285.1 Gilvimarinus sp. 1_MG-2023
GGGCATTTCTGGGTTCGGTCAAAATCCGTTTCAGGCTGTCGACATCCAGATCCTGCAAAAAGGTAATCACCGGGAAACGGCCGATAAATTCAGGAATCAGGCCAAATTGCAGCAAGTCATCCGGCTGCAAAGCCACCAATAACTGCTCATTACTGATTGCTGAGGCGGTATTGATCGGGGCACTGAAACCAATCCCGGACTTGGGTGGCTGCAACCGCTTGCTGATCAGCTCTGTCAGTC
>NZ_JAUOSC010000016.1:0-53044 GCF_030548285.1 Gilvimarinus sp. 1_MG-2023
ATCCAGCATCCAGCATCCAGCATCCAGCATCCAGCATCCAGCATCCAGCATCCAGCATCCAGCATCCAGCATCCAGCATCCAGCGTCTGACTTACTGTCCAAAAAATAACCTTGCACTCCCCCCCTAAACTCTCTAGAATACCGCGCCCCTGTACCCTATGTCGGTGCAGGTGAAACCGGCTGCCCCTTGGGCTTGCCACTCCTTGTCTTACCGCGCAAGGGCGGAAGACTTTAACCCGTAAGGAGCTATTAATGCGTCATTACGAAATCGTATTTATGGTCCACCCGGATCAGAGCGAACAAGTGCCAGGCATGATCGAGCGCTACACCGCAACCGTTACCAACGGTGGTGGTCAGGTGCACCGTCTGGAAGATTGGGGCCGTCGTCAACTGGCTTACCCCATCAACAAGATTCACAAAGCACACTACGTTCTGCTGAACGTTGAGTGTAGCGAAGAAGCCCTGGAAGAATTAACGACCAACTTCCGTTACAACGACGCTGTACTGCGCAACATGGTTATCCGTACTGACGAGGCTGTTACCGAAGAGTCTCCAATTGCGAAAGCCGATAAAGAAAGCCGTGAGCGTAAGGCTCCACGTGCCCCGCGTCGTGAAGAGTCTGAAAAGCCTGCTGAAAAATCTGAAGAAGCTTCAGAAGAAAAAGCAGAAGAGCAGACCACTGAGAAAGAGGGAGAATAATCCATGGCTCGTTTTTTTCGTCGCCGCAAGTTCTGCCGTTTCACCGCTGAAGGCACCAAGCAGATCGATTACAAAGATCTGGACACCTTGAAAGCCTACGTTACTGAAACCGGCAAAATCGTACCTAGCCGCATCACAGGTACAAAAGCTAAATATCAGCGTCAGTTGTCTACCGCTGTTAAACGCGCCCGTTACTTGGCTCTGTTGCCATACACGGACAGCCACGACTAAGAGACAGTTATTGTGCGTGCTCTGGCTGAATTTATTATGCGAGGCCGCACACAGGCTGCAGCGGTAGCACTGATTGGGCACTGGATTCCTCTGGTAAGCCCGGCAGCCGTTGCCCTGGTAACGCTCAGACGCGGAATGGCCGATGGCCTGTTAATTCTGCTCTGGGCTCTGCTGCCACCGATTGGCTACATGGTGGTGGGACAAACAAGCGCAGTACTGGCCCTTATAGGTGCTATTTGCGTCTATCTGGTCGCAATATTACTGCGCACCAAGGCCACTTGGCCCCATGCATTAATGGGCTTGGTGGCGTGCAATACGCTCGGTGTATTGCTGCTCGTTAAGTTGGCGCCTAACTTTATCAGCGACATGATGGAGTTGGGTAAAGTACTGCTCGACAGTGTGCGCGAGCAAGCGAGTCAGCCACTGGCACTGCCCGAGTCGGACCTAACCTTAGTGTTGGGCTGGCTCGCCGCCTTAGGCACACTCAGTTGCATACTGAGTTTATTGCTGGGGCGTTGGTGGCAGGCCTTGCTGTACAACCCCGGAGGCTTCGGTGAAGAGTTTCGGGCGTTGCGACTGCCGCCATTAGCGTCGACGGTATGCCTTTTGGCTGTCGCCTACTGCTACTGGCAAGCGGGAAGCATGAGCGTATGGGTTTGGGTTTTTGCCCAGCCACTGTTGTTTGCCGGTATTGCACTGGTGCACTCGGTGGCAAAGCAGCGATCTTTGGCCGTGCACTGGTTGGTGTTGTTTTACTGTGCATTGTTATTGGTGCAGCCGTTAAAAATACTGTTGGTCGTCGTCGCATTTAGCGACACGTGGTTGGATTTTCGCGGACGAGTTAAGGCCAAGCCCTAACCACCGCAGGCAAAATTGAAACTAGAGGGTTTACGAGATGGAAGTTATTCTGCTCGAGAAAGTGGGTAAGCTTGGCGCCATTGGCGACAAAGTGACTGTGAAGTCCGGTTTTGGCCGCAACTTCCTGGTACCGCACGGCAAAGCTATCCCAGCAACTGAAGCAAACGTTGCTGAATTTGAAGCGCGTCGCGCTGACCTGGAAGCCGCCGCTGAAGCGAAAAAAGCCGAAGCACAAGTGCGCGCTGACAAACTGGCCGAAGTGGCTGTTACAATCGAAGCCAACGCTGGCGACGAAGGTAAGCTGTTCGGTTCTATCGGTACTCGTGATATTGCTGACGTTATCACCGCCGCTGGCGTTGAAGTGAGCAAGTCTGAAGTGCGTCTGCCAGAAGGTGTGATTCGCGAAGTAGGCGAGTTCGACATCGATGTGCAGGTTCACGCCGACATCATTGCGACCGTTAAACTGTCTGTTGTTGCCGAGTAAATAGCGCCGCATCGCAGGCTTATAAACCTGCGACACCGGATTAGCGTTTACACCCGCTGACAAAACAGTAAAAATCGGGCACTATCGACAGCCGAGTTATCGGCGCGTCGGGTGCCCGTTTTTTTTTGCCCGGTGAAAACTTAAAGAGAGTGAATATGTCTTCAGAGGCCTTGTCCCAATACCCGGAGTCTGAATCCGGCAGCGCTGGCGCTAAGTTACCTTCCTCGGTCGAGGCCGAGCAAGCTGTACTGGGCGGATTAATGCTGGACAACAGCCGGCTCGATGCCGTGCTGGAAATTGCCTCTGAAATAGATTTCTACCGCGAGGATCACAAGCTGATCTTGCGCATGATGGTCGAGCTGCAAGAAGACGCCCAGCCGCTCGATGCCGTCACCCTGTCCGAAGCGCTGGAGCGCCACGGCGAGCTAGAGCGTGCCGGCGGCTTGGGCTACCTGGTAGAGCTGGCCGCCAACACGCCGAGCGCCGAGAATATTACCGCCTACGCCCGCATCGTGCGCGAACGCTCCACTCTGCGCCAACTGATCGTCGCCGCGCAAGAGATTAGCCAGTCCAGCTACAACCCCGCCGGGCTCGACTCGGACGACCTGCTGCAACTGGCCGAAAAACGCGTGGCACAAATCGCCGAAGACCGCCCCAAAGAAGGTGGCTTGCGCGAGGTAAATGGTCTACTAAAAGAAACCGTTGAGCGGATCGACGAACTGTTCCGCTCCGGCGATGATGTTACCGGTGTGCCCACCGGCCTTGCCGATCTGGACGGTAAAACCTCCGGCTGGCAGGCTGGGGAGCTGGTTATTCTTGCCGCTCGTCCCTCAATGGGGAAAACCGCACTGGCACTGAACTTTGTCGAGTCCGCCATCTTCAGCCAAGAGCGCCCGGTGCTGGTATTCAGTATGGAAATGCCCTCGGCCGCGTTGGTGATGCGGATGATGTCCTCGGTAGGGCGTATCGATCAAGGTCATATGCGCAACGGCAAGCTCACCGAAGAAGATTGGCCTAAACTGTCGGTGGCGGTGAGTAAATTAAAAGATAAACCCCTGTTTATCGATGACACCCCAGGCCTGACGCCGCAAGAAATGCGCGCCCGCACCCGTCGTATTGCCCGCGAGCACGGCAACCCCGGCATGATCATGGTCGATTACCTGCAATTGATGCAGGTGGCAGGCTCCAACGAGGGCCGCACGCAGGAAATCTCCGAAATCTCCCGCGCACTAAAAGCCTTGGCCAAAGAGTTCGACTGCCCCGTTATCGCTCTGTCGCAGCTCAACCGGAGTGTGGAGCAGCGACCCAACAAACGCCCCATGAACTCCGACTTGCGTGAATCCGGTGCCATCGAGCAGGATGCGGATATCATCTTGTTCATCTATCGCGACGAGTACTACAACGAAGACAGCGCCGAAAAAGGCGTGGCGGAACTGATTGTGGGCAAGCAGCGTAATGGTGAGGTGGGTACCGTACGCGCCGCGTTTGTGGGTAAATACACCCGGTTTGATAATTTGGCGCCGGAGTATTTTTCGCAGCAGGATGATTATTGATACGCTGGACGCTGGACGCTGGACGCTGGACGCTGGATGTCTGAGGTCTGACGCGAACTTGTGCGAATTTTTTAACTTGGTGTTTTTTCTGACGTCAGACATCAGCCTTTCTTTTCTATTTTGCCCTCTTTCGCCGGGCGGGCGATTTAGGCCGACCGCTAGCATTGGCTGTAGCGAAGGTAGCCCGCAGGGCCCAATCATCGGGGCGCGTTTCTTGATTCCTTCTTGTCGCGTCACAAGAAGGAATTCGCCTGCCCGGCGACAGAGGGCATCTAGGTTTAATATTTCGGCCTGATAATTGAGTAAAATTTTCTGCAAAAAGTAACGGTCGCTACTGAGTATGTGCCGGATTTCGCCCGGCGGGCGAGCTACTTCTTTGGTGAGCAAAGAAGTAGCCAAGAAACTCACCCCGGCAACTGGCCCTCGGCAACCGCCCCTGCGTTGCTCTAATACACTACATCCATGTAGCTATCCGGGTGCCCTCATTCCGGTTGATTTTAGTGGGCCGTATCGACAGGCCTCGGCTCAGGCCGCCCTCTCTTGCTTCGCAATTCACCTTGTCCTTGCCCTAGCGATACTTGCGCAAACCTCCTGTTTGCTTACCCACTAAAATCAACCTCCATTCGGCTCAGTGGTATGGGGGGAGGGGACTTCGTAGCGGGTTTTGTTTTTGCGTCAGACGTCCGACCTCCGACTTCAGCCATGCCTGTTGCCAAACTGACAATCCCATGGCACTATTTTCCTCAAGTGTTTTACAGGTTTGATGATGTTCTGACAGATCACCACAAATCAGTAGGCTAGCCAGTTGGAAGGTGAGGTAAATAAGTGCATCGGGAGTGGTGTGCGGGCACTTGTCCCTTCTGTTTTTCTGCGTTTATCTGGCATACATGAATAACTATCTAGCCAGTATCTCAATTCAGTTATAGAACGCTTTTAAATTGTCTTTGATAATTGTAAAGAAAGCCGGCTCACCTTTAAACTCGGAATAATGCGCCAACTTAATAAAAATTCTAGGCTAAATAAAGAGTTGTAAATGATTTCTAAAGCTATTCTAGGAGAGATAGGTTGCCAGGCGCATTTTTCAACTCGCACATTAATAAGCTGTTATATCTAATCCATGTAGATAGCATTCATGAATAAAGTAATAATTGCGGGCTTGGCAGAAAAATTTCAAGTGGCTGGAATCGGTGATATGTGTATTGCTGGCAGCGGAGCAATGCTTTTCTATGATGAGGTTTCGTGCTCAGCATTAAGGAGCACAGATATTGATCTCATAGTTAGATCAGAAACACTCAGCTCATATAAAAAATCGTCAGCCTAATTCTTGATATCGATGAGGTATTCCCTAGTACTACTTATAGCAATCAATTAGTCTGTGTTGATTTCCGAGGCGTAAAGGTCGACATTATTCCAAGTAATGCAGAGATATTGGGCTACAAAAATAATTGGTTCAAGCTGGCATTTGACATTAAGCCATATATTCAATTATCAAGCCATGTAATAGTAATGAATTCCGTGTTGTTTGTTGCAACCAAAGTTGAGGCCGCATTAGACCAAATAAAGAATCAAACCTTTCATAAGAAACATAGGGATGATGTGTTACATATCTTAAACTATATTCAGCTACCTTTTAGTAGTAGTTGCATCCCAGATAAATTGATTTACCAATTTATATATAAAGGATTAATCTCTTTAGGTATTAATCCAAAAGATTTTTCACCCATTAAAGAGATTGATATTGACTAGTAAATTATACAAAGAAAGAAACTTGGTTGTTCAACTTCTAGCTGTTCTGGGTGAAGAAAAAGGCTGGAAAGTAGAGGTGGTAGATGAGAGTATTGACTGGAAGATATTATATATAAACACAGACTTTGGGCAACTTTCTTGGCACATACCGTCTAACGAGCTACAGACGGAGTGGCCAATAGTTGAGCAAGCATGGGACGGCCACACTACTGCTGAAAAATTTAACAGAATTGAAAATATCATAAAATTCATGGCAATAAAAAATTACAAATCCTGACTCGCTAAAAATGAGAAACCTTGACTGGCTATATAGGTCTAAATCACAGAATAGATTTTTAGGAATCATGATTTTAAAATTTCTCTTCTTTGTATTTGGGATTCTTGCCATATTTTCTGAATTGCTAGGTAATTACTCGGCGCCAATTCTAATCGTTCTTTATGTTGTAATGGAAATTACATCTTGGAGCTATAATAAGGCTCGACAAATATGGGAATCATTTCAAGGAGAACTAGAGCTTAATGAATCGTTAGGCCTCCCAATAACAAAATACATTGATGTTTTGCCACTTCTGTCGAACAAGGAAAGAGAGCTTGTTGAAAACGGAAATGCATATTCAGGTACGTACTTTGCTAATACTGAGGTTGGCGTTGAACAATCAATAAAAAACACGCTTGAATCATCCTGGTGGTCCAAACATCTTTCACAAGTATCGTCAAGGATTTACATGGCTATAGCTATTTGTATAGGCACGATTTCATTAATAGCAGTTTTCTATAGCATTCAATATTTAAACGACACGAAAGATATGCAAACAGCAGCAAAGGTTATTGTCTCTTTTATCTTCATGATTTTTTCTATGGACTTTATTAAACTTTGGCATGGCTACCATATTTTTCAAGTTGATAGCGAAAAGATTGAAAATAAGTGTCGCGATTATTTGGTTCATGACTGTCAAGATATAATGAAAGCTTATGCGTTGTGGGTAGAGTATCAATTTTCACGTTCGCAAGCCCCCCTTGTTCCTCAAACAGCCTAGAAGCTAAAGCAGAAAAATCTTAATCAAGTATGGCAGTCTTTGAAGTGATATAACAAGCGCAAGCACTCGGAGAAATTTTCCGCTGCGCTCCAAATTACCCGGTGTTGCGGGCGTTGAATTCGTATAATTTCTAGAAAAAATAGAAAGTGGGGTCAGATGAGATTCGCTTATCGTCTAAATTCATAATCATTGATCAGCGGCCACTTTTTCTAAGAAGGTGTCTATCGCGACGAGTGAATTACTAAGACTGAGGTCGGGGTGATGATGTTGAAAAAAGTAATGATTTTATTTATTCCCATCTGTGTTTATGGGTGTTCGTCAAATATACAGCCATCTTCGCCGGTAAAAAATAGTATAGAAGTGATTCAGTTTAGTGAAGAGTATGGTGATGTAAGTAGTAACCATCCGGCGTACGTGAAGGCAAGCAGGGAGTGCGAGTCAGAAACGTTTGGCCGTGGCATTTTAGTTAATGGTGATCTATTGACAGATCGAGATGAGTTGTTGTCTATATGGTCAAAGCATAGGTTTGAATATATTAAAAAACGAATGGAGGAGAAGCGGGATATAAATGAGCCTGCAAGTGGTGCAAGCACTACTGCCAACATAAAAAATAATCAGGCTCGGGAGTCTTTCAGTGAATATGTGAGTCATCTTGATGAGTATGCAAATTCGAAATCACTGCCAGAATCAATCAAGAAAATTGAAGATGTGAACAGAATGTATATTTCATGTTTAAGGAATGAAAAAGGATTTCGGCCAGTTAGAGTGTTGGTCAAAAACCCTAAAACAGGGGGTGTGGTTTCAGTGCATGAAACACCCTGAATGAAAAATATTTTTCAACCAGCGCAAGTTTTGTGATCAGATGATATATGTTGCATTTAAATGCCGAGATCTTTAATCGACTTTCCAATATTCTGATTGTTGCAAAGCCGCGTGTGATCCGTGGCGCTGGGAAACTCTTTGTAAGAAGGTGATAGTATGATTTCAAAGAAGTTTAGTTCAGTTGAAGATTATTTAAGTTCACTAGATGCTAAACAAGGGAAAACTCTTAGAGAGGTTATTAACTTTATTATCGAAAGCTTTCCTGATTTAAATTGCAAGCTGGCTTGGAATGTGCCTCAGGTTTATAAGGGTGATGATTATGTGTTCGGGGTGTCGGCACTAAAAAACCATCTTGCTCTTGCTCCATGGAGTGCTGAGGTGATCGAAAATTTTAAGGAAGAGCTCGAAAGCCAAGGGTATGTTGTTAAAAAGAATTTGTTTCAAGTTCCTAATGATTGGAATATTGACAAAAAATTAATAAATGACTTGGTTGTCGCCAGAAAATTAGAATTGGATTAATTGAAGTAGATGAGGGTCAGGCCCTACATTTCACGTCAAGGTGTAAAATGTAAGGTCTGGTCCCAATGTTTTCTCATTGATTCGTAGGGCTAGTCAGGAGCAGCTTAATATGAATTCGCCACGACAGTTCTCACTATCGTGGCGATACTTGAAGTTGTGATTATTCCAAACAAGCACTGGGCAAGTTTTCGCCGTCAAAAGTAAGGATGTTAACATCGCAATTGTAGCCAGAACCACAGCTTGCTTGCTGATATGTGATCACGTCAGCCAGGCCAGCCATTTCATCTGCCAGCAATTCACACGCAACGGCTGGGTAGTTGGTATAGCAAATGTCGAGAAAGCCGTACTGCTTAACACCGCAAGCGCCCAACTCATAATCCGTATTGGGGCCGTTATTATTTCCGCCATTTTGGCCTGAAGTGTTATTGCCAGAGTTGTAATAATCAGAGCCGCTTCCGGCAGTATCGGTATTACTGCTACCTGTTGCACCGCCACCCGAACTTTGGCCGCTGGTCGCGCCGGTCCCATTGACAGTAAAACTGGTAATAATATCCACTTCGCCCCACGAGTTGAGGGTGCCGGTATAGGTGTTCACAGTGCCATTTTGTTTTAGGGTCACGGTGTACGAAGTGATTGACTCGCCGTAGACGGGACCAGAGAATAAATGTACCTTAATGGTATAATCGCCACTTGGAATATTGATATCATAGAAAATATTTTCCGGCCCATAGCCATCAACATCATCTATATCCAGATAACCATCGCCATTGTTAGAGTTGGGACTTAGGTAATGAATAGTATGCCCACCTGGCTCCTCTAAGTGTAAATCCACATCGGCGCTGGTGTCCCAAGCCAGAGTCACCTGTAACTCACCCGTACCAACATCAACGGCTTTAATCTCAACCTCAGCTGGCTGTGTCCAGCTGGAATAATCCATATTGAAGTAATCTAGCGGTACCGACATCCCCTCCTTAAAAGTTTCGAAATCCATTGTCCAGGCCGAAGGCTCTGGCTGTACGTAAGCTTGGACTTGGGCTGATGCAGAATAATCCGACAATTCAAAGTTAATAGAAGTACGACCAGAGCAATTTAGTTGTACATCATCGAGCCGACGAGTTAGACCATCGGCAACAGCGGCTTCTTGAGTTGTATTGCTTTTCTGAGTGTGGCTCTCAACTTTTCCTGGCAAATCTGATGCCGCCAAAAGAGTTGATGACGAAAACACGGGTTTACCCTGAGAGTCAGCTGGTATTATAAAAGTCTCTTCTACACCGTCCAGCTGAATCATATACGCATGGACATAATAGCCTTCTTCCAGAGAGGGTCTAATTGATAGCTGACTGGTTCCGCCAGCAGTCACTGAAAGCTCTTGGCTTACATCAAGCACACCGCCACTGGCTCCACTGGGCGCTGGAATTGAGTAACCCATACGGGCGGCTCCTTCAAAATCAATAGCTTTTGATAGTGCCTCAGGAGAGTTAACAAGAATGGGTGTATCGTCGCTGACACTTGAGCTGGTGCCTGAACCATCCACCGAAGGAGTGGATGACGAACTCGCCGCACCACTCGGACCATCACTCCCCCCAGAGCCGCCTCCACATGCGCTTAATAAAATAACTGAGGCTAGCATTGCAGGCCCCCCGAATCGTCGGATAAGGTTTTCATCTCTGGCGGCAGTAAAAGTTATCATGTCTATTCTCCGGTATTAAAATTGGTTGGCTCGCATAATCACGAGAAAGGCAAGGATCGCAAACAATATAAATTGTGAGCTCCAACAACTTAACCCCTAAGGTTAGGGGTAGACATGGACGAAAATACTGGTGCTCAAGTATAAACCGAGATCAACCGTTGGATATATCGATCTAATACCACGGCCGGATCACACCTGCGAGCAGGCTTAAACAGCTTTCGTTTTTTACCATGGATGTTGTATCAGGTGCGGTTATCTTCAATAACGGGAGCAAGGGAGGTGGGGTCCTATATGGTTCGCCCCGAAGGGAGAAATGTGGTCAGATCTTGAGTTATGAATTCTGATATCATCAAACCTGAATTAAGATAATGCTTTAAGGAGCAGCGGTCGATTTCGGAGTTGTTGTGAATCTCATTCAACCGTTAACGTTGTGGGTTAGGCTTGTGTAACGAAAGGAAATTTTTATGCAAAAGGTGGTACATTTTTAAAAAAATGTCATTTTGGAGCAGTCAGCCAAGTATCAGTGAGTTAAATTCTAAAATTGCATAACTGAATAATGATGGGTGGACGGTTATTTCAATCAATCCAATCTCTTCAGTTCTTGGCTTAATTCGCTCATATACCTTACTTTTAGAGAAGTAAGGTGAAAAATCCATATTAAACACTGCGGCTTATACTCTAGCTTATAATAATTATTTCGCCCACTCATGAGGAGTGGGCGCCATGGCGATCCTTGTGCGCTGGGGCCGGTAAAGGTATGATATATCTTCTAAATTGGCCTGCTTTAGTACTGTAACAGCAGCGCTTTGTCGCCGTATACGGCGCCTGGCAAGGTATTTGCCAGCTTAAATATTCTCACGATTGCATAATGGGGCAATAGCAGTGACCTGGCTTTCAGGTAAATTGATAGGCATATGTATTGTTTTGGGGCCGCTTCGAATGTGGGGCAGCTCAGTGACCCTGCCTGTAAGTACGACCCTACCCAGTACTCTGGTCTTATCAGCTTTTGCTTCCTACTCTTCTAATTTACGAGCTGCGCGATGCACGCCTCACCCATCTCATTTAACCCAAAAGGTATATAATGGATATTTTTAACGATCACGAGTCAGAAGTACGCGGTTATATTCGCTCTTTTCCGAAGGTCTTTGATAAAGCCGTAGGCTCTGAGATTTTTGATAACGAAGGGCAGCGCTACATCGACTTTTTCGCCGGTGCTGGCACGCTTAACTATGGGCACAACCCTGATGTGGCGGTGGATGCGCAAATCCAGTATTTGCAGGATCGTCGTATCGCTCACGGCTTAGATAAAGCCACTGTGGCAAAACAAGAATTTATGACTTCGTTTGTCGAGAAAATTCTAGAGCCGCGCAATTACAACTATAAAATGCAGTTTACCGGCCCTACGGGCACCAACTGTACCGAGGCGGCCATGAAGCTGGCGCGCCAGGTTAAAGGCCGCCCTAACCTTGTTGCCTTCACCAACGCTTACCATGGCCACACCATGGGCGCTCTTTCCGCCACTGGTAACGAAGCCTATCGCGACGACTCTTACGGCGCTCGCGGTGCGATTTCGTTTATGCCGTTCGACGGCTTCTTGGGTGACGATATCGACACACTGCATGTGTTTCGTCGCTTCCTGGAAGACAGCGGCTCCGGCCTGGAATTGCCCGCCGCCGTGATGATCGAAACCGTACAGGGTGAAGGTGGCTTGAATGTCGCCTCCAAAGATTGGTTGCAGCGTTTAGCGGCTCTTTGTAAAGAGTTTGATATGTTGCTAATCATCGATGATATTCAGGTCGGTAACGGCCGCACCGGTAAATTCTTCAGCTTTGAAGAGGCGTGCATTGAGCCCGACATGGTGTGTTTGTCAAAGTCCATCGGTGGTGGTAACCCCATGGCCGTTCTGTTGATTAAGCCCGAGGTGGATGCTTGGTCGCCGGGCGAGCACACCGGTACGTTTCGCGGTAACTCGCTGGCGTTTGTGGCGGCGAAAGAGCTGATTGATAAATACTGGTCAGACGATAAGTTAACGCATGAAGTGAAACGCAAGTCTGAGATTATTTTTGAGGCGCTCTACGCGTTGCAAAAAGAGTTCCCTAAATTAGTGAAAGATGTACGTGGCCGCGGTTTGGTGTTGGGTATTGAAACCGATCACCCCGATTTTGCCAGTGAAGTCTCCGCTCAAGCGTTTGAAAATAAACTGATTTCAGAAACCTGCGGTGCGACCGGTCAGGTAAACAAAATCTTTGTGGCGCTTACCATTGAAGATGACATTCTGAAAGAAGGCTTAGAGATTTTCCAGAAATCATTCCGCGAAGTGGCGGCTAAGCACAATATCACTGAATAATCACTAAGCTGAATTATTCAGATGTAAAAAAGGCCTTCAAACGAAGGCCTTTTTTATTAAGTTTCTGAAAGTTTAACTACTTGCGCCCCTTCAACTCTTTTTCTTTCTAACATCTCTTACCAAGTATAAATTACCAGACCCACGTTTTAGCTCAAATAGGTCAATGGCCTTAATTAAACTGCTGAGGTTCTTATAGCCGTAGTTGCGGGTGTCGAATGATGTTTTGTTGGAGATGTGCGATCCGAGGGGGCCGAGGGCCGCCCAGCCATTGTCCTCTTCGGTCGCTTCTATGGCCTGGCGCAGTAAGTTGATAAGCTTTGTATCAGATTTAATATTCTTGGGTTGATCTTGCGATTTTTCGTGAGGGCTTGGGTCTCTGTCTAAGAATAAAAATTTGGAGCATGCGTTAACAAAAGGCGTTGGAGTTTTTCGCTCACCAAAACCCAGTACAACCTTACCTTCGGCAAGAGCGCGGGTCACCATCGGGGTAAAGTCGCTATCGGATGAGACGAAACACATAACGTCAATATCTTTGGTGTACATGACGTCCATGGCATCTATGACCAGTGCAATATCAGAGGCATTTTTTCCTTTCGATAGGTCGTATTGTTGAATGGGCTGAATAGCGTATTCGTGAAGAAGTTCCTCCCATGCCTTGAGAGACGACTTTTTCCAGTTGCCGTAAGCTTTGCGTATAGTCACTACGCCGTACTTGGCAACTTCACTCAGTACATCTTCAAATTTGGCCGCAGGGGCATTGTCTGCATCAATAAATAACGCAATTTTCTGTTTTGAATCTTCCATTTCAAAAAACTCTTTTAGTCTATGTCTTTGCCACAAGGGTGAAGCCGCCGTAGATTAGCCGCTTGCCATCGAAGGGCATGGGGTTGCTGTCCGGGTGCATGCGTGGGTCCTCCATCGAGGATTGCCAGCCGGCATCGCGCACTTCTTTTGAGGGCCACATAATCCAGGAAAAAACCACGGTCTCGCCCGGTTTTTTATCAACAGCCATGGGGAAAGACGTGACACTTCCGTCGGGCACTTCATCACCCCAGGCATCGACAACTTCTATGGCGCCATTTTCCTTAAAAACGGCGGCCATATCCTTGGCGTGCTCTATGAATATCTCTCGGTTTTCGTCCGGTACAGCAGCGACCATTCCATCTATATACGCCATGTAAAAATCCTCACGTTGGTTGAGTTGAGGTTTACAGTATAGACGAATGGGTGAACGCTAATCGTGTGGTATTGGTAAAAAATATTGCCCGTTTACTAATAAAGTCTTGGTCGCTCAGCATGGGCTATGGATGTTGTAGGGGCAATGCTGTCCATCCTCAGGCCAGTTTGACACTCCCTATCGTTTACTTGGCGCTTCAGCCAGGGCCTTATGCGCTCGGGCAGGTTTGATTCTCGCAGTAACAGCGCGTGTTGTTGCCTGGTTGAAAAAAGGCTTTCCGAAGAAAGCCTTTTTATGGGCGAATATTTGAAGGGCTGTCATGGTTAACGGTAGGTGATTAGGCGCTGCACTGGCAAGCCTCGTATTAACAAGTCTTGGCGCTTACTATCGGCGCTCAGGTCTGTCGGCGGGCACGCCAACCAGTCCATCTTCCATCTCTTTGCAAATTGCTTCCAGGGTATCACCGTGTGGCGTCTCGATTTGTACGCTATCGCCCTCAACTTTATCTATACAGGCATCGAAGGCTTCTTGTGGTGGTTTACCCCGGCCTTGGCCAGGGGCTGCGCTGGCAACTGTGGTGGCTAGTAGGGCAAGAGTTCCTAAACATACAGCGATTTTTTTCAACATAGTTTTAATCTCATAAAATACAAATTCATAACGCCACTCGGTGTTCTGATTGGCAAGCACCCAGTAACAATAACGGCAAAATGTGCAGATTCTGCGCAAAAAATACAGACAAGTAGGTCAGTTTACGGATAACGCTCGTCTTGTCGTGGCGTTTCGTTATACTTAACCCATGAAAATTACCGCCAAACTTTTCCTCACTTTCTTAGCCGTAATCAGCTGCGTTATTTTAGCCAACGTTGCGCTGGCTAGATGGAGCTTTCAGCAGGGCTTTCTCGACTTTATCAATGAGTTAGAGCGGGAGCGCCTGACCGTGTTGGGGCAGGATCTGGAGCGCGAGTATGACCGCAACGATGCAAGCTGGGAGGGGTTGACGTTTAACCGCTTGAGTGGGCGAGCGACTCTGCCCATTCACCCGCGCCGCGGTGTTCGGGGCGAGCGGCATCCGCCGCCACTGGCCGGGCGCAAGCCCGCGCATGAAACAACACCGCCGACAGCGCTATACGACGCCGATGGCAACTGGTTAATGGGGCATGTGCCAGAGCAAGCGAATGCCGGCAGTGTGGTGGTGCCCGTCTTTTATAACGAGGCTAAGGTTGGCGAGCTGCGCAGTTGGCCAGAAGCGCCAGGCGCTTTCTCATCCGCCAGTGAGTTTTCCCGTAAGCAGCTAATGGCCAGTTTGTTTATCGCACTGCTGAGTCTGGCCTTGGCGGGTATAATTTCGTGGTTTGTTGCCCGGCGTCTATTGAAGCCGGTTAAGTCTGTTTTGCATGCCGTCGGTGAGCTTTCTAAGGGTGACTACGAAACATCTCTGCCCGATACGCGCAGAGATGAGTTGGGTGAGCTAATGCTTAATATCAGCGAGTTAGGGCGTATTTTACGGGCAGACCGTACCGCCAATCAGCGTTGGTTTGCCAACATTTCTCACGAATTACGCACGCCCCTGACCATTTTAAAGGGCGAAATAGAAACATTGCAGGCGGGCATACGCCCCTTTGATCAACAGCAGTTGAAGTCTTTTGCGCACGAAATAGATTTGCTCAACCATTTGGTGGATGATTTATACCAAATATCCCTGACCGACATAGGCGCTTTGCGCTACCAGTTCGAGCATCTAAATCTCAGTGAGTTGATAGAATCGTTGGTGCCATCGTTTACCGAGCGCGCGGCAAACGACCAGCTGAAGTTTGAATATCGTGGTGAGCCAAACCTCTGGGCCGAAGTTGACCCGCTTAGGTTTAAGCAATTGTTACTGAATTTAACGGCTAACTCCTGTCTATATACCGATGCGCCGGGCACCGTCAGGCTGACTGTGCGGCAAGACCAGTCCGAGGTTTATTTAGTGCTTGAGGACTCCGCCCCCGGGGCAGAGTTAGATAACTTTGAGCAGCTTTTTGCCCCTTTGCACCGCCAGGACTACTCCCGCCAAAGACACGCGACGGGGGCGGGCTTGGGGCTTAGTATTTGCCGCTCTATTGTCGATGCTCACCGGGGCGAGATCAGTGCCGCAGCGTCTGAGCTGGGCGGGTTAAAGGTCAGCATAAGGCTAAACAAACGCAGAGTGGGGCGAGATGAACACTGAACCCTTAGTTGTTATTGTTGAAGACGAGCCAAAAATTGCCCAAATATTGGTGGATTTTTTTCAGCTCGAAGGCTTTAAAACACAAATCGTTAGTGACGGCCTTCATGCCAGTGAAGCTATTAAAGCGAGTAGGCCTCAGGCGGTGATACTCGATCTGATGCTGCCGCATAAAAGCGGGCTGACGATTTGCGAAGAAGTCCGGGCCTTTTCAGATGTGCCTATTTTAATGCTGACCGCACGGGTGGATGAAATTGATCGTTTAACGGGCTTAAACATTGGCGCCGATGACTATATTTGCAAACCTTTTTCACCACGCGAAGTCGTTACCCGGGTAAAAGTTATTTTGCGCCGCATGCAAAAAACAACACAGCAACAAGTCGATGTCTTGAGTTATAAAAATCTTCAGATTGATACCAACCGGTTCGTCTGCAAGCTTGGGGAGGCCCCTCTGGACCTTACGCCGGTGGAGTTTCGGTTATTAACGGCTCTGGTGCGGCGGCCGGGTGTTGTTTTGTCGCGCGAGTCATTAATGAAAAATGCCTACGATGACTCTCGGATTGTCAGCGATAGAACCATCGACAGTCATATGAAAAACGTTCGCACTAAACTCAATCAAGCACAGGCCGAGAATAACCTTCTGCACTCCGTTTACGGGGTCGGCTATAAACTTGAGTAGTACACTGCACCAAATACTCATTGTTTCTGCGTAGTATCTGCACAATTGCCTCGTACCATGGTAAGCCTCGAATACACCTTGGGGCTCTATCATGCTTTCTCAACACCTTCGCCTTTTCCTGAGCGCATTTACAATGGCCGTTTGTCTGTCTGCGTGCGGTGGTTCCAGTACCGATGCAGTCGATACCGACTCGGAATTAGATGCCACAGGCAGTGTTAACAGCTCGCCTGTCATCACTCTGGCCGAACAAGCCACGGCTAACGCTGGTGCTGGTGTTACTCTCTCGGCCAGTGTGAGTGATGCCGATGGCGACGAGCTAACTCTGGCGTGGAGCCAAACCGGCGGAGCGAGCATTGAGCTGGCGCAAATCGATCTCACCGATTTAAGTTTTACCGCTCCTTCGGTGGATGAAGTGACCGAGTTCGCCTTTACTTTAACGGCCAGTGACGGCTCTGACAGTGCGACGGCCACCATCAGCGTTAGCGTTAATCCCCTGTCAGATTCGGGCACAACAGATCAGGCCGACTCTTCGGTTTGGATTATCAACAGCGACAATGTTCGAGCCAAGCACATACTGGAAGACGACACGGGTCTTGGGGTGTTGGTGAATGTGCAGGCTGTGGAAACGGTTGACGTTAACGGCGACAGCTTCACCAAGGTCACCTCTGACGGTATTCCGGCTTACAGTGTAGTTGTCAGTCAAGAAATACTGAATCAACTGCAACAAAGGCCGCGACTGGATAACGACTTTGCCGCAGGCGAGCCCTTCATCGAGGTGGGCGATGTGGTCGAGTTTGGTCAGGACATTGGCTACAACAGCAACCCCAACTGCGGTAATAACGCCGGCTACGGGTATTGGCCGCCAGGGCCCGATTGCCCCACCCAAGACACGCGTGAAGGCTACTTGCCTATCGAGCCAACCTCATCATCCGAGGTGTGTGAAACGGGCTTAGGCAAAGTGGGGCTGTGGGTTAATGGCTCGTCCATTTATAACTGGGGCGATGGCATGAGTTATAACCAGACGGGCGACTGGTATACCTTGGCGCCGGTGGCCGAACAGTACGATGTCGATATTTGCGGCGGGCATGCCGCATCGGGTGATTACCATCATCATTTCTATTCTTCTTGTTTGGCCGATATGGTAGGCGACACTGCTGATGGCCACTCACCGCTTTACGGTTTTGCCGCCGACGGTTATCCCATTTACGGCCCCTGGCAGGCGGACAATACTCTGGCGGTCAGTGCGTGGGTTGTGCGGGGTTACTCCGCCGATTCCGATACAGGTTGCGCAGACGAGGCGCGCAGCTGTCAGTTAATTGACCAATACGATGTTAGCCAGGGAACAGAAATAGTCAGTGCCGGGCCTGACTTTGACACTGTTGTCACGACTTTATCGGGCAACTCTTTAGTGGCGACTGCGGGATATTACAGAGAAGACTTCTATTGGGATCAGACTCTGACGGCGCAAGGTGGTGTGTATCTCGATCAATACAACGGCCACTATGATGCCGAGCGAGGCTACCACTACCACATTACCGTTACCGATGAAGAGGGCACTTTAACTCCCGCATTTCCCTACATAGTGGGTGATCGTTTTGCCGGAGACTTGGCCGATAACTCATTGGCGCAGTGCAGTACCGGTGTAATGGGGCCACCACCGGAAGGCGCACCACCTCGATGAACACAGTCAATCACAATCGGAGGTTTATCATGAGTTGGCTAAAAGGCATTGCGTTATTGCTATTGGCATCATTCACCCAAGCAGCAGAGCTTGAGGTGCATGACCATAAAAGTCGCGATATAGAAAATATGCCAATCCCCAAAATTGAAATCGCTCTTGCACGGGACGCAATGGATGGCGTGAACCTTCATGTTGAATTGCAAAATTACAATATGGGCTCACCTTCTAATGCCGGTGCACAGAATAATCAGTGGTTAAGTGGACATGCTCACCTTTTTATTAATGGCGTTAAACAGCAACGGCTATACGCGACAGATGTTCATATTCCTGCGCATTGGCTCAAGCCTGGGGTCAATCAAATAGCGGTATCGTTAAACAGTCATCAACATGAAAATTGGACACATAGCGCTAAAACCATTGTCGGTTCCGTCTTTTTTAATCCTGAGGCCGACAACCTTATATTGCACCAATACAGTTCTCAGCCTATAGCCGCTACCTTTCGGTAAATGACTGAATACGATTATCAACCGGGAATTATCCAATGCATTTAATACAGATTGTTATGCTCGTTTGTGTCACCTTGCTCGCTACCGCTTGCGGTAGCGGCTCAGACAGTGCGGATAGCGTTAATAGCTCGTCCAGCCAGAGCAGTGCCAGCAGTAGTTCTATCGCCGCGGCCATTTCAAAGGGTATCGATCCGGAGCGCTTTCTCGATGGAGCCCTGGCCGAAGACATCAGCACGGTCGACTGCACCCTGTCCGACGGCACAGCCAGTACTTGCTATCAGGTCACCATTAACGGTGCGCCGAGCAACGCCGACATTGGCCCTTTCTGCCCGCCGTCAATTACCTCAGATGCCAGTGAAGGCGGCATTTGGTTTGATGGTAGTGGCGAAGTTTACGAGCTGGACGGCGCCTTTATCATGAACCTCGATACACTCTATGGCAGTGAGTGGATGCTATACGACTCGGTGACAGGGCTGATTAATATTACCGACACTCAGCTTGCCTGCGAATCGGCAGCAAGGCCAAACGTCGACCCCGCGTATCAAAACTATTGCGTTGAGTGCAAACTTGAATACACCGGTGGGCCAGTGCAACAAACCTTTTTAATTCCTACTCAGCCTGTGGCGCTAAATAGCCCTGAACGTTTAGGGTTTGATATTGGGCTTGGCCTTAACGGTGTTGTATTTGCAGGTCCGGCACCGGTGGATGCAATTTTATCGAACTACACCATTGCGGCATTTGATGATTGTGGCGGTCATATTAATCCAGCCGAAGGTTATCACTATCATGCTGCCATTGGTTGTGCGCAATCGGAGCCTGAAAGCGATGGTCACGCCGCCATGATTGGTGTCGCCCTCGACGGCTACGGTATTTATGCCATGACCGATGACTTGGGCCTCGAGCCCGAGGGTTTGGACGAGTGCCGAGGCCATAGCGATACCGAGCGTGGTTATCACTACCATGCGGCCAGCCCCGGGGAAAATATGTTTATTGGTTGTTACCACGGTGCTCAAGGTGACATTGTCGAAACGAGGTTGTAATAATGACTAAAATATTTTCTACATCCCTACGTCAATTGAATGTGTTGCTGGTGGCAATAGTATTGACCGCTCCGGCGTTGGCGCATCAAGGCCATACTCATCGAGCCTCGGTAGAGGCCTGTGAGGACCATCAGCGCCATGATAGTTGTCAGTATGAACACGCAGATAGCTTGTATATTGGTAGTTGCCAGCTTATGCAGGAGGCGTTAATGTGCGTACGTAATCAACCTTTAATGAAAAAGGCGAACATACACGAGTCAGCGATGCCGGTTCAGTCTCTTGATAACAGCGCAGAGCCGCTGGAAGTTAAGCCTCAATAAATCTTATTGTGTCTTGGGCCATGTATCCGCCGCGCTGTGCTTGTGTTATTTGCACGGTAAACCTATGACCCATTCAACATTGTCAGACCGAGTCCGAAGCGTCAAACCAAGCGGAAGTCGGCCCTCTCAAGCGCGACTGCTCGATAGACTGGCGCAAGATCTTAAGCCTGGGCGTCTGGAGTGGATTGGCTTGCGCACCGAGCGCCGTGGTGATGTGCGCTCGGTTGGGTCTGTCGTAGCTCTTGCCGAATTAGGACTTGAGGGCGACCACCGCAGCACTAAAACGCCGGGTTCTGGTCGACAGGTAACGATTATTAGTGTCGAGTTTATCGAGATGATATGTCGCTTTGCCGGCCGCGATAGTATTTCACCAGCTTGGCTGCGTCGCAATCTTTTAGTATCGGGCATCAATTTAAATCTGTTGCGCCATCAGCGAGTAAGAGTCGGTGGCGCGATTCTAGAGCCCGCCGCGTTATGCCACCCATGTTCGCGCATGAATGAAGTGTTGGGCCCCGGCGGTGCCGCTGCCATGTATGGTTTTGGTGGGTTGTGTGCCAAAATTGTCGAAGGCGGGGTAATAACAGTGGGCGATTCCATCGAGCGATTGCCGCAAGAATAAGTGTTTTTTGTAATGTGAATTTAACCGTTGCTTACATATTGATTATAAATTAATAAAAATTACCACAGTAACCACGTCGTTTTTTTCTTTCTGTATTTTTTATTCCCATTCCCCAGCCTCTATTCTGTGACGAGCTTGGCACAATAGAAGAGCGGCAATATTGTTGGCCTGTGTATTTTCCATTATTTACTCGTAGAAATTTAAATTCGTTCGGGGCTCTGTAAAAAATTCAAAGTAAAAATAATTACACGAAAACTTATTAAGCTTTCAGAGTATAAAAGCGAGTTAAGGTTGAATGGGGTGTCATTAAAGCACTAACACGGTGCGGTTGTTCGTTATGGTAAAAAATTAGGCTATGAAAAATTTACAGACGTTATAAATATAAGCGCTAGGCTTTAGAACTTTTTCATTTTTAATGCGCGGCCTTTGTGATTGTAATCACTGTGGTTATTTGAAGTTCCTCACTGAATTGAAATAAATTGGTTCTGCGGATTTGGCATGCTCTTCGCGATAGGAACATTGCCTATGTAGCTTTGCTACTTTTTTGAAATCAATCATTTTTAATGAGGTGATATCTATGAAAACTTTATCTGTATTAACCGTTTCTTTGCTGATGTCTTTAGGTGTTATGTCGGCTGTTGCCGATGAAACCGAGCGCCAGGGGGCAACCACTAGCTCAGCGTTTACCATGGCAGATAAAAACCGCGATGGTTCTATTGATGAGCGCGAAGCGCAAGCAAGTGGCGTGAGCGGTGATCGTTTTGATACGCTCGACGAAAATGGCGATGGCAAATTGTCAGCGTCAGAATACCGCAAGGCAGGTGGTGGCCAGAGCAACAGCTGGCAATAAGAGGGCAGTAACGACCTTACCTTTTTAAGGCGTTATTGTGACTGGCTGCACGGCAGCCTGGGGCGGCACACTGCGGTGTGCCGCCCTCCTTTTTGTGGGCTCGGTTTTTATATGGCTCGCGCACTGGACTGTGTCGGCCCTGAATGCGGTTAAAGCTTCGGTAAAAATGTACAATTTATCGGCAAAAGTGTATTATTCCGCCCCCAGAAATCCGCGAGCCAAGAGGGCGGTATGCACGTTTTTCATCATATTGCTTCACTGCGCGCAGAGCTGGCCCGCGCCGGGCGCGAAGGTAAGCGTATCGGCTTTGTCCCCACCATGGGGAATTTGCACGACGCGCATCTGGCCCTGGTAAAGCAGGCTCAGCAAACCTGCGATATTGTGGTGGCGAGTATCTTTGTCAATCGCCTGCAATTTGGCCTGAACGAGGATTGGGACAAATACCCGCGCACCCTGCCGGATGACACTGCCAAGCTAGAAGCCATTGGCTGTGATTATCTGTTCTGCCCGGAAGAGCGCGAGATGTACCCCAACGGCATGGATGAGCAAACTCGGGTGATCGTTCCCACCATGACGGATGTGCTCTGTGGCGCTAGCCGCCCCGGCCACTTTGAGGGTGTGACCACCGTGGTCACTAAACTGTTTAACATTGTTCAGCCGGACGAAGCGGTGTTCGGCATTAAGGACTATCAGCAGCTGGCTGTTATTCGCCGTATGGTGGAAGACTTATGTATGCCGGTTGAAATTACCGCCAGCGAAATTTACCGCGAGAGCGATGGCCTGGCCCTGAGTTCGCGCAACGGTTTTATTACCGATGACGAACGCCCCCGTGTGGCCGAGCTTAACCGCACCCTTAACTGGATTGGCGATGCCATTAAAGGCGGTCGTCGAGACTTTCTGGTGCTGCAGGAAGAAGGCGCACACCGCATTGAACGGGCGGGCTTCGCACTGGATTACCTGGAAATTTGCAACAGCCGCAGCCTTAAACCAGCCGCGGTGGATGACACCGAGATTACCATTTTGGGCGCCATGTATACCGACGGGGCCCGTTTGATAGATAATATATCCCTGACAGTAGTCTAAACTGCGGGCGATGCTGTAATTCACACTACAGCCAGAAACAACGAAGGAGGAGCTTATGCTCTCTACCATGCTCAAAGGCAAACTTCATATGGCGGCGGTCACTCAGGCCGAGCTGTGGTATGACGGCTCCTGCGCGATAGACGCCGACCTGGTCGAACTTGCCGGCCTGCGCGAGTTTGAGCAAATTGACATCTACAATGTCAACAACGGCGAGCGTTTCACTACCTACGTCATTCTCGCCGAGCGCGGCTCGGGCACTATTTCCATGAACGGTGCTGCCGCCCGCAAGGTGCAGGTGGGGGACCGGGTTATTATCGGTGCCTATGCCCAGTACAGCACGCAAGAGCTGGAAGCCTACCAGCCTCGTTTGGTGTATCTGGATGAACACAACAAGGTTGAGCGCACCACTAACACCATCCCCATGCAATTGGTGTAATCAAGGTAAGCCACACGCGGGATAAGCCAGCCGGTTTGTCCCGTCAATCACCTCTCTTTTCTCCTTAATAATTACTGACAATATTTTGCCCAATAGACAACGTTGTCTGTGGCGAAACCCCGCCAACGCTGTTAAGATTTCTGCACTGGGATATAAACAGATAAAAGTTCGGTGCAACCAACGTGTGCCGGGCGGCCCCCCATAACAGCAATAAATGCGGAGATGATGTATATGACCGAGCAGCATGTGTATCCGGTGCCCGAAGCGATTAAGAAGGCCGCAGCGATCGACGCGGATCGCTACGAACAAATGTACCGCCAGTCGGTGGAGCAGCCCGACCAATTTTGGGCCGAGCAAGCCGAATCCTTTCTCGACTGGCAAGAAAAATGGCACACCGTAAATAAAACCGACCTTAAAAAAGGCGAAGTCGCCTGGTTCTTAGGCGGTAAGCTGAATGTCAGCGTTAACTGTATTGATCGTCATCTGGCAACCCGAGGCGATCAGGTCGCCATCATCTGGGAGGGCGACGACCCCGCCGAAGATCAACTGATTACCTACCGCGAATTGCACGAAGAAGTGAGCCGCCTGGCCAACGTGCTGCGCGAGCGCGGCGTAAAAAAAGGCGACCGTGTTTGCTTATACATGCCGATGATTCCCGAGGCCAGTTACGCCATGCTCGCCTGTGCCCGTATTGGTGCTGTGCACTCGGTGGTGTTTGGCGGCTTCTCTCCGGACGCGTTGAAAGATCGAATCCTCGACGCCGACTGCCAGGTGGTTATTACCGCCGATGAAGGTCTGCGCGGTGGCCGCACTGTGCCCCTCAAAGCCAATGCCGATAAAGCCCTGGCCAACTGCCCCGGCGTGCACACTTGCCTGGTGGTCAAGCGCACCGCCGGCGATATCGCCTGGGACGACTCGCGCGATATTTGGTATCGCGACGCAGTAGAAAAAGTCTCCGCCGAGTGTGAGCCCGAGTGGATGGACGCCGAAGACCCGCTGTTTATTCTTTATACCTCGGGCTCCACCGGTAAACCCAAAGGCGTATTGCACACCACCGGCGGCTATCTGCTGCAAGCGGCCATGACGCACAAGTACGTATTCGATCAGCGCGAAGGCGACGTCTACTGGTGCACGGCCGATGTGGGCTGGGTAACCGGCCACAGCTACATTGTGTACGGCCCGCTCACCAACGGCGCGACGACTCTAATGTTTGAAGGTGTGCCTACCTATCCCGATGCCTCGCGCTGCTGGCAGGTGGTGGACAAACACGGCGTAAACAGTTTCTATACTGCCCCCACCGCCATACGCGCACTGATGGGCGCGGGCGATGAGTATGTAACCAAAACATCGCGCAAGTCTTTACGCATTTTGGGCAGTGTGGGCGAGCCCATTAACCCGGAAGCCTGGGAGTGGTATCACAAAGTTGTAGGTGACGAGCGCTGCCCGATTATGGACACCTGGTGGCAGACCGAAACCGGCGCCCACATGATGACGCCGCTGCCCGGCGCTACCGATCTTAAGCCCGGCTCCTGCACCAAACCATTCTTTGGCGTACAGCCGGTACTGCTCGATGCCGAGGGCAACGAAGTTGAAGGTGCCGGCGAAGGTAGCCTGGCCATTAAAGCCAGCTGGCCCAGCCAGATTCGCAGCGTGTATGGCGATCACCAGCGTTGTATCGACACCTACTACTCCACTTACCCCGGCTACTACTTTACCGGCGATGGAGCCCGCCGCGACGAAGACGGCTACTTCTGGATTACCGGCCGGGTCGATGATGTACTCAACGTGTCTGGCCACCGCATGGGCACCGCCGAAGTTGAGAGCGCACTGGTGTTGCACGACAATATTGCCGAAGCGGCGGTTGTCGGTTACCCGCACGATATTAAAGGCCAGGGTATTTACGCCTACGTTACCCCGATGGATGGTGTGGAGCCCGATGACGAACTGAAAAAAGCACTTATTCAACTGTGCGTGCAAGAGATTGGTGCCATCGCCAAACCGGATATTATCCAGTGGGCACCCAGTTTGCCGAAAACCCGTTCAGGTAAGATTATGCGCCGTATTCTGCGTAAGATTGCCGCCAACGAGATCGATACCCTGGGCGACACCTCCACTCTGGCTGACCCGTCGGTGGTGGATGAACTTATCGACGGCCGCGTCAACCGTTAGCGCAAGGCTAGGGCCGCTCTGAGGTGGCCCTATGGCACCTCTGAATAAGAGGAATGCCTCTGCGAGACCTCAAGCGCAATCCGCACTCGTCGTTGCTATTGTTCGGAAGGTCTAGACATTCCTTCTAAGTAGCGCCTAGATTGCGAGTTGCGCTGTAAGCCAGAGGTACTTCACTCTTGTCCAGAGGTGCCCTAGCTTAAACAGCGCTCGACCAAATCCTCCCAGGCTTCATGATCGCCGGCCAGCACGACGCACTGGTCTATTGTTAACGCCACCTCAATACGCTCACCATTGCCCTTGGTGATGGTGAGCTTTTGGCACAAGCCAAGTACGCGCCCGGCAATGTCGTCGGCATTCGCCTGTGGAGTATCGGGTAAAAAAATAGCAATGCGCCGCCCGCTTAAGCGCGCCGCCAAATCCACGCGGCGCGTGCTTTGGTACAACAGGTTACCCATTTCGCTGAGCACCGCATCCCCGGCACTAACCCCGTGGGCTTGATTAATATCGGGTAGGTTCTGAATCGTCATTATAATCAGCACGCAAGGTTGCTGGTGCTTTTGGCAAGACTGCAATAACTCGGGCCCGCTGGTGTAAAAGTAACGGCGGTTAAACAGCTGGGTTAGCTGATCTTGCGTGGCCAAACTGTATTCAATTTTGCGATAGCTGCCCAACAGTAACCGACTCAGACGGTAGGCCCGGCCAAAATGAAACACACTGGCGGCCAAAATAATCATTCCCGCCGGGTAGGTCAGCGCCCCGATAATCGTCATGGCCCTGGGCAAGTGGCTCACCAGCGACAGGGTCAGCCCGTGCCAGGCGCCTAAAAACAGTAGGCTGCTGGCGCACACCATCGCAACCGCCAAATGACGGCGGATAGGCAAAAAAGCCGAAATAGCCAAAAGTGCGAAGGTAGCGAGGGTCGCGAGAATATCGCTGATCAGCTCAGCCCAAACAATATTGGCCACAGGCTCAATCACCCCGGTCATCATGCCTAGCCCCGACCAAGTAAAAGCCAGCGCCAACATAACCAGTATCGAGAACATAGCCAGAGTGCTGTTGTTTAAATCTTGCTGCGACATAGCCACACATTCCTTGCTTGAGCTTACCCCTTCTGAGCTTAGTCTATAGCAGAGCAGGGCGCACGGCCGTGGTTGTTGTGCCCGAATTTGGGCATAATAGGCCATCAGTGGCGTTGAAAGCCCAAGATGTAACGGCTTAGGATTCCTCTTATGACAGATCAAGATGACGATCTCTTTACCCGTGAGATGAGCGACGTTCGCCGCATAAAAGCGGAAAAAAAGGTCGTGCTGGAAAAAGACAAACCCAGTGAGCAACTGCTGGCCGAGCGCCGGGCGGCGGCCACCGCCACCACAGTCAAAGACACTAACTTTTTAAGCGGCGAGCACATCGACCCGGTGCAACCGCTGGATATTCTCGAGTTCAAACGCGACGGCGTGCAGCACGGTGTGTATAAAAATCTGCGCTTGGGCAAATACAGTATCGACGCCCGGCTCGACCTGCACCGCATGACTGTAGACGAAGCCCGCCGCGCACTCTACCAATTTGTGCGCGACTGCATGGCGCACGATATCCGCTGCGCGCTGATCACCCACGGCAAGGGCGAGGGTCGCAAACAGCCGGCACTGCTCAAAAGCTGCGTAGCCAATTGGCTGCCCATGTTCGACGACGTACTCGCCTTCCACTCAGCGCAAAAACACCACGGCGCCAGCGGCGCCACCTACGTACTATTGAAAAAAAGCGAACAAAAACGTCAGGAAAACTGGGAAAAACATTCCCGCCGCAAATAACAAAAGGAAAAATTATGAAGTTACCCATACACCTACTCGTGCTGGATTTTATCGGCTGCATACTCATTGGCTTGGGCATGGCCATGCACTTTGCCAATATTGATCTACTGCCCGAATCGCTGCGCTTTGAAAAAGACGGCCTGGTTTTTATCGTAGTGGGTGTAGCGCTAATGCTGCCGGCGATTCTTCACCTCTTGCAAGGCTTGCGTAAGCGATAACGCCAATGACAAGATGGCGGGTATTACATGCTCGGAGTTAGTGTGGCACTATAAGCAGTTGAATTAATGCCACACTACAACAAGGACACGCTGCAATGGACATCAGCGATGCGCAGAAAGCGCGGTTACACATCTTCGAGCTAGTTGTTTACTGGGAGGGAGCGGCCAATAGCAGCCTTCTGGTTAAGCACTTTGGTTTGTCGCGCCAGCAGGCCAGCCAAGACATAAAGCGCTACACCGCCCTCATGCCCGGCAACCTTAACTACTGCAATAGCCGCAAGTGCCACCAGCCCAGCTCAAATTTTAAACCATTGTTTATTACCGGTGAGGCAGAGCAGTACCTCGCTTGGCTGTCGCAACCTTTACCCCTGCAAACACTGCCCATTCACTCGCTAAGCCTGCCCAGTCGCGGCCTGGAGCCTGCACTGATGCGCGCGATTGCACAGGCGATTCGCCACCACCAACGGCTAGAGGTTGATTACGTCTCCCTCACCAACCCCAACCGCCGAGGGCGGGTAATCGCCCCGCACTCGCTGGTGCAAACCGGCCTGCGCTGGCACCTGCGCGCCTGGTGTGAGCATAAAAAACAATTCCGCGACTTTGTGCTCAGCCGCTTTCGCGGCGATGTCACCTTATCCGGTCCCGCCACCCACAGCGCCGGGCAAGATACCGCCTGGAACACCGAAGTAGAGCTCATCTTCGAGCCCGATTTGCGCTTAACCCTCGATAAACGCAGCGTTATAGAGCACGACTACCAAATGCACAATGGCCAACTGCGCATAAAAACCCGCGCCTGCCTTGTTCAATACCTACTGCAAGAAATGCGAGTTAACACCAAAGTGCTAGACGCCGTGCCTGAGGCCCAGCAAATCATCCTTGTCAATTTAAATGACATAAAACAGTGGTTGTTCTGATGAAACTGGGTGTCGTTAAAGAGGGTTGTCAGATGTTATTGCGGGTTAAATTTACAGTATTGCGGACAAGGTTCGAATCGTTACAGTGGTGTCAACAAAACGCGATCCACATTGGATCAACCGTAGTTGACGACTTTCCATAGGTGATTTGTATGTTCCGTATTCTGACAGTTTTGCTGATATCAACAATTTTATCTGCCTGTGGGGGTGGCAGTAGCGATGGTGGTGACGATCTTGGCCCGGGTTCTGATGGTCGCCCGGATGAGCCCCGCGGGCTAGACAAAATTGTAAATCTTCACAACAGTATGGAAGGTAACTACAAGGTAAATAGCCTGACAATATCGGGGGCGAATAGCGAGAGAGATATAGCATCCGAGTGCCGCACAGAAAGCCCAATATCCATCGCTGGGCTGCAAAATGATGCCAGTGACATCAGCCAGCACGGAGCATGTTTTAACGATTATTCAACCTGCACTTACGTTACCGGTGATGCAATGCTTACAACCACTGCGTTTGGGCGAGAGTTTCGCGCGGTAACACCCACAGGAGACTACTCGGGCGTTGTAACGACAGATGTGCTTTTTACGGGCAGTTTTAAAGCGATAGCAGGTCAGAAAATTGATGCTTGCGATGACGGGGGTGATGCTTTTATTCCAGTTATTGAAGGTGTTTACGAAGGCTACCGTTACGATGTAGACACCAGTAAAACGCTTGATAAGCAGGCCTTAGTGCGGTCGGAAAAAGTGGTAATGGATTGTTTAGAAGGTGTCTGCGTGCCACGAGATGACAATGTCATACGCGTGATGACAAGCAGTGGGTTTGATTTGTCGGTGAGTCATTCAGCGGCGGCCCCGTACATTTTAAACCAGTTTTCTACACCGGATAATACCCGAGGCTACCAATTTTGGGGCACTACTACCGACGATGGGAGCACTATAACGGGCTTGGCATTTCCGGTAGGTACAGGCGCAGGCTACAGGGAGTGTAATGCAGGTGAGTGTTTCTTTTTGAGTTTTTATAAGGTGATGTAGGCTCGCTAGGTGGGCTGTAAGGAGACGGGTGATGATTAGGCCGAAAAAGAAAGCTAAAGCCATTTTAAAGACAATAAGTTATAGAGATTGTCCGGCAAAATCCTTTAACAATAACGGAAATATAATAGTTGGCAGGTCTGTTGAGAGCCATTGTCAAATTGTCGGTGAGGTCGCCAAGGAGGTGATACGGCGCTCGCCAGTGTCAGATTTGTTTCCGGAGGGCGCGGCATTTGCGGCAGCTACACATGATATTGGCAAAGTAAGTCCGACATTCTATAACAAGATCATTAACGCCTGTTCTGAAGAGCAGATACCACATGTGAACTTTGAGCTTGAAAAAACTGGAACGGGCATGCAGGTGTTAGCCAACTAACCGCTAAACAAATGGGCGCGCCGGAATATCCCTATTGACTATAGGAGGCTGGCGGTTGAATCTTTAGCGGATACTAAATTCTTGCTTACAAAGCCTCTATTCGCAATGGGTGTTATATTTAGCTGACCTTGAGAAGACTGTTCGTCCAGCCACTGGATTCTCAATCACTTAACGGCCGGTTTTACATCGCTAAGCTAAATATGGCATATTGAGGGTTGAATAAAATGCCAAAATTAATGTGGCAGCCAATATCGGGATGATTATGGAAATTACCGACTACCACGCCAAATACTACGCCTACGAGCTCACTCGCCGTCGCCGTGGCAGTCAGGTAGACCGGATTACTCAGTCACTATTCGACGCCTCGGTTGACTTAAACCCCCACCAAATCGACGCCGCTTTGTTTGCGCTACAAAACCCTTTGGTCAAGGGTGTTGTGCTGGCAGACGAGGTGGGCCTAGGCAAAACCATTGAAGCGGCTTTAGTGTTGGCGCAGTACTGGGCAGAACACCGGCGTCGGCTTATCGTTATTTGCCCTGCTGCGCTTCGTAAGCAGTGGGCCAATGAGTTGGCGCAAAAGTTTCATTTGCCGTCTCAGGTTTTAGATGCCAAAACTTACAAACAGCAACGCGCCCAAGGAGTCTCCGAGCCGTTTAATCAGGCTTCAGTAACCGTTATCTCCTATAATTTTGCGGCGCGAATGGTTAAAGAGCTAAAGCGTATACCGTGGGATTTAGCGATTTTTGATGAGGCGCACAGACTTCGCAACGCTCACCGCGAGAGTCATCGCACCGGGCAGGCAATTAAGGAGGCTTTTATTGGTTGTAAAAAGCTTCTGCTAACCGCGACGCCCTTGCAAAACTCGCTAATTGAGCTCTACGGCTTATCTACCGTTATTGACGAACACCTGTTTGGCGATGCCACCAGTTTTCGCCGGCAATATCTGCGTGGCGGCGAGGATTTAGAAGGCCTGCGAGAGCGCTTGGCAGAGTTTGCCAAGCGTACCCTGCGCAAGCAGGTGCTCGAATATATTCGCTACACTGAACGCAAACCCATAACCATTCCCTTTGTGCCATCTGAGGATGAGCAGCGCTTGTACCATTTAGTGTCTGCTTACTTACAGCGTGAAAATACCTACGGAGTACCGCATCGCCAGCGTCACTTAGTGACTTTGGTGGTGCGCAAGCTCTTGGCCTCGTCCACATCGGCCATTGTAAATACATTGCACAGTATGATTCGACGCTTAAAAAAGCTCGAACAAACACAGCAAGATGACGACAACTGGCTAGAAAACTTAATTGACTCTGATGAGCTAGAAGATGAGCTGCTAGAAGTTACCGAAGCTCCATCGGAGTTTAATGTACAGCCCATCGGTGATGACGATGCCGTCAACCTAAGCCAATTGCGCGGTGAAATTGCCGAACTGGAACAATACCTCGATTTAGCCAACCGAATTCAGCAAGACGCTAAATCGGAGGCGCTGCTATCGGCTTTACAGCAAGGCTTTGAGAACATGGCCAGCATGAACGCCGAGCGCAAAGCCGTTATATTCACCGAGAGCCGCCGCACGCAAGACTATTTATTGCAGTTTCTAGAGCGCCACGGCTTTGCCGGTAAAATCGCAACCTTTAGCGGTACTAATAACTCTGCGACCACACAAGCCATTTACCAGCGCTGGTTGGCTGACAACCAGGGTTCGGATCAAATCACAGGCAGTGCCGCCGTCGATCGGCGCACTGCGTTGATCGACCACTTTCGCAATAGCGCCGAAATTTTAATCGCCACAGAGGCTGCCGCCGAAGGTGTAAATTTACAGTTTTGCAGCCTCGTCATTAACTACGATTTACCCTGGAATCCGCAGCGTGTTGAACAGCGCATAGGCCGTTGTCATCGCTACGGTCAAAAGTTTGATGTGGTCGTGATAAATTTCCTCAACCGGAAAAACGACGCTGACCGCCGTGTGCTAGAGCTATTGCGCGACAAATTTCAATTGTTCGATGGTTTATTTGGTGCCTCCGATGAAGTATTAGGCCGCATAGAGTCTGGCCTCGATTTTGAAAAGCGCATTGCCGACATCTACAACACCTGCCGCACCACCGATGAAATAGAAACTGCGTTTAACAAGCTGCAAAAAGACTTAGAAGAAAGCATCAACGAAAAAATGCAGGAAACCCAGGAAAAGCTCCTGGAGCATTTTGATGCGCAAATTCACGACCTTCTTAAAAACCAATACCGCGCGGCGGAGCAGCAGTTAGATTTAATCAGTCGCTTATTTTGGCAGCTCACCAAACACCAGCTGAAGGGCCAAGCCGACTTTAACGATGTTGAGCTCGGCTTCGGGCTCATGGAGTCGCCGGTCTCTACCGTTCCAGCCGGCGATTACGCCTTAATTCGCAAAGGCCATAACCCACCTGCCCACACTCACCTGTATCGATTAAGCCACCCCTTGGGTGAGTGGGTACTCGACACCGCCCGCCGGTTGGACACGCCTGCGGCTCAGCTTAATTTTGAGCTTACCAATCACCCCGTCAAATACTCCGCGCTAGAGCCTCTGGTGGGTCAATCCGGCTGGTTAGAGCTAAACCAGCTAGAACTAGACAGCTTTCAAAAAGAAGAGCACTTGGTGTTTACCGCGCTAACCGCTGAGGGTGAACTGCTAGATAAAGAACGCGCCGAGCTAATGTTCCGCCTGGCAGCTAAACTTGCACCGGCAGAGCCCGTACCGGCCGCGCTCGCGGAAAAGCTGCAGGCCACCGTGGCACGCCAGCTGGATGCCCGTTTAAGCGAAGCGCTGGATGAAAATAATCAGTTTTTTGAGCGAGAGCGCAATAAACTTGAGGCCTGGGCCGAAGACAACGTAAAAAGCGCCGAGCAAAAGCTGGAAGATACTCGCGCCAAGCTCAAAGAGGCCAAGCGCCTGTCCCGGACCGCGCAAACGCCCCAAGATCAAAAACAGGCCCAAGAAGACATTAAAAAGTTGGAGCGTACCCAGCGCCACAATCGTCAAAACATTTTCGATGTGGAAGACGAAATAGAGCGCAAGCGGGATGATCTAATTGAGGCGCTGGAAAAGCAAATGCATCAGCGTAGTAGCACCCACCACCTATTCAGGGTGCGCTGGAAACTTGTATAACCTGTCGATTAATTTGCAAATTATCGACAGGTTTTTCGGCCGTGTCGATTGTGTCGACATGTCTCGATAATATGTCGATTTATCTTGATTTAATCGACATATGCATGCGACGATGGCCCCTTTAAATGCTTTTATTGCCACTCCAAGCGCCCGCAGACTAATCAAAATAGTGCCAGCAGGGGTGGCCTTGAATATCCCGAAGAGCTCACAATGACGCCATTTGACGCCAACAGGCCTTATAACGACTTACCGCCGCTACCACCTGCGACCGAGCTGGAGACCAAAGCCTGCCTCAAGGCCTGCATCGAAGCGCGCACCGCCCTGGCCGAGCTTAAGCAGGCAGGGGAGCTGATTCCCAACCAGGCTATGCTGATCAACACCATCCCGCTGCTGGAGGCCAAAGACAGCTCGGAAATCGAGAATATTGTCACCACCACCGACAAGCTGTTCGAATACGCCCAGGCCGACGAAAGCCGGGCCGACCCCGCCACCAAAGAGGCCCTGCGCTACCGCACCGCCCTCTGGCAGGGGTTTCAATCCCTCAGTGAACGCCCCTTAAGCACCAGTACCGCCGTGACTATCTGTGCCACCATGAAGGGCGCCGCCATGGATATCCGCCGGGTGCCGGGCACCACGCTAAGCAACCCCGCAACGGGCGAAACCATCTATACACCCCCCGAGGGAGAAGACCTCCTGCGAGACAAGCTGGCTAACTGGGAGAAGTTCTTGCACCGCGCTGAGGATATTGACCCCCTGATCCGCATGGCCGTGGCCCACTACCAGTTCGAGGCCATCCACCCCTTTACCGACGGCAATGGCCGCACCGGGCGCATTATCAACCTGCTTTATTTGCTCGAGCAACAGCTGCTGAGCATTCCGGTGCTCTACCTGAGTCACCACATTATTCAGCACAAAGCCGACTACTACCGCTTGCTGCGCGAGGTCACCGAAGCCCAGGCCTGGGAGCCCTGGGTGCTCTACATGCTGGAGGCCGTGCGCAGCACCGCTCACTGGACGCGGGACAAAATCATGGCCATCCGCCAGCTACAGGAACACACCATTGATTATGTACGAGACAACTTGCCCACTATTTACAGTCGCGAACTGGTAGAGCTGACCTTTACCCAGCCCTACTGCCGCATTGCCAACCTGGTGGACGCGGGTATTGCCAAGCGGCAGACCGCCTCGGTGTACCTAAAGGAACTTCACGCCATTGGCGTATTGCGCGAGCAACAAATGGGGCGAGACAAGCTCTTTGTCCACCCCAAGTTGCTGCGGTTGCTGACCCAGGAAACCAACACTTTTACCCCCTATTCGGAACAAGCGAATCAGTCACAACAGGAATCACCATGAGTAACGCCACTCAACAGCTCAAAGCTAAACAGCGCCGGGAAAAGTTTGCCGAGCTTCTGCGCGAAATGTTCCAGCTCAACCAGCCGGAGCTGGATTTCGGCCTCTACCGCATCATGCACGCCCGCAAGGACGACATTAACCGCTTTATCGAAAAAGACTTGCCCAATATTACCCAAAAGGCGTTTAGCCAGTTTGCCAGCCAGGACAAAACCCAACTGGAGGCCGAGCTAGATAAAGCTCGCAAGGCCGCCGAGGATGCCGGTTTTAGCGCGGAAGACTCCCCTAAAGTCAAAGAGCTGCAAGCGCACCTCAAAGACGGCTTCGATCTGGCCCGGGAAGAGGGCGAAGTCTACGATGCCCTGGTCACCTTTTTTAACCGCTACTACAGCGAAGGGGACTTTCTCTCTCGCCGCGTCTACAAAGACGGCACCTACGCCATTCCCTACCAAGGCGAAGAGGTGGTACTGCACTGGGCCAACAAAGACCAGTATTACATCAAAAGCAGCGAAACCCTGCGCGACTACAGCTTCCGCCTAAACCCCAATGCTGGGCCGGGCGAAGACCCCATGCGTGTGCACTTCAAACTGGTGGATGCCGACGCCGGCGCCAAGGACAACAACAAGGAAGCCGCCGATAATAAACGCGTTTTTGTGCTGGACGCCGAACAGCCGTTTGAGCTGATTGACGGCGAACCGCTGGAAAAGGGTGAAATTTATAAAGAGCTACAATGCCGCTTTTACTTCCGCCCCGCCACCGAGGCCGATTGGACGGAAAAAGCCAAAGCCAAAGCCACCGACGCAGCCAGTAAAAAACCACCCGCCCAGGATGCCCTGCGCACCATCGCCGAAGAGCGCCTGCTGGGCGACGAGGCCGCCCTGCCGGAGCCCTGGAAAACCGCACTTGCCCAAGCCTACCGCAAAGCCGACGGCGAACTGGCGGACTACTCTATGCTGGCCGGGCAGCTCAACAACTACACCAAAAAGAACACGTTCGATTATTTTATTCACAAAGATCTGGGCGGCTTTTTAACCCGCGAGCTGGATTTCTATATCAAAAACGAACTGCTCGACTGGGCGGATATTGCCTCCCTGAAAAATGACCCGGTTCGCTTGGGCCCGTTGCTCAGCAAAATCGAAGTGATTCGCTCTCTGGGCGAAAAGATCATCGCCTTTCTGGCGCAGCTGGAAAATTTCCAGAAAAAGCTGTGGTTAAAAAAGAAATTTGTTACCGAGACCAACTACTGTATTACGCTTGACCGACTGGAAAATACCCCCGAGCTGTTGGCCGAGGCCTTTGATAATGAGAAGCAGCTCAAAGATTGGGAGTGGCTTTACAAGATTGATCTCGAACAGTTGGCAAAACATAGGAAGACGCTGAGTTGGGCGGAGCTGCTGGCTAAGCCCAAGTATCGCTACATGATGGTGGATACAGGTAATTTTGAGGGTGCCTATAAAGAGCGAGTTTTAGCCGAGATTGATAATCTTGACCAGCTGTGCGATGGCTTGCTGGTGCATTCTGAAAATTTTCAAGCATTAAGTTTCCTTCAAGCACGATACAGAAACCAAGTGAAATGTGTATATATCGATCCTCCATACAATACCGGAAATGATGGCTTTGTATATCGAGATGCCTATAAAAGCTCCACGTGGATGTCGATGATGAACGATCGTCTGTCGCTAGCGAGAGAGATGATGGCGACGAACGGGGTTCTTTTTTCAAGCATCAACGAGATACAGAGGGATGAGCTTTCCGCTCTTTGTGGTGACGTGTTTGGTGAACAGAATCGAGTAGAAGAAATTATTTGGGTTCAAGATACGGTTAGCAACAATTCGCCCGCCTACTCAACAAATCATGAATATGTTGAAGTCTTTGCGAAGGATCGCGCAGCTGCTGAGAGCACTGAGGGAATGTTCAAGGAGGTTCGTGCGGGATATCTAGAAGTGAGCGAGTTGGTTGCTGAGCTTGGCCGCCAGTTCGCGCCTATCGATGTAATCGAAAGAGAGATCAAAAACCTATATAAAGATCACAAGTCGCAACATATTTCCGGAGAGGTGGATAGGGGTATAGATAAGTCCGAGGCTGTCAAAACAGACCCTTGGAAAGGTTTGTATCCTTACGCGTTCGTTGAATACCGTGATGACTCAGGAGGGTATGTCGACTTCTCAGAGGCGAAAGATAGACAGGCCAAGCCTTGGGTGTGGAGAAAAGTTGAGCCATCCATGCCTTCGGGAAAGCAATCCCCTTCGACGAAGGATCCGAAATCGGAAAACTACCGCTACTACAAACCTACGGTTGACGGAATAACCTATAGGCCGCCGAAGCGTGGTTGGTCTTTTCCATACCGAACCATAGGTTCAAGGCCATCATTTGATAAGTATGTTAGTGATAAAAGGATTTGGTTCGGTGGGGCAGATGTGACGCCTCAGCAAAAGTACTTTCTTCGTGAAGTGGAAAGCTCAGTGCCGACTTCAGTGGTAAGGCAATACGCCGATGGCGAGCCTCGGCTAGCGAGTATGCTGGGTGAAAAGGGGGTTGTTCCCAACCCAAAGCCGCCAAAGCTGATTGAAAGGTTCGTAAACCAGACTACGGTAGCAGGAGATTTAGTGGCGGACTTTTTTGCCGGTTCGGGAACGACAGGCAATGCTGTCATCAATATGAGAAGGGACGGCATAGGAGACTGTAAATATTGTTTGGTGGAAATGGGTGATTATTTCGATAAGGCACTCAAATCGCGTCTCACGAAAGCCGTCTACGCTGACCAGTGGGCAGAAGGCGAGCCGGTTTCGACAGGAGAGAGCGATTACGCTGGCGTTAGCCAGATGTTTCGCTATCTGAGACTTGAAAGTTACGAGGACTCTATTAATAACCTCTTGTTAAGTCGGATTGCAAAACAGGAGCAGTTGCTACAGGAGAGAAAAGGTTCGCCATTCGATAGCGCGCGCCAAGCCTACATCATGAACTACATGCTGGAAGTCGAAACCCGCGACTCCCAGTCGCTGTTAAATACCCGCCAATTTATCGATCCTACTCAATACAAACTCAATGTACGTTCCGCCAGCGGCGATGAAACCCGCCCGGTCAATGTGGATCTGTTGGAAACCTTTAACTACCTGTTGGGGCTGACGGTGGAGCACATTGCCGCGCCAATCCATTTTGACGCTGAGTTAAGCCAGGGCGAATACGGCCGATGGCAGGCCAAGGTCAAGCGTAGCGAGTCTGGCAAATGGTGGTTCCGTACCGTCTACGGCACCAACCGCGCCGGCCAGCAGGTGCTGGTGGTGTGGCGCAACCTGCCCAGCGTGATTGACGGCACCGAAGAAGGCATCAAGCTGGATAACGCTGTGCTGGACGCGGTGTTGATTGAAAAACTGGCCATTCGCCTGACCGAAAGCCGGGATGACGAAGTGGACGTGCTTTATGTCAACGGCGACCACAACATCGCCATCCCCCGCAACCGCAAAGGCGAGCCCATGGAGCAGGCGCGTATACAGCTAATTGAAGAGGCCTTTCACCGGTTGATGTTTGCCGATACCGAGCAGGGGGTATAGGCGGCTATGGCAGCAAGAAAAGCGACCCCAAAAGCCAAAAAGACCCTGCAGTTTCGCCACCACCTGGTGCTCAACCAGTGGCTGTTCTCCCTGTTTGGTTTTGACTCCCTAAACGGCAACTACGACGTGGGTAAGCGCGAAGCGCCGACACTGGAGGCCTTTCGCGACCGTTTTCAGTTAATTGGCGAAACCAGCGGCCGCAATGCCGAGGGCGAACACTTGTTGGTACAGCGCATCCGTGAAAACCTGACCGACGACGCGCTGCTGAGCGACGAGCAGCTGCTGGAGTACGACCGGCGCATTAAGGCGTTGACCGACACCATCAACAGCGCCCGCTTAACGGCCAACGAGGCACCCATCGAGTGGAAGTACTTTCAGTACCTGATGCTGCTGTTCACCGAAATCTACCTGGATTACCTGTTTACCAAACCCGAAGAATTGTTGGAGGGTTTAAACCAGCAGATAGAACGCTGGAACAACCACTGGGTGGCAGAGCAGGATTTTAATCACAACAAGTTGAAGGCTCTCAACCCGGAAGACGATCTCTGGCCGCAGCTGAATATGGTGGCCTATTGGAGTGCCACCGGTTCCGGTAAAACCTTGATTATGCATGCCAACATTTTGCAGTACCGCTACTACCTGCAGCGTTACGGCAAAGCGGGGGACATCAACAAGATTATTCTGCTCACGCCCAATGAAGGGCTGACCCACCAGCATCTGGTGGATTTGGAAAAATCCGGTATTCGCGCCAGCGAATTCTCCGCCAAGGGCGGAGACTTGTTCGCGCAGGATGTCATTGTGATCGACATCAACAAACTGCGCGACAGCGAAAAACAAAAAACCGTGGCGGTGGACTCCTTTGGATCGCGCAACCTGCTGTTGGTGGACGAAGGCCACCGGGGCACCGCTAGCGGCGGCGGCAGCTGGTACGAGTACCGCCAAAAGCTGTGTTCCCTGGGTTTCTCCTTTGAGTATTCGGCGACTTTTGCTCAATCCAGCATTAAACACGACAACCTCCGGCAGACCTACACCAAGGCCATACTGTTCGACTACTCCTACCGCCACTTTTACGGCGATGGCTACGGCAAGCAGTCACAGATTCTCAATATCGAGGCGGCTACCAAAGACGACCAGTTCCGTTACCAGATGGCCTCGTTGCTGAGTTTTTACCAACAGTTGCGGCTGTTCTCCGAGAACCGTAAAGCGTTTGCGCCTTTTAACCTGCAAATGCCGTTGTGGGTTTTTGTTACCTCCAAAGTTACCCAAGGCTTTAATACCAAAGAAGCCAACGATATGGTTCAGGTGCTTCAGTTCTTGGATGTCGTGCTGAGTAAGAAGGCCGATAGTGTCGCCGCCATTGATACGCTGCTTAACCAGGGCATGGTGGGCAAAGGCGGCGTAGACCGTTTACATGGCCGCTTTAATTACCTCAAAGAGCTGGGGGAAAGCGCCGAACAGCTTTACCTCGACCTGCTGGAGCGGGTATTCCATTGCGGGGGTGGCCGCCTGCATATTGAAAACATCACCGGAGTCGCCGGTGAAGTTGCCCTGCGTGGCGGCACCTCGGATACGCCCTTTGGCGTGATCAATGTGGGTGACGACACCAAGCTGGTGAAGCTCTGCGACAAACACGATTTGCTCGTGCAGGACGCCCGGTTTAGCGAATCCCTGTTTCGCGGCATCAACCGCGAGGACTCGAACGTTAACCTGCTCTTGGGCGCCAAAAAATTCACCGAAGGCTGGAGCAGCTGGCGGGTGTCCAATATGACACTGCTGAATGTGGGCAAAAACGAGGGTGCCCAGATTATTCAGCTATTTGGTCGCGGCGTGCGCCTGCAGGGCTGGAACACCACGCTTAAACGCTCCGCCGAGTTGACCACCCAACTGAAAACCGCCGGCATTGAGCGACCGCGCCATATCGGCCTACTGGAAACACTGAATATATTCGGCGTCAAGGCCGATTACATTGCCCAGTTCAAAAAAGAGCTGGAAGACGAAGATATTCCCGTCAACGAAGGGCTGGAAGAGTTTGTTCTGCCGCTTAACCCCATGAACCACCTGCCGGACAACCTGAACGTGCTCCGGGTAAAAGACAGCGTGGCCAACAAGGCCATCGGTGGCTCCGGCAGTGCCTTTATGGAATTGGCCGAGCAGGTGGTCCTGAAGGCACCCAAAGCACTAACCTCATCCGAGGTGGACTACTTTTGCAGTCCACCTCGTGTCAACCTAGACTTCTACCCCCAAGTGGGTGCCTTCTCCACCGACCGGCAAGGTTCCCGAGCTGTGGGTGCACAGCAGCAATGGCTTAAAAGTACCCAGTTGGTCCTGCTGGATAGCCGCAAGCTCTACTTTGAGCTGCTCGCCTTTAAGCGCGACAGGCGCTGGTCCAACTTGACCATCACTCAGGATGTGGTGGATGAGCTGCTGCAAGACACGGGTTGGTACCGCCTCTACGCGCCGGACGACGCCATGAAACCCGGCCAGTTGGAGCGCCTTAGCCTCTGGCACGATATGGCCATCGCCTTGCTGCGCAAGTACTGCGAGCTGTTTTACGGTCTGCGCCGCAAACAGTGGGAGGGCGATAAGCTTGAATACCGCGCTGTGACAGAGAAAAAACAGCATCTGCCGGGGGTGAGTGAAAGCACGCCAGAGGGTAGCTACCTGATTACGTTGGATCGGGAGCGCCACAAGTCGCTGATTAAGCAACTGGAAGGGCTGCGAGAAAAAGTCGCTTCCAACGATGTAGAAGCCTGGGATGGTCAAATCAAAGAGGGGCTTGAGTTCATCTGGTGCGAGCGGCATTTCTACCAGCCCCTGCTGGCCGCTACCCAGGGACTTGATTACCAGGTAACCCCCACTTCGCTCAATACAGGCGAGGCCCAGTTTGTACGGGACATTCACAAAGCGGTAAAGGCGGATGTGTTTGAGGGCTATGAAGTATATTTGCTACGCAACCAAACAGGTCAGGGCTCGGTAGGTGTATTTATAGACGGCGGCTTTTACCCGGATTTTATCTTATGGTTGGTCAAGGGTGACAAGCAGAAAGTTATCTTCGTGGATCCCAAAGGCTTGCGTCACCATAAGCCAGACGACCCAAAAGTTAGGTTCCATCGTACGATTAAAGACATTGAGGCTGACCTTATCAAGCAGTATTCGGCCAACAGTTCAGTGGAGCTTCATGCCTTTCTTATCTCCGAAACGCACTCATCCCAGCTTGTTAGCCAATGGAAAGATGATTCAGGGCAGCCTGTCACAAAGGCGCTGATGGAAAGCTGGAATATTCTTTTTCGGGAGGAAGACGAAGCCTACGTGCAGAAGTTGGCGTCAGTCGTGATCTAAATTGGAGCAAAGGGAGTGTTCCATGAACGAGCTTTTGATCCCTTTTGGGATTCACTTGGAGACGGGAGAAATTATAGAGCCTGAAGACGCGCCCAGCGGGCGCGCCTGTAACTGTCTATGCCCTGGTTGTAAAGCCCCATTGTTGTCTCGGCACCCCAAAGTCAATCGGTATCACTTCGCCCACGATTCGCGCCTAGCGGGCGCCAAGCCGGAAACCGAGTGTCCTTTTGACTCCGCGCTAGCCGTTGCGATGATGGTGCGGGAGCTGGGGGTAAAGCTGGTTGGCTGTACTCTGGAAACACCAGCACTTACAGAGACGGTGCGCTACTCGTGTTGCGGTCAGTCAGAAAATGTTCGAATCACGCAAGGAGCGTCCAATGCCATTGAGGGCGTCAAGTCTGACGTAAAAGTTGCAGACCATCACGTTGATTTATCGCTGAAAGTGGGAGGGTATGAGTTTTTGGTGGAGTTGCGCTACCAAGGTCGTGTGCCCGTCCTAGCTGATGAGGATAGACTCCGAGAGAGAAAGACAGCGCTACTAGTTTTGGATTGTGGCAGTTTTTCGGTTTCCTCTTTGAAAAGAGACCGAAATCGTCGCTTCTCAGACGCTGTTTTGGATTTTGTGCTGCGCGAAGGCACAAAATTTTGGCGGTTCCACCCAAGGGTTGATCCTATTCTGGAAGAGGCTCGAAGGATTCATACTTGCTCCAGTCCTGTTACTCCTAGACGGGAGATCAGTGGCATAGCGGAAGACTCACCCGGTGTGTCAGGTCGCTTGGTAGATGCGGACAGGCCTATAGAGTTACAGCGATACCAGTGTGTCAGGTGTCATGCAGAGTGGCTCCATGATTTTTCCGGACCGCTTGGTTGTCCAAATGGGCATGGCCACCTTTATGCGAGAGAGATTCCGTAGTTCTGTATAGGCACGGGGGACTGGAGTGATAGGTTGAAATAACTCCCATGCAGCGTCAGGCGATGCATTTAGCATTGCCACACCGCCGCTGACTTATCGGTTACCGCTTCACTGCCGCACAGGCAGCTAAGAATTAAATGGGGTCAGATGAAACTTTTGGCGCAGGGATCATGATTCTATCGCCGGTCGCCCCTGTTTTGCAGGGCGCGCTCTTCGGCCTGTCAGTTGTTCGATTTCGTCTTTAAAGCGATCATTGCCTAGTATCAATCCTTTATTCACTGAGTGTCGGATTTTATCGGTCAGCTCGGAATCTAGATGATGACAAATTAATTGTGGCTCTAAATAACACTTCCACATACGCGCTCAAAATTGCTCACGTACAATACACTGGAGTCGCTCCTTGCCAAGCCGAAAAATAGAGTTCAATCACAACAGGTCGCTTGTGTTTGGCGCCTAAATGCTATGTTGGATAAAAACTAGCGTTTAACGGGGATTGCGAATAACATAAAGCTGGGTGGTTTCATAGTTTTCGCCTACTGTCCCCGGTTTGCACTGTATTAGGGTGTTATCTGGAATCGGAATATTTTGGGAAATATATTAGGGAGAATAGGCCATGAAAAATACCACCTTACTCATGTTTGTGCTGTTGTTTAGTGTATTAATAAGCGGCTGTGGTGGCGGATCAAATTCGTCAGCTTCGTCGTCCAGTGTAACCTCATCAGATTCTAGCTCTAGCAGCGAAGCATCTTCTGAGTCTAGCGTTAGTTCCAGTTCAAGTTCAAGTTCAAGTTCAAGTTCAAGTTCAAGTTCAAGTTCAAGTTCAAGTTCAAGTTCAAGTTCAAGTTCTGCAGAAACTGTTCCCGCCCCTGTAGCTGATGGCTTTATGCTGCTGGAGGGCGTTAACGATGATTACATTGAGATCCCTCATCATGCCGATCTGAACCCCACCGAAGGCATTACGATCGAAGGTTGGATCAGGGTAGATTCCTTTGACGTAAGTTGCGCCAACATTATCGGAAAACAATGGACCTCGAGCTACTGGCTAGGTGTTTGTACCAAATTTCGCTTTTATCCTGGCGATGCAATCAACGTTGATGCCTCGTTTGGTTTTGAGCTGGATAAGTGGACTCACTGGGCGGTAACGTCGGACAATAGTATTGTACGTTTCTATCTCAATGGTGCGCTGATGGATGAAGTTGAAGCCCCGGGGGACTTGATAGCCAATGACCTTGCGTTGCGGATTGGCAGCGATGTAGATTTTGGGGGTAACGTTGGGTTTATTGCGTTATCTGAGATTCGTTTGTGGGGGCTGGTCCGTTCAGAGGTGCAGATAGCCGCCGCCTGGGATCTTGCCATAACCGAACCTCAAGAAGGGCTTATAGCCGTTTGGCCACTCAATGAAGATGGCCGCGACGCTCTGGGCAACCATCATGGCACTGTTATGGGTGCGCCAGTTTTCATGACTCCTTAGACTTGCAGGGCCCGCCGTGGTTGCGGGCCCGTTTTATTGCAATTAAATGGGGTCAGGAAGAATGGCCACCCCAAAAAGCTTAAGTAAGTGCCATTCTCATCTGACCCCAATTTCCCGACACCAATTCCCCAATTTCAATTTGACTTAAAAAATGAACTTCTTGTGATACTTTCGTGAGGAATCCCCCAATGGCTACAGGACACAATGGTGACTCGTTGATTCAGTCGTTTATCTAACGATGCTAAGGGAGAGTCCTAATGAAAGTGTTAACTTCAATTATTACAGGTGCTTTGTTGAGCGCTAGCGGTGCTCAGGCAGCCGAATATACTATCGACATTCAAAACCTTACCCGCGGTTCAGTTTTCGCACCTTTGGTGGTGGCTGCTCATTCTGGTAGTGACTCTTTGTTTATGGTCGGGGAGTCGGCCTCTACCGCTGTGCAGGCTATGGCCGAAGGTGGAGACATTAGTGGTTTGGTGACTTCATTAGAGTCGGTGGGCGCGACTATTTCTAACAATCCGGCTGAAGGGCTTTTAATGGCGGGTGATAGTGTGGAGGTGGTGCTGAATACCGACTCTACCGCTAATACTTATTTGTCATTAGCGGGGATGATTGTACCGTCTAACGACGGTTTTGTTGGTTTGAATTCACTAATGTTGCCGACTGAAACAGGCGTTTATCATTATACGCTCAACGCGTATGACGCGGGCACCGAGGCGAATGATGAATTGCGTGGCAGTGGTGCGCCAGGGGAGCCGGGCTTGCCGGTACCACCGCCATTGGAAGAAATGGTTGGTCATAACGCAACCGGTGTGGAGGCTAATGCAGAGGGGTTCGTTCACATCCACCGTGGGGTATTAGGGGATACAAATGCCGAAGGCGGATCAAGTGATCTTGACGCTGGTGTGCATCGCTGGTTAAACCCTGTTGCTCACCTCACCATTACGGTTCAGTAGGGGGCGTCATGAAATCCTTTATATTTAAAGCACAACTTATGGCCGTGGCGGTTTTGTTATCGGCCTGTGGTAGCGATGATGATTCGCAGCCCGAAGCGACACTGACTCACTATACTTTTCAAGTGGATGTCACCAATATGACGGCGGCACAACCACTATCGCCGGTTGCGGTGATGTCTCACGGCCCGGAGCTTGAGCTGCTGATGGTGGGTAGTACTGCCTCGACCGAGCTTGAGGTTCTTGCCGAAGGTGGAGACAATTCTCAACTGTTGGCTATGGCTGCAGCGCATCAGACGACCCTTGCGACTATGAGCGGTGAAGGTGTTCTCACCCCGGGTACCACTGAGAGTGTTACGCTGGAGTTTGAGCGTCCAGACAGCGATGATGAACTCGACATGCAAGTGTCTGTAGTGAGCATGCTAGTTAATACCAACGATGCTGTCACCGCGATCAATGGTCAGTCTATTGCGAGCTTAAACGTGGGCGAGAGCGTAACATTCACAGGTTTGAGCTATGATGCAGGGACGGAGGCTAATACGGAGCACGCCGATCATATCCCTGGTCCCGCTGCGGCCGGAGGAATGCAAGAGGGCTTCAGCGAAGTGCGCGACGACTTTGTAAATCAGGTTCTGATGCACAGTGGTGTGATTACTGCCGCTGACGGGTTGGAAACGTCAGTGTTACAGGCAGAGCACCGCTGGGATAATCCGGTTATGCTCGTTAAAGTGTCTCGTATTGAGTAACACTGATATAACTTATAGGCTCGGCACTGTGTGCCGGGCCGACACCCGGAGTTTTAATGTCAAATCGCATTCATTTGGCCCACGTGAACCACGCCCTCCCAAAACACCGCAAAAAAAGACGCTTTTTGGTCGTGGAAGATGAGCAGGATTTAGCCGAGTTAATTCGACTGCATTTAAAAGAGCTTGATGCTGAAGTCGAAATTTGTGGTCGTGGCGATGAAGCACTGACGTTGATTGCAGGTCAAACCTGGGATGTTGTGGTTCTGGATTTAATGCTGCCTGGTGTGGATGGGTTAGATATTTGTCGCTCGATCCGAGCCGATGGTAACAATGTCCCCGTGCTTATGCTTACCTCTCGTTCGACGGAATTGGATCGAGTTCTCGGTTTAGAGTTAGGGGCTGATGACTACCTAACCAAGCCGTTCAGTACGCTGGAATTGATGGCAAGAGTTAAAGCATTGCTGCGCCGCTCAGAGTTGGTTGTAGACGATGGCGCAGGTCAATATTTAGAAATACGCAATTTAACGCTCGACAAAATCTCCCGCGAAGTATCGATTGGCGGTAAGGCGCTTGACCTTACGGCTAAAGAGTTTGATTTGCTTTGGTACTTTGCTGAAAATCCAGGCCGTGTTTTCCGGCGCACTGAATTGCTGGATCATGTATGGGGGTACGGTCACGAAGGTTACGAGCATACTGTGAACAGTCATATAAACCGGTTGCGCAGCAAACTGGAAAAAGTAGATCCGGATTACGTGTTTATTAAAACAGTGTGGGGTGTGGGTTACAAATTTTGCTCGGCCGACGAACTGGACAATCTATCGTGAAGATAACATTTACATCGCTCAATGCTCGCCTATCGTTTGTTCTTCTACTTTTGTTTTTGGTGATTTGTGTCGGTTATCTGGCCCTAGTCAATTGGAGCACAAACCGCTACTACCAAGAAGTCACACAAAATCTCAACAAAAGCTTGGGAATGTATATTGCCGGGAGAAGCCCGCTTATTGTCGATGGAGCCGTCAATCGTAAAGCCATGAACGAGCTTGCTGATTTAGTTATGGTGGTGAATCCTATTGTTGAAGTGTACTTGCTGGATCGGGATGGGCAGATTATCTCGCACGCGGTGGAAGAGTCTGAAGTAAACCATAAAATTGTCGATGTGGCGCCTATAGATGCGTGGTTAAACACGAATAATCCCGCCGCCGTGTTTGGTACAAACCCGAGAAGCGGAAAGCGGGATGTGGTGTTCTCCGCGTGGCCCGTCGACGATAACGGCCAGAAAGCAGGTTATTTATATGTGGTTTTAGGTGGAGAAAAATATCAAAAAATGCGGGATTCTCTGGGAGATAGTTATGTCTACCGGTTGAGTGCGGCAGGGCTGTTGGCGATAAGTCTATTTGCTTTGATAACAGCGATAATATTCTTCTCTTTTATGACCAAACCATTAAGACGATTAGCCCGCGACATGAAAAAATTTCAGCGCGAAATCCTGCAAGATGATATCGATAAGGGCTCTCAGTCTGGAAACGAAATTTGGGTAATTCAACAGTCTTTTTCTCAAATGCAGCAGCGCATTATCGAGCAAATAGAAGCCTTGTCTAAAACCGATAACCTCCGTCGTGAACTGGTGTCGAATGTGTCACATGATTTACGCACTCCTTTGGCTTCTATGCAGGGTTATCTGGAAACCTTGATTGTGCGCAAGAATACATTGTCTGAGCAAGATCGTGAGAAATACCTAAAGGTAGCCTTTAGCCATAGCAAACGGTTAACCCGTTTAGTGCAAGATTTGTTTGAACTCGGGAAGTTGGATGCAGGAAAAACTGAGATTGTGAAAGAGGATTTTTCACTGACCGAATTGTTGCAGGATATTATTCAAAAGTACGAACTTAAAGCCGAAAAAAAACAAATCAGTTTGCGCGCCCAACTTCCCAACCAAGCCAATGTGGTCAATGCAGACATTGGGTTGATCGAGCGTGTGTTAGAAAATCTAATCGACAACGCTTTAAACTATACCCCATCAGGGGGGCGAGTCGATATTGCAATAGGCGATAGCCCCGATGGTGTGAAAGTTGAGGTGGCCGACAATGGCGTGGGTCTGCCCTCTTGTGATATTCCCAGAATATTTGACCGCTACTTTCGCAGTCGCCATACCTTAGTGGGCTCTGAAAAGGGTACCGGACTGGGCCTGGCTATTGTGAAGCGTATTTTAGATTTGCATCAATGCCGTATATCTGTGGTATCCACAGAAGGTGAAGGCGCCAGTTTTAGTTTTAATCTGCCCGAAGCCAAGCGAGCCGGCTGAGCCCACAGCTGGGTTGGAGGGAGTGTCAGTCTAGCCTAGCCCCAGTGTTTGGGTGGCTATTTTATGGGAAACGGGTGACTGAGCTCGATGCCCCACGACCGATTCGAATCTAAGTCGGACGCGGGGCTAAACATCAGTTAGTCCTGACGCTCAGTGACTTCCAGCAGGTGGTAACCAAACTGGGTTTTCACCGGCCCCTGTACTTCGTTAACAGGCGCGCTGAATACCACTTTGTCGAACTCGGCAACCATTTGGCCGGGGCCAAAGGTGCCCAGGTCGCCGCCGTTGCGGCCTGAAGGGCAGCTGGAGTGATCTTGCGCCAGCTTGGCGAAGTCTTCACCGGCTTCGATTTTGGCTTTGAGTTCGTTACAGGTGGCTTCGTTGTCGACCAGAATGTGACGTGCTGCTGCTTGAGGCATAATTGTCTCTCTTTCTATGGGGTTCATTGAGACGCGTACGATAATCGGTATCGCTCCTCAAATCCAGCCTGGCAAGGGGTGGAGCTTTTGTATCTTGGCCATTAAGCGCGACTTTTAACATCCGACATCCGACATCCGACATCCAAACTCTAAAACGGCACCGGGTACTGCCGGTGTATATCGGCAATATCACTGAGCACCTGATCGCTGAGGGTGAGCTCAAAGGCGCTGATATTTTCGTTGAGCTGCTCCAAACTGGTTGCGCCGATGATGGTGGAGGTTACGCCGTCTACCTGGTTGCACCAGGCTAAGGCCAGTTGTGCCGGGGTCAGCTGATGTTTTTGGGCAAGCTCGCTATAAGCGGCCACGGCGGCGCTGCTTTGCTCGGTATCGCGGAACAGGCCATTGCGTTGTACCAAGTTCCAGCGCGCGCCTTCGGGGCGTGCACCGCCGATGTATTTACCGGTCAGTGCACCGGTGGCCAGAGGTGACCAGGGCAGGTAAGCCACTTGCTGATGTACGCAGTTTTCAATTAAAAACGGCCAGTCGCGGGTTTGCAGCAGGCTGAATTCGTTTTGTATGGCGGTAACCCGAGTGAGGTTGTGTTTTTCACTGAGGCGCACGTACTCGTTGATGCCCCAAGGCGTATCGTTAGACAGGCCAAAGTGGCGAATTTTGCCGCTTTTTACGCATTCATCTAGCGCTTGCAGAATTTCCAGCATTTGCGCCGAGTGTGCCTGGGCATCCACATCGCTAAAACTGATACGGCCGGGGGCGTGTTTACCAAAGTGTGGCGAGGTGCGGTTGGGCCAGTGCAGCTGGTAGAGGTCGATATAGTCGGTTTGCAGGCGGGCGAGGGAGTCATTAACGGCGCTGATCACGCTTTCGCCGGTGATGTCGCCACCGCCGCGAATGTACTTGAGCCCGTTGCCGGCAATTTTACTGGCGAGAATAAATTCTTCACGCCGGGCGGGGTTGTCGGCCAGCCAGTTGCCAATAATAGTCTCGGTGGTGCCGTAGGTGTCGGCCGTGGGCGGCACGGCGTACATTTCGGCGGTGTCGATAAAATTCACCCCCTGGGCCAGGGCGTACTCAATTTGGGCGTTGGCGTCGTTTTGAGTGTTTTGCTTGCCCCAAGTCATGGTGCCGAGACAGACGCGGGATACCTGCAGGCCGCTGTGGCCGAGAGGGCTGTATTGCATGCTTTTTTCCTATTCTGTGTATTGCGTGATGGCAATGAATGCTGACAATATTAAGCGAGGTGAGAGTAGAAACCAAATCCGATACGCAACACCTTCGGTAATGGAATGTTAATGAAAAGCGCCGCAGCCTTGCAGGTCAAAGAATTGCAAATGGGCTCGTAAAACTGTGCGCGCGGGGCTATGATGCTGCCGGCTTAAAAAGCTTAGCGGCGGTTGCCGCAATCCCTATGTTTTATCCAACGTGTTGAGATTCCCTTGCTAACTGATCTGTCTGTTTTACAGCTGATATTAGCCAATTTGGCTTTATTGGCGGGCGCATGCCTTCAGGGCGTGGCCGGTTACGGTATTGGTACTTTGTCGGTGCCTTTGTTGTTTTTGGTCAATCCGGCCCTTGTGCCCGGTGTGGCTATGCTCAATGCGTTAGTGCTGACCGTACTGATGATGGTGCGTAACCATGGTGGAATCCAGTTTCGACCGGTGCGTTACGCCATCGGCGGCAACGTGGTAGGCACCGGCCTGGGTGCGCTGACGCTGATGGCACTGTCGGTTAAAGGCTTTGAGTTTGCCTTTGGTGGTTTAATATTGCTGGCCGTACTGCTCAGTGTGGTGGGTATAAAGCCCCGATTGAATGCGCGCAATAATTTATTGGCCGGTGCCGCCTCGGGCTATATGGGGACGATTACCGCCGTGGGCGGCCCGCCGATTGCGCTGGTCTACCAAAATGAGACCGGGCCCCTGGTGCGAGCGAATTTATCGGCCTTCTTTTTGTTTTCGTGCATTACCGGTGTTATCGCCCTAACCGCCTCGGGTTATATTGGCGTTGCCGAACTCAAGGCGCTGCTACTGACCTGCCCCGGTGTGGTATTGGGTTTTTGGCTGTCTGGCTTTTTAGTCAACCGCTTACCCTTTGCCGCCCTGCGCCCGATTATTCTCACCATCGCAGCCTTTACCGGTGTAGCGGCACTGGTGCGAGGGGTGTTGGGGTAGGGGAAGGCTCGATGTCTGACGTCGGACGTCTGATGCTAAACGCTAAAGATCAGCACGGGTTTGACAGTTGAGTGGCTTGCACAAAAAATCCAGACCTCAGACCTCAGACCTCAGACCTCAGACCTCAGACCTCAGACCTCAGACTTTTCTGCTGAACCAACACCCAGGGTTTGACCACCACGGCCCAGAGTAGGGTGTCATTTTCAAACCACTGTTGTGCGCTTTCGTCGCTGACGGGGCCGACTTGTTCGGCTTGCATCCAGTGCTGTATTTGCGCGGCATTGTCGCAGGCCATTTCGGCGGCGACCTGAGTCAGGTCGAGCTCGGGGGCGACGAAGATGGCTTTGCCCGAGGCAAAAAATCGTTGCAGTTCGCGCCAGGGGATTTGCGCGGTTTCCAGGTTGGCTTTGGCTTTAAGTAGTTCGTTGTCTTCTGTCATAGTTGTTTTATTTTTTAAAGTTAGCGAGCAGTGCCTGAGCGACGCGGCTGTGGTTGGCAATGCCCAGTGTGCGGCAAATTTGGTCGCCGGCCTGTACGATTTTATCCAGCGCTACGCCGTGTTCAATGCCTAGCCCGTTTAATAGGTATAGCACGTCTTCGGTGGCCAGGTTGCCCGAGGCACCTTGGGCGTAGGGGCAGCCACCTAAACCTGCGACCGAAGCATCCACCACCGAAATACCCATTTGCAGTGATTGGTAAACATTGGCCAGTGCCTGACCGTAGGTGTCGTGCATATGCACCGCGAGCTGCTCGGGCCCAATCGCCTTGAGCATGGGCTCCAGCAATGCGCGGGTGCTGGCGACGGTACCGACGCCGATGGTGTCGCCCAGCGAGACTTCAAAACAGCCCATAGCGAGTAGTGCCTGAGCAATTTCGACGCACAGCGCCGGGTCCACCGCGCCGCTGTAAGGGCAACCCAGCACGCAAGAAATATAGCCGCGCACGGGAATATTGGCTGCGCGGGCGGCGCGGGTGACGTCGCTAAAGCGGGCCAGGCTGTCATCAATGCTGCAGTTAAGGTTTTTTCGGCTAAAGGCTTCGGAGGCGGCGGCAAAAATGGCGACCTCGGATGCCCGCGCCGCCCGGGCCCGCTCAAAACCTTTCAGGTTGGGGGTGAGGGCGCTGTAGCTTACCCCCGAGCGGCGCTCAATACCGGCGAACACGGCTTCGCTGTCGGCCATTTGTGGCACCCACTTGGGGTTTACAAAGGCGCCGGCCTCAATGCGGGTAAGACCGGCCTCGGCCAGGGCGTGGATTAAGGCGATTTTATCGGCGCAGGCGATGGTGCCCGGCTCGTTTTGCAGGCCGTCGCGCGGGCCTACCTCTACTAAGGTAACCTTGCTGGGCAGCACTACTCTTCGCCCCAGCGCGGCATCAGATCTTGTTCGATATTCAGTTGGTCGAGAATGCGGGCCACCACAAAGTCCACCAGGGCTTCGACGCTATCGGGCTGCAGGTAAAAGCCGGGGCTGGCCGGTAGCACCACCGCGCCGAGCTGAGTGAGCTTGAGCATGTTTTCTAAGTGCACAGCGGAGTAGGGCGTCTCGCGCGGCACGACAATCAGTTGGCGGCGCTCTTTTAGGGCGACATCGGCGGCGCGTTCAATTAGGTTGTTGCTGGCCCCGGTGGCGATGCTGGATAAAGTACCGCCGCTGGCCGGGCAAATTACCATAGATGCCGGTGAGCTGGAGCCTGAGGCCACCGGTGAGAACCAATCGTCGCGCCCGAACAGTATCAGTTGATCGTCCGCCGCGCCGTAGCGCTGACTTAAAAAGATTTGCTGTTCGTCTAAATCGGTCGGTAAATCCAACTCGGTTTCGGTGCGAATCACGACCTCGGCGGCGGAAGACAATAACAGATACACCCGGCAGTCGGCTGCCAGCAAACACTGCAGCAAACGCAGCCCGTACTGTGCGCCCGAGGCGCCGGTCATGGCGAGGGTTACGGTGCGTTGTTCGTTCATGGCGGCCTCCGTCATAGGGCGTGTTTATTCAGTTGCGACACTAAACGACCGTGCAAACCGCCAAAGCCGCCATTGCTCATAATCACAATATGGCAGTTGGCCTCGGCCAGCGCCAGGGCGTCGTGAATTAATCCGTCCAGCTCGCGGTAGAGTTTGGCGGGCACCGGCGAGTGGTTAATCACATCGGCCAGATCCCAGTCGGATGCCGGGGGCTGGTACCAGAGTACCTCGTCGGCATCGCTGCAGGCGTTTGCCAAGTTGTCTTTGTGAACCCCCATACGCATGGTGTTGGAGCGCGGTTCAATCACGGCGATGATTTTGTCGCGGCCCACTTTGGCCCGCAGCCCGGCCAGCGTGGTTTTAATGGCGGTGGGGTGGTGGGCAAAGTCGTCGTAGACCTTGATCGAGTGTAGATCGGCGATGCACTCCATGCGGCGTTTGACCCCTTTAAACTCGGCCAGCGCGGCGGCGGCCACCTCCGGTGTTACGCCCACATGGCGCGCCGCCAGCAGGGCGGCCAAAGCGTTGTCCACATTGTGCTGGCCGGTTAAGTCCCAGCGCACTTCAGCCTGTACCTGAGCGCCTTCCAATACCTGAAAGTGGCTGCCATCGTCTTGTAACAAGCGGCAGTGCCACTGGCCGTTGGCACCTGTGCTAAGAGTATTGCTCCAGCAGCCTTTGTTTAGAGTTTCATCAATGGCGTCAATTCCAGTCGGGTGAATAATTTGCCCGCTGCCGGGTACCGTGCGAATCAGGTGGTGAAACTGGCGCTGGATATCGGCTAAAGAGTCGAAAATATCGGCGTGATCAAACTCCATATTGTTGATGATCAGCGTGCGCGGTTGGTAGTGAACAAATTTGGAGCGCTTGTCGAAAAAGGCGCTGTCGTACTCGTCGGCCTCAATCACAAAAAAAGGCGTGTCGCCCAGACGGGCCGAAACGGGGAAGTTTTGCGTAACCCCGCCAATTAAAAAGCCCGGGGCCATGTGGGCGTATTCCAACATCCAGGCCAGCAAGCTGGCGGTGGTGGTTTTGCCGTGAGTGCCGGACACGGCCAGTACCCATTTGCCGGGCAATACATGCTGGCGCAACCACTCGGGGCCCGAGGTGTAGGGCAGGCCGCGCTCTAACACTACCTCAACCGCCGGGTTGCCGCGACTGAGCGCATTGCCGATGATAACTAAATCGGGGGCCGGGTCGAGTTGGGCCGGGTCGTAACCGCTGATCAGCTCAATGCCGAGCTGCTCCAGTTGCGTGCTCATGGGCGGGTAAACGTTTTGGTCGGAACCGGTTACCCGGTGGCCCAGCTCTTTGGCAAGGCTCGCCAGGCTACCCATAAAGGTGCCGCAAATACCGAGAATATGAATGTGCATAGTCGCGCTTCAATCGTCATATTTAGAGTGCAGCGAGCTTAGCATAAATTGAAGGGGCGGAACGTAGAAGGCGGAACGCAGAACGCAAAAGGCAAAACGTAGAACGCAGAATGCGTATTGTAAGGTGCTAAAACAGTGAATAGTGGTTGACTTCGCTACGGGCTAGCACAGCACAATATTGTTCCGCATTCCGCATTCCGCATTCCGCATTCCGCATTCCGCATTCCGCATTCCGCATTCCGCATTCCG
>NZ_JAUOSC010000160.1:0-444 GCF_030548285.1 Gilvimarinus sp. 1_MG-2023
CATATCACCATGGCAGGCGACGATGCAATGCGACCGGTTGCTGACGGACTGCCAGGCCAAGACCCAGCCCGGTATGCACTTCCAGTGGCAAGACCAGGACCAGACCCGCATTGACAGCCAGATCACGGTACCGATGCAGCTGCAGTGGCACAGCCTCAGCACCGCCAGCCACCCCATGCTCTCGGCCCAGATACAACTGGCCGCCACCGGCACGCTGAACAGCACCGGCCTGACCAGCGCCTGGGACCTCACCAGTCATCTACAGCTCACCCTTAACCCGACCGGCCCGATTACACTGCAACTGGACAACACCCGGATCAACGCCCAGCCACAGCCGATTGAACAGTGGCAACTGTCTGACCTGCAGCTGCGCCAAAGCGAGCACTTGCTGGCGACCTGGGACACGGAGAACAGCACCGCCCCCTTTGCCGCCCTGACGGAGCT
>NZ_JAUOSC010001599.1:0-240 GCF_030548285.1 Gilvimarinus sp. 1_MG-2023
CAGCAGCTCCGCAGCCAGAAATCACAAAGCCGGTTGATTCCCGCCATTGTCGCGGACGTCAAGGACGATGGCGCCTGGATGGTAACGGCCAACGGTTTCCGCTTTTTACCTCTTGAGGGTATCAAGTGGGCAGCCCCCTATGTCAGCGTCAACGTAGTTGGCAAAAAGCCAGCCACTGCTTCCCAGCGTCTGAGCCGACGGCAGAAAATCTGGTTTGAAGACCGCGATGGCGAATTGCTG
>NZ_JAUOSC010001600.1:0-240 GCF_030548285.1 Gilvimarinus sp. 1_MG-2023
ATTGACGCGTGATCTGCAAGAGAGACTTGGAAAAGCAATTGATAAACTTGCTTCGAATCCACTTCCGAGCGGCGTTAAAAAGTTATCTAGTGAAGTAAACTTGTTTCGTATTCGAGTTGGTGATTATCGGATTATTTATCAGATGAGGTCATCTGAACTTATAATTTTGGTGGTGCGGGTGGGGCATCGTGGGGATATGTATGATTTGGAAGGGGCAGCGACTAGCGTGTCGGGCTACTT
>NZ_JAUOSC010001601.1:0-240 GCF_030548285.1 Gilvimarinus sp. 1_MG-2023
TCTGCCGCCATGGCACGGGTGCCACTGGCTGGTACCAGCTGGATTCCTGGACAAGGCTACTAAGGCCATCACCAGCCTGATTACCCAACCCGGCTGGTCTGGTTCGACTGATTGAGCGCACCGACAACAGGGCGCATCGCCGCTAGCGGCGAGCTGGTACGCAGCGGTATCGGGTAGTCACCGCGCGTACCAACACAACCCGCAGCGTCAGGCTCGGATATACTCCGGGCTGCCGCGCGC
>NZ_JAUOSC010001602.1:0-240 GCF_030548285.1 Gilvimarinus sp. 1_MG-2023
GCATTCAATACGACAATGCCATCGCCTCCAGCGCCCTGATTCAGGAGGCAGAGAAATTACTGGCATCGGTGGTTGGGTCTTCCTCTGCCCGAGTCATTTTCTCTACCTTGCTGGGCGGCGAACGCATCCAGATTCGTGATCTGGCCTTCCTCGCCAGTGAAGCCAGTCAGGCGTTTTCAATGAGCCGGGAACAACTGCAAGCCGCTCTGGAAAACCTGCAGCAGGGGGTCAGTGTTGTTG
>NZ_JAUOSC010001603.1:0-240 GCF_030548285.1 Gilvimarinus sp. 1_MG-2023
GCTACCGCTAGCTGGATGGTGTGGGCACGGTCGGCGGCAGAAATACCGGTTGAGATGCCCTGGGCCGCATCAATCGAAACGGTAAATGCGGTGCCGTAAGTACAGCCATTATCGGCAACCATGGCGTGCAAGCCCAGTTGCTCACAGCGCTGTTCGTCCAGTGTCAGGCAAATCAGTCCACGCGCTTTGGACGCCATAAAATTAATCGCTTCCGGTGTTACGGCTGTCGCAGCGATGATC
>NZ_JAUOSC010001604.1:0-240 GCF_030548285.1 Gilvimarinus sp. 1_MG-2023
GTCCTTGCTGATCCGGCTGTCCGAGATGTTGGCAAGGCGTTCCTTGATATAACCAGGCAGGGACGATGCACCGATATCAAAGCGCAAATGGATGGCACTGGATACCTTGTTGACGTTCTGGCCACCGGCACCCTGGGCACGGATGGCTTGCAGGTCAATCTGATACAGTGGAATGGAGTGGCGGCTGGAAATTTCCAGTTCGGTTTCGGAATCAGTCATGGCGTTCTGTTGGTTGAGAAT
>NZ_JAUOSC010001605.1:0-240 GCF_030548285.1 Gilvimarinus sp. 1_MG-2023
GGCTGGGTCAGTTCCGCCCTGGACTGCGAAGAAACTATCCGCGAGTGCTACCGTAGCGACCTGTACCAGCAAGCATTACAGCGGCCTGCACTCGTGGCAGAAGGTACCCGGCTGGCGCTGGATCATCGCGATCCGTGGCAGCTGGATGGTGTGGCCATGGCACCAACGGCGTTTAGTTATCATCGTTAATCCTGTCACCAGAAACCAGAAAACACCGTCAGAAAACGCCCAAAACCGGGC
>NZ_JAUOSC010001606.1:0-240 GCF_030548285.1 Gilvimarinus sp. 1_MG-2023
GGTCAATTGCTGAAAGATTCGTTGGGTGAGGTCAGCTATTTACACACAACCCAGTATCTGGATGACCTGGCCAGCGGCAAGATCTGTGTGGCTGTGGGGTATTCCGGTGATTTGCTGACAGCGGCAGCGGGCAATGCCGATTTGTCGTATTTTATTCCCCGGGAGGGGGCGGCGTTATGGATTGATGTGATGGCGATTCCGACCAACGCCAATTCGCCAGAGTTGGCGTACCAACTGATC
>NZ_JAUOSC010001607.1:0-240 GCF_030548285.1 Gilvimarinus sp. 1_MG-2023
TTCAGCGGGCCAAAGAGTGGCTGGCGTTGGAACGGAACAAGGATGCCGAACGGGAGTGGCTTGCTGCCCGCGCCAGTCTGGCACCGGTCAAACGACAACACATGGTCGCGCTCTCCCTGGACTGGGGCTGGCATCACCGGGCCATTATGGATGCGATTCGCCAGCGCCAGTGGAATTATCTGGAAGCCCGTTTCCCGGTGTTGTTCACCGACCTGTTTGAGATTCAGGCCAGAAAAAACG
>NZ_JAUOSC010001608.1:0-240 GCF_030548285.1 Gilvimarinus sp. 1_MG-2023
GATGAGACCAACACCGGCCTGCGCGCCCATACCGTCCATGCTCATACCGTCCATGCTTATACCTTCCGCGCCATATCTGCCCCCTGATCCAGCCTCCCGGCTTGCCAGACAGCTGCCTGCAGAAGTCGCTGTTTTCATTTCCTGTAGCCACTGTCTCGGGTTTTGAGCAGACTGGTTCAATTCTTGCTTTTTAATTGAATATTCAAGTTTTAAAAAGTGAGATTTTGCATGCATCCACAG
>NZ_JAUOSC010000161.1:0-443 GCF_030548285.1 Gilvimarinus sp. 1_MG-2023
GGTCTGATCCGCCGTCCCCTGAATCATGCGTACCGGATAATCAAACGGTGATCGCCGCTCGATCCAGCCGAGCCAACGCTTGAGTGCCGTCACCCAATGGACACTCAAATAACGGGATTGCAGGGGGTCACTACTGGCAACAAATTCAGCAAATACCCGATTATTACCGTTCAGCACAAAACGTCTCGGCACCCGGGCGACAAAACGGTGTACCAGCGTATGTATCCAGCGGCCGCTGCGCCATCCCGCTGGCCGTAACAACGGGGCCAGCAGCCAGACCAGCAACGGCCCGGACTGACCGGCTACCGGGTGGCGCTTGAGCAGATAGCTGGCCAGAATCGCTCCCCCGGTACTCTGACCGGCAGCCAGCCAGGGCAACGCCGGCAGCTGCTGTTCAGCCTGCTGGAACACATCGGCAAACACGGTTTCATACTGATCAAAAT
>NZ_JAUOSC010001609.1:0-240 GCF_030548285.1 Gilvimarinus sp. 1_MG-2023
GTCAGGTGGCGGCTCTCCGTTTGCCCAGACCATGCCCAATTACGATGATGATGTGCCGTTCTGAGCGATATTGCTGGCGAAGGTTTCAGACACTTCCACTGGCAAGTGCCTGAATGCCCACTTGCCGGGTCAGATTCCTGATCCGGCAGGAGTCAGGACTGAATCTGTCATCCTGTTTTCTGGTGGTTCCCAGAGAACCCAATCACCGTACTGCTTCAGCGCGACCAATCAGGCCTTGAG
>NZ_JAUOSC010001610.1:0-240 GCF_030548285.1 Gilvimarinus sp. 1_MG-2023
GTGTACTGAACACCACGCACGGTTCAGCTCTGTTCACCCGTGGTGAAACCCAGGCGATTGTTGTGACCACTCTGGGCTCTGCCCGTGATGCACAGATGATCGACTTCCTGCACGGCACCAAGGACGATCCGTTCCTGTTCCACTACAACTTCCCTCCATATTCTGTTGGTGAAGCTGGCCGTCTGGGTACGCCAGGCCGTCGTGAAATTGGTCATGGTCGCCTTGCCCGTCGTGGTATCC
>NZ_JAUOSC010001611.1:0-240 GCF_030548285.1 Gilvimarinus sp. 1_MG-2023
GTATACAGGCCTTCATCTTCCGATTTGGCACCACTCATCACTGGTTTGAGGTCGATGGCCTTGGCAGCGTCGTCCGGGCCGTCAATCCAGTGAGTGGCACCCCGGCACATATCGTTCCAGGGCAGGCCACCGGCCTTGAAGCCTTCCTGACAGGCGCGGAATTCTTCCAGGTCATCCGGCGTTGCCATGCCTGATGCGTTGAAGAAATCTTCATACTGGCGAATGCGATGGGTACGGGCG
>NZ_JAUOSC010001612.1:0-240 GCF_030548285.1 Gilvimarinus sp. 1_MG-2023
CTTCCAGGGGCTGCTGGATTACCTCGAGGATTACAAACAAAGCCGCTTCCTGATCCGTGCTGATGACGTTCTCGACACTCAGGCCGTTGCACATTTTATCGAGAACAATCCCCACCCGCTGGCAAGCTATATTCGCGAACAGTTACCGCACGATGTGCATCAGGAACTGACCGAAGGCCTGAAAAAGGAAAAATCCAAAGGTGCCCTGAAGCAATCCATTGCCTCTGCCCTGAATATTAT
>NZ_JAUOSC010001613.1:0-240 GCF_030548285.1 Gilvimarinus sp. 1_MG-2023
GTTTCAGGCTTAATGCCTGATTTGGATATCGATGGAAAACTTCGAAGCAAAATAACATTCTCCCATAAAGTAATTCAATCAGCGGCTCAGTTAATTGGTGCATTGATGATTATGTACAGTCTTTATGAAGGAACAGCAACAGAACGACTTTTTGGGATGGGGATCGGCATAGCGATGATGGCATTATCAGCTTTGCTTAAACAAAAACATATGTTAATTATTACGGGGATAGGTATACTT
>NZ_JAUOSC010001614.1:0-240 GCF_030548285.1 Gilvimarinus sp. 1_MG-2023
ATCGTACCCAAGCTATTCAAAATATCAGTGATGAAGATATCCTGAGCTATGTACGAGAGGATAACTACGCCAGTCGTCATGGTGAGATTTATCTGGCAGAGAAATTGAAGAATGTCCCTGCATAATGGGATCGCAACAAAAACGGTCAATGGGATGGCTATATCCCGGATGTCTGGTTCGATTTCGATAATCAGGGATTTGATCATGACCCTTCTGGCAACCCGACAGGCTGGCGTGTAT
>NZ_JAUOSC010001615.1:0-240 GCF_030548285.1 Gilvimarinus sp. 1_MG-2023
GTGGAAGGGGACTCGGCCGGCGGCTCCGCCAAGCAAGGCCGGGATCGTCGTACTCAGGCAATTTTGCCGTTGAAAGGTAAAATCCTCAACGTTGAAAAAGCCCGCTTTGACAAAATGCTGTCGTCAGCAGAAGTCGGCACCCTGATTACTGCATTGGGCTGTGGCATTGGCCGGGAAGAATTTAACCCCGACAAATTGCGTTATCACAGCATTATTATCATGACCGATGCGGACGTGGAT
>NZ_JAUOSC010001616.1:0-240 GCF_030548285.1 Gilvimarinus sp. 1_MG-2023
GGCTGACGGCGTGCTGTCCATGCAAGTCACACAACTGGGAAAAATCTTCAATACTGAAACCAATCAGCGCCAATGGCCGCTTGGCACGCTCGCTGCGAGCCACTTCCCGCTCCGCTACCAGCGAAAAATGACCGGCATTATAGGCCCCGGATTCACCATCATTTAATGTCAGTGAAGCCACCATCAGCAAGCGGTGCTGGATCAACAAGCCATAACAGGCAACCGACGCCGCCACCATGG
>NZ_JAUOSC010001617.1:0-240 GCF_030548285.1 Gilvimarinus sp. 1_MG-2023
GTTTATGACCGGTGTCCTGGTCAAGCTGGGGCTGCTGGGAACCGTGGTCGGCTTTATGCTGATGTTGGGGTCGGTGTCGGGGTTGGAGAATCTGGATACGTCTGACCTGAAAGTCCTGATGCAGCAAATGACCACCGGTATGGGCGTGGCGATGAATACCACACTGGTCGGGCTGGTTTGCAGCATTTTATTGGGGCTGCAATACCTGCTGCTGGATCGCTCTGCCGACCGCCTGGTGGC
>NZ_JAUOSC010001618.1:0-240 GCF_030548285.1 Gilvimarinus sp. 1_MG-2023
GTGTTCAGGTGGAGGGTGCCGAAGAGGGGCTGGCCTTTCTGCAATGGCTGGAAAAAGGCCACTTTACCTTTCTGGCTTCGGATGAATTCCATTTTGAACAGAAAGGCGACGACCGCTTTGTGGTGCGCGACAGTGAACAGGGGTTGGGCTCTTTCCTGTTTCGCAACAAGACCGACCGGACGCGGCTGAAGCTGCACGACTTGTCGGACGAAATTCAGGAATTTATTACCGGTCGTTGCC
>NZ_JAUOSC010000162.1:0-442 GCF_030548285.1 Gilvimarinus sp. 1_MG-2023
TGGTTGCCCATGGCGTCAATGCCATGCGAGATCCAAACCGCTCTTTTATTATTGTGACCCACTACCAGCGTCTGCTCGACTATATTGTGCCGGATTACGTACACGTACTGGCCGATGGCAAAATCGTCAAGTCCGGTGGTAAAGAGCTGGCACTGGAACTGGAAGAAAAAGGCTACAGCTGGCTGGAAAGCGAAGCCTGAGATGGCGAGCTTTTGTCTGTCTGGCGTCAAGAATCTGAACTCTGACGCGTTACAACACCACAGTCCGGAGAGTTAAGGTGGCTACTGTTTTTCAAGATCAACAACTGCAACGAGTCAACGGCACCCATGCGCCAGACTGGTTACAGCCCATTCGCGCCCAGGGCAGTGCTGCATTTGCCGCTGCCCCCTGGCCGACCCGCAAAACCGAAGCGTGGAAATACTGCTCGCTGAAAACCCTGGCC
>NZ_JAUOSC010001619.1:0-240 GCF_030548285.1 Gilvimarinus sp. 1_MG-2023
GTTCAACCTCGTAGGAAACGATCATTGAAATGTCGGGGATAATGAGCAGCCGTCCAGTGCGGTGTTGACAAATTTGAAAAGGACTCGTTATTTCGCTGCATTCGTCGCCTTGCCCTGAACAACGGCAATACTCGCGCAGAGCCGTGCAGGATTAAATATATGTCCCCCACACCGACGAAAGCGCAAGGATACCCAACAGCCAAACAATCTGCTCTCAATCAGCCAGCCAGCACGTTGCGC
>NZ_JAUOSC010001620.1:0-240 GCF_030548285.1 Gilvimarinus sp. 1_MG-2023
CTGCAATACCGCCAGATCCGGCGGACGACGTTTTTTTACCATGGCGACTGGTGCGACAACCCAGGCGCCCTGTGCGGCAACCTGTCGTTTCATATTTCGGATGCTCTGGCGAAATTGATCTTGAGCCGTCGGAATACCTGGGCTGGCATGTTGCTGGCGTTTATCGATGAGGGCGACGAGATCCGCGTTGAAACCGAGCTGTTTTGGCATACGCACGAGATCGCCAGAAAGGACATGCAG
>NZ_JAUOSC010001621.1:0-240 GCF_030548285.1 Gilvimarinus sp. 1_MG-2023
AGTACGGCGACATGCAGCTATTGTGTGACGCCGACCAAATCATGAAAGAACTGCACGGCATGAGCGCCGACGAAATCCACCAGTTATTCGCCGAGTGGAACAAAACCGCGCTGGACTCGTCCCTGGTAGAAATCAGCCGCGACCTCTTGGAGTTCACAGTCGCTGTCGGGGTGGCGCTGGTTGAAATGCTCCTCGTCCGCGCGGGCCATCACGGCACCGGCATCTGGCCCGGTGTGGACG
>NZ_JAUOSC010001622.1:0-240 GCF_030548285.1 Gilvimarinus sp. 1_MG-2023
CATGAGAGCCGTCTGGGAACAGAACCGCAACAACATGCAGGCAGTCAGCGGTAAGACCGTCTCGTGCTCTCTCCTGATATGAATAGACAGCGAATGATTCATCTCCATCTCACCAGTCGATGACTCATCCGCTGCTGTTTCATCCGCTGCAGTTTCATCTGCTGGTATCTCGCCTACCATCTTCCTTTCTGCTACTGCTTCATCTAGTGTCATCTGGTCCAGTGTCATCTGGTCCAGTGT
>NZ_JAUOSC010001623.1:0-240 GCF_030548285.1 Gilvimarinus sp. 1_MG-2023
CTCTGAATCTGATCAAAGAAAATGACGTTAAGTGGGTTGACCTGCGTTTTACCGATTCCAAAGGTAAAGAGCAGCATGTAACCATTCCTGCCAGCTATGTCGACGAAGAATTCTTCGAAATTGGCCAGATGTTTGATGGCTCATCCATCTCCGGCTGGAAAGGCATCAACGAATCCGACATGATCTTGATGCCGGATGACACCACGCCTTTCATGGATCCCTTCACTGAAGATGCAACGC
>NZ_JAUOSC010001624.1:0-239 GCF_030548285.1 Gilvimarinus sp. 1_MG-2023
GGGGCGACCAGGCCGTAGGTTTGTCCTTCAAATTCACAACATTCGCCCAGTGCATAAATATGGCTGTCTGAGGTTTGCATATGCGAGTTGACGCAGATACCACGGCGGGTGGTTATCCCGGCGGCGGCGGCAAGTTCCCGGTTGGGTAAAATACCGGTGGCAAATACGACCAGGTCGGTGTCGAGTCGGATGGTTGTGGTGTCGGTGTCTGGCTGGTTGCGCAGCCGGTAGTGCACGGC
>NZ_JAUOSC010001625.1:0-239 GCF_030548285.1 Gilvimarinus sp. 1_MG-2023
GGATAATATCACCGGTGCTGATCGGTACCCTCAAATCACCGCCGTGGGCACTGATGGCGTTTATGTGGTGACCTGGCGTGGTGATGATAGCGACGGTGACTATTCGATCTTTGTGCAGGCGTTTAAAGCCGATGGCTCCTTCAACGGTGACAAAGTACAGCTGGAAGCGCTGGGTAACACCACTGGTCGTGACTATGATCCACAAATCATCGCCGTGGGCAGCGATGGCGCCTATGTGG
>NZ_JAUOSC010001626.1:0-239 GCF_030548285.1 Gilvimarinus sp. 1_MG-2023
GCAACATTTCTGGTACTGGCTGCAGTTACGCAATGAAGCCGACTGGCGTCTGCCGGAAATCGCCCAGCAAAAAGCCCGCCGCGAGCATTTTGCCGAATTCAGCCAACGGGTGGCGCAGTCTGCAGACAACGCCCTGTTTCTGTTATGGCATGGTCTGCGTCCAGGCTGGGAACCGGCGCTCAAACGTCGGGCCGAAAAATCCGGCTGGAGCGACGACACCCTGCAGCACTGGATTGAAC
>NZ_JAUOSC010001627.1:0-239 GCF_030548285.1 Gilvimarinus sp. 1_MG-2023
GGATCTGGCTGGCGGCGGTCGCTCCCGTGCTTGAATCTGCCATGGTGATACCGTCAATATGAACAATCAGTCCGGCCTCCTCGGCCGCTGCTGCCGAGCCACTGTCAGACAGCTCGGCGTCCATTGCGCCACCGGCTTTGGATGCCACCGATTCTGTTGATGGCACCCCGGCGATCAACCCGTTTTCCAGTCGGGTCAGGTTGGCCCGCAGATCGGCAAAGCGATGTACGCCGGTACTC
>NZ_JAUOSC010001628.1:0-239 GCF_030548285.1 Gilvimarinus sp. 1_MG-2023
CCTGTATTCATGACATTCTGTACTCCGCTCACCCGGCACTCTCCCACCCAGGACGGAAGGTTATGATCAGTGCAGAGCAATTACAGCGGTTTATCCCTTTTGGTGATCTCTCCGAACATGCATTGGAAGAGTTGCTGCCCCATTTCGAGCTGATCCGGCTGACGTCACGCAGCTTGTTGTTCAAACGCGGTCAGCAAGCCGACTACTGTCATTATTTGCTACAGGGCTCCATCGACCTG
>NZ_JAUOSC010000163.1:0-442 GCF_030548285.1 Gilvimarinus sp. 1_MG-2023
GCTATATCCAGTGCTGGTTATCATGGCAAATATTAATAATGTTGGAACCCAGACTATCCAGTTTAGCGCAGTGAAACTTGCAGTAAAAAGCGGAAGTAAATATAAAAGAAGAAAGCCCATATTTTCACGATCAGCAGCTTCAACAGTCGCTACAGAAAAATTGAAGCGCTCTAAGTTCTTCTTGGCATAGCGAAGCATCCAGATGCAAACCAGTACTAGAAATAATGAAGCTGCAATAGCCAAGCCAGCAAATGTTTTTTCTCCATCAAACCAAGCCACCCACGCATAAGTAAAGCCTACAGGGGCTATTGCTGTGCTAGTAAGTGAAATTTTGGAAAGTGTGCTTAACACATTATTTCCTTTGCTCGAAATTATGATTGAATTCGATTTGCATGCTAACAGTTTCTTTGTGCGCATGCGCGGTTTCTGGGCAAGCCGGTTC
>NZ_JAUOSC010001629.1:0-239 GCF_030548285.1 Gilvimarinus sp. 1_MG-2023
CATCCAGGCCGACATAAACAGCGTCGTTTCCTGAGCCCAATGAATACCGGTACTGAAACCAAAGCGCATAACCACTTCAGCAAACACCAGCAAGGTAATACAGACCAGCAATGAGCCAATCAATATATCTTCCAGACGATTGATAAACTTCACCATCTGTTCTCCTTTTATTGTTTTCGGCCGAGGTGGCCTGCGGGAAAATCGTACGTATTGTTATCTCCACGGCATCAGCAATAGCT
>NZ_JAUOSC010001630.1:0-239 GCF_030548285.1 Gilvimarinus sp. 1_MG-2023
ATGGTGAACTGGTTGTCGTAACCGCTGTGCCACTGGCGAATGATTTCATCGCCCTGTTCGGTGTCGGCCAGTATCCGTTCACCAAGGTGTGCCAGCCGGGCACCGATGTCAGTCGGCACCATGCCGTAGCGGGTGCGCGTCAGCACCGGTGCGCCGACGCGCATTTCCAATTGCTGCAGCGCACGGCTCAGGGTTGGCTGGGTAATAAACAATTGTTCAGCAGCTGCACTGATCGACCC
>NZ_JAUOSC010001631.1:0-239 GCF_030548285.1 Gilvimarinus sp. 1_MG-2023
GGCCTGGGCTGACTGGTATGAATACGATACCAGCACCCATCAGATTGCGGCCAATACGACGGTGGGATGGTTGTTGCGCCATGCCGATGGCGAGACCTACAGCAAGGTCTTCCTGGATGTGGCCAGTTACACCGATATCACCGCCCGTTTTACAACGCAGGCAGCGGATACTGCGCAGTTTGCCGGGACAGAACAGAGTGTCAGCGCCACTTTTGCGGACGATGCAACCATGTTATGTC
>NZ_JAUOSC010001632.1:0-239 GCF_030548285.1 Gilvimarinus sp. 1_MG-2023
GTTGGAGCCGAGGGCATTACCCACAGCCAGGTTGCCAACACCATCCAGGGTTGCGACGGCAGAGACAAACAATTAAGGAGCGTATGTGCAAATGGAAACAATCGTCAACCCCACCATTAGCGGTGACATGCCAAGGCGGCGAGCTGTTGCTGCAGCTCCAAGGACAAATTTGTCGGCACTCCATACCAGGACAACCAAGCCGATTAAGACGGCAACCAGTGCTGTGATCATGATGCTCC
>NZ_JAUOSC010001633.1:0-239 GCF_030548285.1 Gilvimarinus sp. 1_MG-2023
GTCCAGCTGCAGGCTGGTCGGGGTCAGGCCATAAAAGCGCACGGAACCATCCACCATGCCGATGGCGGCGGCCAGTCGTTCAGCTCCAAACATACGACCAAAATTAAGCCGGTAATCGTCCAGTTCCATATCATCGTCCAGGGTAACTTCCAGCACGGCATTGACGACTTGAAAGAACAAGCCACGTTCCACCGTGTTGTCGTTAAATTGCAGCAGGGTTTCAACCTGCTCCTTGGCGT
>NZ_JAUOSC010001634.1:0-239 GCF_030548285.1 Gilvimarinus sp. 1_MG-2023
GGCACTGAATCTGGTCAAGAAACAAAACGGCGAGTGGCTGCCGAATGTGGCAGGTTTGTTAATGATGGGAAAACCGTTGGCACTGCGCCGCTTGTTGCCGTCGGTGCGGGTTGATTACGTTCGCAGCAGTGGCGTTCAATGGGTTGAAGACCCGGAACAGCGGTTTCAGACTACACTGGATCTGCGTGGACCCTTGCTGCGTCTGATTCCCAAACTGGAAGCCGCCATTCTGGATGATC
>NZ_JAUOSC010001635.1:0-239 GCF_030548285.1 Gilvimarinus sp. 1_MG-2023
GTGTGGTGGCAACCGTGAGTAACAGATACAACAAGGCAGCAGCAAGATAAAAATCGAACGGTTGTTTGGTATTGGCAGCACCGACCGACGCTTGCCGCATCAGCTCATTCAAACCAACCACAGAGACCAGAGCCGTATCTTTCAGCAAGACCTGAAACAGATTGCCCAAACCAGGAATCGCCAGGCGCCACACTTGCGGCATGATGATACGAACAAAGGTTTTTAATGGCGTCATACCC
>NZ_JAUOSC010001636.1:0-239 GCF_030548285.1 Gilvimarinus sp. 1_MG-2023
GGGTTGCACTCGCAGGCTTCACAACCGCTGTGCAGCCTGCAGCCAGAGCGGGGGCTACTTTTCTAGTAATCATTGCCGCAGGGAAATTCCATGGTGTAATGGCAGCAATTACTCCTACTGGCTGCTTATGTACCATGATCCGTTTATTACGGGCCGAAGCTGGGATTGTTTCCCCATAAACGCGTTTTCCTTCCTCAGCATACCAAGAAATGAAGTTATTGGCATACGTAACTTCACCC
>NZ_JAUOSC010001637.1:0-239 GCF_030548285.1 Gilvimarinus sp. 1_MG-2023
CAGCATGGGAGGGAGGCTTGTATTTGTTTATTTTTGGTTTGGGTACATTGCCATTAATGTTTTTGTTTATGGGAATCAAATTAATCAGCACAGCTAAATTCAAAGCGGTTTTTAACAAAGCAGTTCCTGTAATGTTGTTGGTTGTTGGAGTTATGTTTGTTTTACGGGGTTTGGGCTTAGGAATTGCTTTTGTATCTCCTTCACACTTGAGTTTGCAAATACATTTGGTTCCTGTAGGT
>NZ_JAUOSC010001638.1:0-239 GCF_030548285.1 Gilvimarinus sp. 1_MG-2023
GTGCAATTGTTGACCAAAGCGAAGAAGACTGGAACTTCACTGTAGATTTATGCTTAAAAGGTGTATTTTTATCTTTAAAACATCAAGCTAAATACATGAAAGAGCATGGTGGAGGTGCAATTGTAAATGTAGCCTCTTTAAATGCACATGTACCAATGTTCTATGGTGCAGCATATTCATCCGCTAAGGCTGGGGTTGAAATGTTAACGAAGAATGCAGCATTAGAATTAGCACAGCAT
>NZ_JAUOSC010000164.1:0-441 GCF_030548285.1 Gilvimarinus sp. 1_MG-2023
GGTACGGTCAATACCGTGGTGGAAGCGGTCGTGGAAAACCCGAACGTCAAAAAAGCAGTCCTGGCTGAGCTGGAAGACGAGGTATCTGCAGACACGATTGTGACCTCCAACACCTCGACCATTTCGATTGATTTGCTGGCAGCCGATCTCAAGCGGCCGGAAAATTTCCTCGGTATGCACTTCTTTAACCCGGTACATATGATGCCGCTGGTGGAAGTTATTCGTGGTTCAAAAACGTCCAACGAAGCAGTAGCAACCGTCGTGGCTTACGCCAAGAAAATGGGCAAGACCCCGATTGTGGTCAACGATTGCCCGGGCTTCCTGGTGAACCGGGTCTTGTTCCCGTATTTCGCCGGTTTTGCAGGTTTGGTACGAGACGGTGCCGACTTCCAGAAAATCGACAAGGTGATGGAAAAGTTCGGCTTCCCAATGGGGCCTGCC
>NZ_JAUOSC010001639.1:0-239 GCF_030548285.1 Gilvimarinus sp. 1_MG-2023
GGCCCGCGCGCGCCGCTCGACGAAGCGCTCACCGTCCTGCGGCGCACCGGCGCTCTGCAGCCGCGTGCCTGGCCGCCATCGCCCGCGCTCGCGAAAACGCAGCAAGCGCTCTTCGCCCTCTGGAACGAATGGAAGTCCGCCGGCGCCGAGCGCATCGCCGCCGACAACTTATTCCTCGACAAAGCCGCCGCCACGCGCCAAACAGAACTCGCCGCGCTCAAGCAAAGCGTGGGCCGTTG
>NZ_JAUOSC010001640.1:0-239 GCF_030548285.1 Gilvimarinus sp. 1_MG-2023
GCTCTGGCTACCCGGCCCGATCCCCGCATTACACCGCAACAAATGATGGTTGCCATCCAGCAGCAGAATCCGGATGCCTTTATCGGTGGCAACATCAACCGCCTGAAAACCCATCAGGTATTGCGTATTCCAGACTCTGAGCGAATTCGTACCATCAGTTTTGATGATGCCGTTTCCGAAGTGGCACGTCAGAATCAGGAAATTGCCGGTGCCGCGCAACTGGATGCAACCGGGCGAGC
>NZ_JAUOSC010001641.1:0-239 GCF_030548285.1 Gilvimarinus sp. 1_MG-2023
GTATGTAGAGCTGGTCGATCGTCCAGTTGTTGAAGCAGAAGAGATTGAAGAAGTAAAGGCTGATGCAGCTGAGTAATATCGGCTGTTCTTCCTGAAAACCCGCTTTCGAGCGGGTTTTTTTATGCCTGCTGTTTATACAAGGCAGTGGCCACTTGCTGAAGCCAGACATCCTTTTCTGGCGCAGCTAGCGCTAGCTCAGACTGAGTCAGCGCAGTGAGTTAGCGCAGACTGGATCAGGC
>NZ_JAUOSC010001642.1:0-239 GCF_030548285.1 Gilvimarinus sp. 1_MG-2023
GCAAAAAGCTTCTTATCAAGAAGAGATGATTCCAGAGGATACAAATGATGCAGTAGAAGAAGTAGATGATGAATTATATGAAGATGCGGTACAAATGATTATTGAAATGCAAAGTGCTAGTGTCTCTATGCTGCAACGAAGGTTCCGAATTGGATATACCCGTGCAGCACGATTGATTGATGCGATGGAAGCACGCGGTATTGTTGGACCGTACGAAGGAAGTAAGCCTAGAACTGTGT
>NZ_JAUOSC010001643.1:0-239 GCF_030548285.1 Gilvimarinus sp. 1_MG-2023
GGCCTGGGTGCCGGTGGCGTCCAGTTACAGGATCGCTTTGGCAAAGTCACTCACCCCGGTGTCAGCTCGGCAGAAATGGCCTTCTTGCTGCAAATACCAGTGAAAGCCCGCTATTTTCTGATCAATTTACTGGGCAATACTCCCTACAACCTCGCCAAGGAAAACATCCACTTGCTGGCAGACGCCGTCGTGCTGGATAACCGCGCTTCGCCGACGATTAATGCCAACCTGTTATGTGC
>NZ_JAUOSC010001644.1:0-239 GCF_030548285.1 Gilvimarinus sp. 1_MG-2023
GATCCTATTCTGCCTGTTATGGCGACTCACAACGTCGCCCCAAATGGCTAATCGGCTGTTATTTATAAAGAATAAACGGTTGTTTGAAGATCTGGCACACTCAGAGGAGTGCGGTGTTGACGAGTGTGAAAAGGGCTCGTTATTTCGCTGCATTTGCCGCCTTGCCCTGAACAACGGCAACACCTGTACAGAGCCGTGCAGGATTAAATAGATGACCCTCCAAGCATAAGGAGAGGCTC
>NZ_JAUOSC010001645.1:0-239 GCF_030548285.1 Gilvimarinus sp. 1_MG-2023
TCGCTATGGTTTCCATAGCTCCCGGCATGGGATATAACGCCCAAATCAGCCGCGCAGTTTACTGTGTCGTTTGCATTTGCTGGTTATGCTCATTGGAATTTTCGATTTTCTTATTTACTTCGAGTTTCACCATATCACCTTCAATTTTTTGAATTGGTTTATTTCTTACGCAAATAAGCTTTGTTTCCGTTGCTAATTGGCAGGTGCCAATATACAAATCATTATGATGACCTGAGTAT
>NZ_JAUOSC010001646.1:0-238 GCF_030548285.1 Gilvimarinus sp. 1_MG-2023
GGGCGTGACTGTGCTCATCGGAGGCGTGCAGGGTAAAGCTCATGGCGCACTGGCGCGCTGGGGTCTCGGATGTCATTCAGACTCCTGTGGGGCAATAGAATCAGCGGGAAAATGGGTAGCAGCGATCGCTTGCGATGTATTCTGAGCCGCCACGAATGGTCGCGACAGAAACATGGCATCACCATAGCTGTAAAAACGATAACCGGCAGTCACGGCATGCCGATAGGCGTCGAGTGTG
>NZ_JAUOSC010001647.1:0-238 GCF_030548285.1 Gilvimarinus sp. 1_MG-2023
GCTTCTGCCTCTGCACGTTTTTGCGCAGCATCTTCTTCAGCAGTCAGTGGCTTGGCCTTGACGCGAGCGGTAGCAACCGGCTTGCTGGGGCGTGCGGAACGATCATCACGGCGAGGCTGGGGTGCCGGCTCTGTTTTGGCTGCTGCAGGCTTGGCCTTGGCGGCAGCAGCGGCTTTGGCAGCCTTGGCAGCAGCCGCGGCTTTTTCGGCGGCAGCTTTTTCAGCAGCAGCCTTGGCAG
>NZ_JAUOSC010001648.1:0-238 GCF_030548285.1 Gilvimarinus sp. 1_MG-2023
GTTCAGTAACTCAATAGCCGCTTCTACTTCGACCTTGCGTACAGCAACACTTTCGATATTGCATCCCACCGGCACCCCCAGAGTATCCGCAAAAGCCTTGAGCTCGCGCCAGTTAGCTTCAGAATAATTGACCGATTGCTCAAGAATATCGTGAGCGTGCAGCAGCTCATTCTCCAGCCAGCGTGGAATACTGATCCCCAGCCATTTCATGAAATTCAGCGTCTGCACAGACCCACAG
>NZ_JAUOSC010000165.1:0-441 GCF_030548285.1 Gilvimarinus sp. 1_MG-2023
GTGGCAAGTCACTCAAGGGGCCATCCAGGACTGGCAACTGTTTTTACACCTGTCACTGGAGTGTCAGTTATTTACCGGACTGCTGTTTTTTACCGGTGGCGCCACCAATCCGCTCATTTCTTACTTTCTGGTACTGCTGGTGCTCGCCAGTTATGGCTTACCCTGGATACTGGCCATTTGGATGACAGCATTATGTGTCGCCGACTACAGTTTGCTCAGTATCTGGTATCAGCCGTTGTTATTGCACCATGGTCACGCGATGAGCAGCGTATCGCTGGTCGACTGGCACTTGTCGGGGATGTGGCTCACCTTTGTGCTCAGTGCGCTGATTCTGGTGACGCTGATTCCACAACTGATCCGAACCCGCCAGCGCCAGCAGCAGGAAATCCAGCAACTGCGGGAGCAACAGCTCAAAAACGAACAGCTGGTGGGGATCGGTAC
>NZ_JAUOSC010001649.1:0-238 GCF_030548285.1 Gilvimarinus sp. 1_MG-2023
GTGGCCGCGTAGCGCGAAAGGTATGGGGGGTGTGCTCTACCCAAGATTGAGCAAAAGCGGCCGCGTGTTTTGGCGTGATTTGCACGCTGTTATCGGCGTATGTCTCAGCGCGTTCACATTGTTTTTGCTAGTTTCAGGTTTACCCTGGGCGCTGGTATGGGGGGCGGCTTTTAAAGAAGTGCGTCAGTGGGGGGCGGAACCTGTGGTGCAGGACTGGACTCAGACACAAGCCCAAGAA
>NZ_JAUOSC010001650.1:0-238 GCF_030548285.1 Gilvimarinus sp. 1_MG-2023
ATATTGCTGCCAATCTGGGAGATATATTGCGGGGTTCATCCCTGGAGCGCTGGCAACGCAGCTATCAGGCCCGGGTTGACCGGGGTGTCCCCCAGAGTCTGGCCAGCTACACGGTAGGTGCCATCAATCTGTACTCAGCCCTCGGCATTATTGAAGCCGCCACCGAAACCGACCGCACCTTTGCGGAAGTGGCGGCGGCGTACTTCGATATTGGTGAACACTTGTCACTCAACTGGGT
>NZ_JAUOSC010001651.1:0-238 GCF_030548285.1 Gilvimarinus sp. 1_MG-2023
GCAACAGGTTTTCGGCATAGTCGTTCATCGAGGTAATGCAGCCTTCGCCGTCGAATACCAGCACGCCGATGTGAATATGATCGATCAAGCGCTGCAAGTCTTCACGGCGGCGAATTTCTGTCTGGCGTACTTTGGCGCTGTAAACGGCCTTTTTCTGCCGCTCCCGCATCAGCAAATACCAGAAACAGCCCAGCAAACTGACAATAAAAAAACACGCCAGCGTCGGTAACAGTATTTG
>NZ_JAUOSC010001652.1:0-238 GCF_030548285.1 Gilvimarinus sp. 1_MG-2023
CACTATATGAGAGCTTATGCCATTATTGTAGATTGCCTTACCGATTCAGCGCAGGAATTTTATACAAAGTTTGGTTTTGAAGTTCTGTGTGAACATCGTGGCCGTATTCGTATGTTCTTACCAATGAAAACCGTAGAACAGCTTTTTAGCCGATAGATTACGAATATAAAAAAGTATCAAAAAATAATTTTCAATACAGGAATTCCTAATAAAAACACCCGATAAAACAGTTGTTATT
>NZ_JAUOSC010001653.1:0-238 GCF_030548285.1 Gilvimarinus sp. 1_MG-2023
GCGCTGGTGCGGGTGCTGGATGATCGGGGTGTGGATGATGACCTGATTGGATACCGTGGTGGTCGCCTGCCGGAAAACTCGCCTCTGGTTGCCGAGGTGCCACTGTATACCACCCTGACCAAACGACTGAAAAACACCCTGGCCGAGTTGGGTTTTGGTGGCAACAGTACGGTGGAGCCGCTGAAATTACAATTGGATATCAACACCTTTGAATATTCCTGTAATGAAGGCGTGGTGG
>NZ_JAUOSC010001654.1:0-238 GCF_030548285.1 Gilvimarinus sp. 1_MG-2023
GCTGGTTGAAGACAGTCATGTGTCTGAGCTTGCTGTGACCGTGGAGCGTCAGCCACCGGATCGACTCGCCTATCAAATCGACATCACACTGCTGGATGGCGAAACACTGAATATGACACTCGAACAGGGGCAAAGCTGATGGCGTACATCAAAGAGGTCCTGGGCACTATCCGCAGTCGGATCACGGCCGACATCGAGCGCTTGACAGGCAAAGCAGCATCAAAGCGCGGTGATATTT
>NZ_JAUOSC010001655.1:0-238 GCF_030548285.1 Gilvimarinus sp. 1_MG-2023
GCCATTTCCGTTGGCGCTGGCAACACACAAGGTGGCGACGGTGGCTTTGGGAGTGGGCGCAACAGGGCGGCATCTCAGGGAAGGCCATTTGCAGCCCTGGCTGCTGGCGTTGATTGTACTGGCCGGAGTGCCAGGGGTGGTGGGCGGTGCGCTGTTTATTCTCGGGATTGCCGATCGCCCGGCGGAAATTGCCCTGGGGGTATTGATGCTGGCGCTGTCGATCTATTCGATGTTCAAG
>NZ_JAUOSC010001656.1:0-238 GCF_030548285.1 Gilvimarinus sp. 1_MG-2023
GTTTCAGGCCGCCGGTCTGAAAATCTTTGGCCCGTCGGCCGGAGCTGCCCAGCTGGAAGGCTCCAAGGCGTTTACCAAGGATTTTCTGGCTCGCCAGCAGATTCCTACCGCGGAATACCAGAATTTCACCGAGCTTGAGCCAGCACTGGCTTATCTGCGTGAAAAAGGCGCACCGATTGTAGTCAAGGCCGATGGTCTGGCGGCAGGTAAAGGCGTGATTGTGGCAGAAACCCTGGCC
>NZ_JAUOSC010001657.1:0-238 GCF_030548285.1 Gilvimarinus sp. 1_MG-2023
GGCCAACGATAGCTAATGCTGTTCCAGGTAAAGTTAAATCACCAATCGAAACAATCGTATCTGGATTAGCAACAATAATTCCTGCATTTTTAAACCCGATAAACGCAATGAAAAAACCAATCCCAGCAGCAATCGCATGCTTTAAATCCTCCGGAATCGCATTAATAATCTTTTCCCTGATTTTCATCAAGCTTAAAATCATAAAGATAATTCCCGCAATAAAGACACCAGTCAAAGC
>NZ_JAUOSC010001658.1:0-238 GCF_030548285.1 Gilvimarinus sp. 1_MG-2023
TATCAGCGTAGGCTGGTTGCTGAGCCTTGTTGCTGTTATCCGGATCTTTCAGTCGGTCATTGTGCTCTGGAAGATTTTCCAGCATGTCGTCTGTACGACGCACAACGTATACCGGCTTACCACGCCATTCGGCTGTCAGCATCGAACCTGGTTCGATCTTGCTGACATCGATCTTGGCCGGAGCGCCTGCCGCTTTCGCCTTTTCACTTGGAACCCAAGATTTGACGAAGGGTACAGC
>NZ_JAUOSC010000166.1:0-440 GCF_030548285.1 Gilvimarinus sp. 1_MG-2023
CACCTTCTCCGTCTGCCAGGAGGCCGTAATTGGCGACGACGGCGGCTTTGGTGGTTTTGCCGTTTTTTCGGGCCACTTTTTCGTAGGCGATCCGGAATCGACGGGTGCCATCCGTTCGGAGCCATCCAAAGATTTGGGCCAGGCCAAAACATTGCCATGGTTCAAAATCAATCGGCTTGCCAGCCCAATCGCCTTCGTATTGGCGGCAGTAGCCGGAGAACCGGAAAAAACGACCCGCGGCGTTTTCGTCAAACCTCAGCCCGCGGCGTTCGGCTGTTTCCAGATCTCGGTACCATCGGTCGATTGCTAGTCGGGTCATGCGGCAAACCGGGATCTGGCCATCTCGAACATCGGCGGCGTACTGGTACGCTCGGTCCAAGTAAATCCGTGCCAGGTCAATCCGGGGTACGGCTGCAATAGCGGCACTCATAGATCAAGAT
>NZ_JAUOSC010001659.1:0-238 GCF_030548285.1 Gilvimarinus sp. 1_MG-2023
TTATAGCACAAACGCAAACAAGAATACTTCGCACCTATGAAAAACAACCTTACCAACAGCAACGCCACAACCTTGCTGGCCATCTGTCTGTTACTGCCTGCAGTAGCCCCGGTACAGGCAGAAAGCCAGATCACAGGCCAGACACAAGAACAGACAGGTGAGAACTACCAGATCCCGGCTGGCTCCCTGACCTCCGTCCTGCCGCGCTTTGCGCTCGAAGACGGGGTGTCGGTACTGT
>NZ_JAUOSC010001660.1:0-238 GCF_030548285.1 Gilvimarinus sp. 1_MG-2023
ACACATGGCCGAAAAATTGCGAGAGCGAAAACTCATTGTTCGCGATTTTGCCAAGCCGCGTATTAGCGATTACCTTAGAATCAGCATCGGCACCGACGAACAGATGCTACAATTGCTTGTCTGTGTGCGCGAGATTCTTGATCTTACTGGCGTGGCCGAATAATAAATTCTTCGGTCAGGCCACTCCAACTCAGTCTTTTATACAGTTCACGACTGCATTGATTGAGAGAAATATCAC
>NZ_JAUOSC010001661.1:0-238 GCF_030548285.1 Gilvimarinus sp. 1_MG-2023
GTTTCAGGCGTTGCTGGCCCAGGCTGTCAATATGGAAGCTGTGCTGGTTGGCGCTGTCCATTTGTTGCGCCAGTGCCTGCATGTCATCCAGCAAGGCCAGGCCCCATTGCTGCAGGTTGCGCTCTTGCCCTTGACTGAGCAGCGTCAGGCCCGGCTCCCGGCCGCGCATGACCGTGCGCTGTTGATTGGTCTGTATCTGCAGATATTCGTCATCTTCAATGGTGTCGCTGGACTGCAG
>NZ_JAUOSC010001662.1:0-238 GCF_030548285.1 Gilvimarinus sp. 1_MG-2023
GGTTAACGGTAAAAAACAAACACGTCAATCCCAGTCAGCCCGCGCTGGAACGTATCCGTGCCGAAAGCCGTAAGATGAAAAGTGTCTTTACGTCCTTCACTCCGGTTTCCGGCCAGCAAGCAACGGCTCCGTGGCAACCGATGATCTGGCCGGTAACAGGGCCAATTTCCAGCCCCTTTGGTTTACAACGCTTTTTTAATGGCCAACGCCGCAATCCGCACAGCGGGCTGGATATTGC
>NZ_JAUOSC010001663.1:0-238 GCF_030548285.1 Gilvimarinus sp. 1_MG-2023
GTTGAAGGCTTTGTCGATTTTGACTTTGAAATCACTTTGTTAACTATCCGTCATAGTGATGGTGCCGGCGGTACCTTGACCAGTTTCTGTGAGCCGATTGGGCATCGCCAGCAAGACGGCGACTATCAGGAATCCTGGCAGCCACAGCAAATGACCGCTGCCGCGTTACAACAGGCGCAAGCCATTGCGACCACGGTGACCAGTGAGCTGGGTGGTTGGGGGCTGTATGGCGTTGAAT
>NZ_JAUOSC010001664.1:0-238 GCF_030548285.1 Gilvimarinus sp. 1_MG-2023
GCCGTATTTCGATCGATGATAGCGGATATGCTATGGAATTCCATGTTCTGGATGTTCATCAGAAAGTAGAGTTACTACGGCACCGGGTTAAAGGCAAAGCCAGTCAATTACGGGATATCGCCCATTACATCAGTGATTATGTTTTTGAAAAACTGACGGGTATTCCTGGAGTATTTTCAACCCGGCTTATTTATGTGACGACCAATCGTGAACGTACGCGCTTTAATTTGAATTATGC
>NZ_JAUOSC010001665.1:0-238 GCF_030548285.1 Gilvimarinus sp. 1_MG-2023
GGGGCAGGCTTATCGATTTTTTGCCTTGCCTTGGCCCAAAGCCATATTCAACCAAGCTGGCGAGCGGCTACCCGCTAATTATGCAAAATTTTTAATTGTAAATTAGACGGTATTGGTGCCAACCTATAATGACGTGAATGATGCAAAAGCTCTTGAGGTGATCGGGCGCGCCTTCGCGGATTTTGTCATAATTGGCATTGATTGCCGTGTGTTGATTAAGCAACTTGGCAGCTTAGAT
>NZ_JAUOSC010001666.1:0-238 GCF_030548285.1 Gilvimarinus sp. 1_MG-2023
GACCTGTGGCGTACCGCTGTCATCCAGTATCGGCAATTCGACTTGTGCCGACAGCTGCCCCAGAGTAATTAACCGGTTGATGGCCTGGGTTGTCGGTGTTGATGCCGGTGTTGATGCCGGTGTTGATACGGAGGCTGGATCGGTTCCTGCAGCAAGTGGTTCGGGGTGGTTTTCCGCTTGCCGGGCCAGAGTCTGCATAAATGGTCGCAGCTGACTGAGCGTAAAGCGGGCCTCAATG
>NZ_JAUOSC010001667.1:0-238 GCF_030548285.1 Gilvimarinus sp. 1_MG-2023
GATCCAGTGAAGGAGCCAGTGTGGCTTCGCCTTCTTTCCACTTGGCCGGGCAAACTTCACCTGGGTGAGCCGCGACGTATTGAGCCGCTTTGATTTTGCGCATCAGGTCGTCGGCATCACGGCCAATACCTTCAGCGGTCACTTCCATGGCTTGAATCACACCTTCTGGATCGATCAGGAAAGTGGCACGGTCTGCCAGGCCTTGACCTTCACGCAGTACACCGAAGTTGCTGGTGAT
>NZ_JAUOSC010001668.1:0-238 GCF_030548285.1 Gilvimarinus sp. 1_MG-2023
GCCCGATATACCGACACCACCTGCCAAGGACATCAAGCCCGAATCATGAGCCAGGATCAGGAACAACCCCTTATTGCCCATCTGGTCGAACTGCGCAACCGCTTGCTGAAGTCGGTGCTGGTGGTATTGGCACTGTTTCTTGGCATGTTCTATTTTGCCAACGACCTGTATCTGATACTGGTTCAGCCGCTCTCGGTCCTGCTCCCTGAAACCCAGGGACAAATGATCGCCATCGGCG
>NZ_JAUOSC010000167.1:0-440 GCF_030548285.1 Gilvimarinus sp. 1_MG-2023
TAACTCATCTATGCTGGCAGTTTCCATCGGATCGAGCTGATCCTGCTTGAACTGGTCTCGAATATTCATGCTGAGTCTCTCTATCTATCTTTTATTGTTGTTTTGATAAGGTAATGAAACCCACTCAGGGGTTCTGCAGCATCCAACTGGGCGCCGACTGTTTTCTTTTTTATATTTTCCGACTAGCCAAAGGCCGCCAGGCCAGTGCCGACTATCCGGTCAGCTCAGTCATTTGTTAGCTCAATCACCATGGCAATCCCTTGGCCAACACCGATACACATGGTACAGAGAGCATAGCGACCACCGATACGTTGCAATTGATACATTGCGGTCATTACCAGACGAGCACCACTGGCTCCCAGCGGATGACCGAGCGCTATGGCACCGCCGTTCGGATTAACGCGAGTCGAATCATCCGCCAGGCCCAGCTCACGCAGTAC
>NZ_JAUOSC010001669.1:0-238 GCF_030548285.1 Gilvimarinus sp. 1_MG-2023
GGGTGATTGGCACCGTGATGGCCATGACTCATTTTCAACGTGGTTGCACCGGAAGCCAGTGCCAGCAGTTGATGCCCCAGACAAATACCGAATACCGGGATGTCGGTTTCCAGGATTTCCCGGATCGCTTCTATGGCGTAGGTACAAGGCTCCGGGTCACCCGGGCCGTTGGACAAAAAGATGCCATCCGGATTCATCGCCAGTACATCGGTGGCTGACGTTTGTGCCGGTACAACGG
>NZ_JAUOSC010001670.1:0-238 GCF_030548285.1 Gilvimarinus sp. 1_MG-2023
GCCCAGTGCCATAACGAAACTGCTTGTATCATCAACAGTAGAGCAAGCAGAATCAGAGCGGCAGCGATCAGTACCACATTTTTCATCTGACGGCGTTTTTCCGCAATAATAATCAGTGGAATCATCAGGCCAAAGGCCAGTATCAGTACCGGCAAATACAAGTAACTATGGTGCTCTGGTGGCAGATCAAGATTGCTGAGTTGCAACGGGATGGCGACAAAAATAGCCACCATCAGGG
>NZ_JAUOSC010001671.1:0-238 GCF_030548285.1 Gilvimarinus sp. 1_MG-2023
GTGTTGCTGTCTCTGACCTCGGGATTTCCTTTTCCCGGGAGTTCAGCATCTGGGACAAAAAAGTGGCCATTGGTATCACACCGAAATACCAGCGCGTTATCACGCTTCACTATGCCGCAGAAGCCGATTATGAAGGTGATATCGACGAACAGGATCTGGAAGATGCTTCCGAAACCTTTAACCAGTTCAACGTCGATCTGGGGGCTTCCTTCCGTTTTGGAGCCACCAACAAATGGGT
>NZ_JAUOSC010001672.1:0-238 GCF_030548285.1 Gilvimarinus sp. 1_MG-2023
GGCCAGCAGATCGGCGAGGGAATTAAGCTGATAGCGGCGGGTAATACGCAGGATCGGCCGCAGCAACAGTGGCGTCAGCAAAAAAGCACCGGCGAGGCCACCAAAATAAGACAGGTAGCCGTAGCCGTACAGCTGCGCCAGCGCGACACTGCCGTAGTAGCCCCAGGCGCTGGCAAATACCCCCAGCGACAATAGATACACCAGCGGTTGTTGTACCCAGCGGCGCGGTATCCAGCTG
>NZ_JAUOSC010001673.1:0-238 GCF_030548285.1 Gilvimarinus sp. 1_MG-2023
TGTATGGACGAAGCCAATCTGTGGACAATAAAAATCCGTAGATAATCCATTTTTAAGTGGACTGTTTTCTGCACTAAAGATACAATCCGCGCCCCTTTATGAAAAGACGGCTCATTCTGGCACTCGTGTCGTGACGGCTGATCCGCGATTGACTGTGTTAAAAATACACAGGTGGTTGCGTGGGTAATAACCGTCCTGTAGAATGCCGCCCTCTTTTCTGATCAACATGCCCTTGAAG
>NZ_JAUOSC010001674.1:0-238 GCF_030548285.1 Gilvimarinus sp. 1_MG-2023
GACCTACTCAACGGGCAGATCTCAACCGTTAAACACAGAAGTATGAAGTCTCGAAACTCAACCCAGATGACGCCATAGATCGCAAACAACTTAAACGCCTTAAACAGCGTTTTTTAGGATTAAATACAGTGCGCCTAGAGCGAACCCGGCAGGCCATAGGGAATCGCCAACAACTATTTTTAGATGTGTTACCTGAATTATTGCATGTAAATCATCCTATGCTAACAGGATATCAAGG
>NZ_JAUOSC010001675.1:0-238 GCF_030548285.1 Gilvimarinus sp. 1_MG-2023
GGTTGGTGAAATCGCTGCTGTTCCAGGTGCGGGCCTCAATAAAAGGCTGTAGGGCAAAGCGCTGATTGGGATCGCGATGAATAGGCTCTGGAGCAATACCCGCGTTGGCAACGGTGTGGGAAATTTGAGCTTCGTCGCTGCGGTTGATTCCCAGATGACGACCGCGCGGATTATTGATGCGCAGCACATGGGCTTGCTCTACCCCCGGCGCTTTCACTTTAAAGTTGCGGTTGGTGCG
>NZ_JAUOSC010001676.1:0-238 GCF_030548285.1 Gilvimarinus sp. 1_MG-2023
ATAACCACACCGGTTTGCGGCCTATTGGGTCGGAGATGGGGCCACCCAGTAACTGGCCAAAGGCAAACCCGACTAAAAAAGGACTGCCCGCCGCTCTGAGTGTGGCGATAGAGACCCCGAGCTTGTCTGCCATGGGGGGCAGTGCGGGCAAGTATGCATCCATCGCCACCGGCCCCAAAGCGACTTATGCGCAGAGATACAGTATAAAATAGCCGGGCAACGAGCGATTGGTCATGGG
>NZ_JAUOSC010001677.1:0-238 GCF_030548285.1 Gilvimarinus sp. 1_MG-2023
GGATGGATGCCCTCACCATGAAAGCGAACGCCACCAATCAAGCCATCGGTGCGATTGCCTCAGGCGTCGGCACCGTAGCGGGAAGCTATTCGGCCAGACAAACTCAACCCGTAATCAATTCAGGTGTATCAAACTCAAGAAACGGAGTGGCTTACAACTCTCGTACAGGTCAACCAATCCCAAGGGCTCAAATCGTCGGATAACCATGAATCTTCCAAACTACCAATCGCGAGTACAG
>NZ_JAUOSC010001678.1:0-238 GCF_030548285.1 Gilvimarinus sp. 1_MG-2023
GTAAAGGTCAGGCGCTGCTGATGTTGTTGCCAGAACAATACCCTGACCTGATTACCACGGTTCAGGTGCAGGAGTGGGTACATCAGGCGCGAGAAGAACTGGCGTCGATGGGGCAATGGGCGCTGAGCTTTTCCCTTTCCGGCATTACCGTGCTGATGGCGATGCTGATTTATTGCGTTTTGGTACCTATCCTGGTGTTTTTTCTGTTGAAAGACGGTGACGATATTTTGTCCTGGTG
>NZ_JAUOSC010000168.1:0-439 GCF_030548285.1 Gilvimarinus sp. 1_MG-2023
GTTCTGGATTGCGCATTGGAGCGATAGAGAATGGCCATATCGACCCGGGCACGCCCCTGCTTGGCCCAGACATCCACCAGATCGGCGATATAACGTGCTTCGTCCTGCTCATTAAACGCACGGTACAGACGAATCGGATCACCCTTGGCACCGGTGGTATGTAACTCCTTGCCCAGGCGGCCACTGTTGTTCTTGATGACGGCATTGGCGGCATCCAGAATCGTCGCCGTGGAGCGATAGTTTTGCTCCAGCTTGATCATTTCTGCACCCGCAAAGTCCTGTTGGAAGTTGCGGATATTGCCCACATTCGCACCCCGCCAGCCGTAAATCGACTGATCGTCATCCCCCACTGCCATAACTGATACGGTATTACCGGCCAGCAAACGAATCCAGGCATATTGGATATTGTTGGTATCCTGGAATTCGTCCACCAGAATAT
>NZ_JAUOSC010001679.1:0-238 GCF_030548285.1 Gilvimarinus sp. 1_MG-2023
GTCCTGGACCATAACGTACTTCATATGATCCCAGCCCAGCGAGACTGACCAGTTATCCTGCACAAAGTAGCCGAAACGCCAGTTGTATTGGGGAATCGTCAAGCGGCCGGGGTTCAGGTCGCTGTGAAAAACCTGTGCAATGCTGAACGGGGTCTGATGATCCTTGGCGGAGACGTTATGCAGGGTAAAGTCGTAGTCGTCTCCCTCAAAATGGATATCGCTGTCGGAGTAGGTGGCG
>NZ_JAUOSC010001680.1:0-237 GCF_030548285.1 Gilvimarinus sp. 1_MG-2023
GGCTTGATCGGGTTGGCATTATGGACCATGGTGGGCGTCGAATTTATTTGCCCAATGATTGGTGAGGTAAAAAATCCGAAGAAAAGTATTCCTATGGCCATGCATTTGTCATTGTTTTTTATCTTTACGATTTTTGTTGCCTTTATTTTTGGTGCCAGCCTTTATCTCGACCTGGATACTTTATTGGGTTCTCCTCTGCCATTCCTCGATTATGCCAATGCCGTATTCGGACAAAGC
>NZ_JAUOSC010001681.1:0-237 GCF_030548285.1 Gilvimarinus sp. 1_MG-2023
GTCAATTAATATATTTTAGGAAAAAATAAACACAAAAATGCGGCATATTCAGCTTAATGTTTTGTATCCATGAGGGCTGTAACATGAGTGCCAATATCCCTGCCATTCGCGACGCGATTCGCGATCATTATTTAATGGATGAACGCCAGGCGCTGACTGAACTGGTCACCGATAGCCGTTTGTCTGCGCCACTGCGCCAGGAAATTTCAGCTGATGCGGCTGCCTTGGTGCGAGCGG
>NZ_JAUOSC010001682.1:0-237 GCF_030548285.1 Gilvimarinus sp. 1_MG-2023
GCCTTGCACATATCAAACAGGGTCAGGGCGGCGACACTGACGGCGGTAAGGGCTTCCATCTCGACGCCGGTTTGACCCGTGAGTTTGCAGTAGCTGGTAATGCGAATGCGGTTTTGTTCTGGCTGGGGGGCGAAATCAACGGCTACCTTGCTCAGCATCAGCGGATGACAAAGCGGAATCAGCTGGCTGGTCTGTTTGGCCGCCTGAATCCCGGCGATACGGGCAACAGCAAAGACG
>NZ_JAUOSC010001683.1:0-237 GCF_030548285.1 Gilvimarinus sp. 1_MG-2023
GGTGCCACCGGACTGGTTTTTCCACTCCCAGACTTTTTCGAGGAATTTTTCACGGCCCAGTTCGTGGCGATCTGGTTGGCCTTCAGCTGCCAGTTTGCGTTCAACCACCATCTGGGTGGCGATACCAGCGTGATCGGTACCGACCTGCCACAGGGCTTTTTTGCCCAGCATGCGGTGATAACGGGTGAGGGCGTCCTGAATGGTGTGCTGGAACGCGTGGCCCATATGCAGGGAGCC
>NZ_JAUOSC010001684.1:0-237 GCF_030548285.1 Gilvimarinus sp. 1_MG-2023
AGCGATGGCCTGCTCCAAGCTGCGCAGGGCTTTATCGCCGTCGAGAATATAGTCTAAAGCACTGCGCTCTACATCAGTCACCTCTTGCTCCATGTGCGACAGCCGCCACTGAACGGGAATATCCAACCGGCCGGCATCTACCTGCAATTGCTTTAACAACAGTTTAAAGAGCGACGATTTACCGCTGCCATTAGCGCCTATAATACCCAGTTTTTGCCCGGGAAAAATGGATAAATC
>NZ_JAUOSC010001685.1:0-237 GCF_030548285.1 Gilvimarinus sp. 1_MG-2023
GGTTGGGATTGACCCAGATGGCCGGGTCGTCGGCGGCATCTCCGGCGGTCAGGACGGGCTGGGTTTCGCCATTGGCCGGTACGGTGGCAATCATGTTGTCGTGGCGGGTGGCGGCGATCGACGGCAGGGTCAGGCTGATCAGGGCGTCGCTGTGCTTGTCCAGAGCGCCGGCCTGGGTGGCGTTGGAGACGCTCAGCAAGGTGTCGATGGCAAGCTGTTCCTGCAGCAGGGTGCTGC
>NZ_JAUOSC010001686.1:0-237 GCF_030548285.1 Gilvimarinus sp. 1_MG-2023
GTTCAGAAGAGGTATCACGAAAACTGGCATTTAGACGTAAGTGGCTGAAATTTAAAGGGTTACATGAAAAGGATTTGGTGGTTGTGTTCGCCAAGGGCGATTCGATGGAACCGACCATCAGCGACAACAACACCATCATGGTGGACACCAGCGACACCAGCCCCCAGGACGGGCGCATGTACGTGATTCGGGTCGATGGCCATTTGCTAGTCAAGCGCACCCAGATCCTTCCAGGGC
>NZ_JAUOSC010001687.1:0-237 GCF_030548285.1 Gilvimarinus sp. 1_MG-2023
GGTTCAAGGATGGGGTGGCGCTGGTATACTGGCGCCATTGAACAGGAGAGTAATGTGATCGACGAAACTGAAGTTAAACGTCTGTGGTGGCACAGCCGTCGCGGGATGCTGGAACTGGACGTATTGCTGGTGCCTTTTGTTGAAAAAGCCTATCGCACCCTGGAGCGTGAAGACCAGTTGCGTTATCAGGCGCTGATTGATCATGAAGACACGGATTTGTTTGCCTGGTTTCTGGAG
>NZ_JAUOSC010001688.1:0-237 GCF_030548285.1 Gilvimarinus sp. 1_MG-2023
CTTTCATGATCAGCAACAAGAAGAAATCTCCCTGGCTGGTCACTTCCATTGCTCCCATGTGTTTGGGTTTGAAATAGGTCGCGCCCTTGGGGGTATCGGTAATGTTCTGGTAATACACCACGCTGAACAACAGACTGATCAGCCCTGTCAGACCAATCGCATACCGCCAGCCATCATCTCCGCCAAACCACAGCGCAATCACCGGCAAACAAAAGGCCGCGGCGGCAGAACCAAAGT
>NZ_JAUOSC010000169.1:0-438 GCF_030548285.1 Gilvimarinus sp. 1_MG-2023
AGAAGGGGATGAGCTGTTCTCAGCAACCTTTTATCACTATGTTGGCGGTTTGCAGAAATTTACCCCGGCGGCGATTCCTTTTTATGCCCCTAATGTGAATTCCTACCGCCGTTTTGTGCCGGAAATCGCTGCGCCGGTTAATTTCAAATGGGGAATCGATAATCGCACGGCAGGATTACGTGCCCCCAAGGCTCCCAAGGATGCCACCCGAATTGAAAACCGCTTTGCCGGGTCAGACTGCAACCCGTATCTGGCCATCGCGGCCAGTCTGGCGTGTGGTTATCTGGGGATGAAACGGGGTATCAAGGCGGAAGCCCCGGTCGAGGCGCTGGCGGCTCATGAAGGGGATCTGGTAGCGGTCTCACGTACACTGGAAGAAGCCTTGCGCTTGCTGGAAGAATGTCCAGAATTGCAAGAAGTGATCGGAGAGCACTTTGT
>NZ_JAUOSC010001689.1:0-237 GCF_030548285.1 Gilvimarinus sp. 1_MG-2023
GATAATGATTAATACAGAACAACAAACACCCGTGCCAACTATACAGCTATAGCACGGCTATATGAACTTCAATTGCATCGGCACTGGGGTAATATTCAAAGTCAGTTGAATAAACCCTTTTATATTCAGAACCAGGGTTGGAAAAATATTCCCAAATTTCCGTCCATGCATCAATAGCTATTTGAGGCATATTTCCCTTATGAGAAAACACCAAATATTTGGCCGCTGGAATAACTC
>NZ_JAUOSC010001690.1:0-237 GCF_030548285.1 Gilvimarinus sp. 1_MG-2023
GGGCGTTTTCTATGTCTACATCAAAGTAGTAGGCTTTTGCGAGAGCCGAGCGAATTTGTCGTGGGAAACTTGCGAGCCCCAGGGAGGCATCAGGGAAAATGCGCCCCTGCCTCCGTTCAGCCCACTCTTTGCCGAATTTGTAAAGAATCGGCACTACATTACCATCAACCGCTCGTTTCTTATACTTTCGTAGCCGGGACTTCACTTCCTGGGGTACGCCATTATGACGTAATAGAT
>NZ_JAUOSC010001691.1:0-237 GCF_030548285.1 Gilvimarinus sp. 1_MG-2023
CAGCGATAACTGAGCCGCACGGACTCCGCGCTTCCACGTTCAATACTGACCCGTTGCCCCGGATTATCCGGATACTGCAACCACAGGTTAAGATGCTCCCGTCGTGGTGCTGCCACCAGTCGCAACGGCAGATCGAACACCTGTCCAGCATAGCCGTGGATGGCTTCCTGACTACTGACCGTCAGCCCGGTGAGGTTCCGGAACGTCAGCAACATGGCCGACAGACCAACACTGAAT
>NZ_JAUOSC010001692.1:0-237 GCF_030548285.1 Gilvimarinus sp. 1_MG-2023
GGCTCTGGGCTTGACCTGGCAACATCCATCGCGCACTCTTACTGACCAAGAAGTGAACGATTCAGTGGATGCTGTTTTGTCACACTTGGAGCAAACACTTGGAGCAACGTTGCGGGGTTAGCATGACAGCCTTGACCAAAGCGGAACTGGCAGAAAAACTGTTCGAGGAACTTGGTCTCAACAAACGTGAGGCCAAGGATATGGTCGATCTCTTTTTTGATGAGATCCGCGATAGTC
>NZ_JAUOSC010001693.1:0-237 GCF_030548285.1 Gilvimarinus sp. 1_MG-2023
CAATCAAGCCGTCTGACCGCAGGTTATAAACGTACTGTCCTTCGATATACAGGTCGAAAGCAATCATGCGAGCCGACTTGCCCGGGTGTAACACCACATCATTCAGGGCCGCAGCCCCACCGATCGGATTACCATCCCGTTTGACTTCTGCATCCAGCAAAAATCGCAGTTCACTGGTGTATTCGCCATGCAAAACCGCAAGCACTTCGTCACACATGGTGTCGCCAGGGCTGATGT
>NZ_JAUOSC010001694.1:0-237 GCF_030548285.1 Gilvimarinus sp. 1_MG-2023
GGTCAGAATCTGGTCGAAAGAGAATGCCGAATCACCGGGCAGCGCGTGCTGCCGTTGGCTGAGGCTGTCGACGTAGTCGTTGATCTGGTCGGCACTGAGCGAGCTGGATGTGGTGCTGGGCAGTTGGTAAAACGCCGTGGGCTCAAAGGCTACCCAGCGCTGGTCGATCCAGGCTTCTGCCCAGGCGTGGCCATCGATGCCCCGTATTTCAAAATAGCCGGTGAGCGGGTTTTGCTG
>NZ_JAUOSC010001695.1:0-237 GCF_030548285.1 Gilvimarinus sp. 1_MG-2023
TAGCTGCTCATGGCTATTGATATCATACGTTAATATTCCATTTTCAACTGTGATATAAAGAAGATCATCAACTAAATCTAATTTTATCTCTCCAATTTCGTATGGTTCTTCCACTTCTGGGGCTTCAATTATTGTTTCCTTTTTTCCTTCTTGGTCATCGAATTCCACTACCTTGTAAAGCGAGTCTGAAAATGCATCAGCTTCATCTGCCAAAGCATAGAAGGTACTTCCATCGAC
>NZ_JAUOSC010001696.1:0-237 GCF_030548285.1 Gilvimarinus sp. 1_MG-2023
GTGCTATACAGTAATCATCAGGAACACCTGAGAGTCTTGCATCTGCTCCTACAGCATAAAAAACCAACAAGGATTGCGTGTTATTGTTTATACACTACGCATTTCTTTGTTTTTTTTCTGTGTCTTTTTGCATGTGCAACATTTTTGGTTTTACCTGCCCATATTCACCATTAAACCATCAGAGGTTTGAATGACCGTATCCATTCTCGAAACTAATATCGATGAGCTGATTGAAGC
>NZ_JAUOSC010001697.1:0-237 GCF_030548285.1 Gilvimarinus sp. 1_MG-2023
ATTGTCCCTGTGCGCATTGATTTTCTAGCCAATGACATTGCTACTAATTCCCACGTAATTGCTTGTGCAGGTTTTCCGGTAGCTGCTGTGGAGTAGTGGTAGGTGGGGCGGCTGGCTGGTAGGCGGGTGGTGTGGCTTCACTAGGTAGATTGGGATGGGCGGAGGGAAGGACTGGAGGGTACGGGGAGTGGGTATGGGATGTGGCCGACATGAGAGGTAGGTAAGTGGTGAGGAGGT
>NZ_JAUOSC010001698.1:0-236 GCF_030548285.1 Gilvimarinus sp. 1_MG-2023
ATTTGTCAGGAACAAATTAGGACAGCCCGGCAAGGGCTGGCTCGAAGAGCTGGGGCGCAGGGAAGCGCCCCGTCCACACAGGACCTCGGTTCGGCCTGGCACACATAAAAAAGGCTCTTCACTTGCGTGAAGAGCCTTCCTCTTTAATGGTGCCCACTCATTTGTCAGGAACAAATTAGGACAGCCCGGCAAGGGCTGGCTCGAAGAGCTGGGGCGCAGGGAAGCGCCCCGTCCAC
>NZ_JAUOSC010000017.1:0-52445 GCF_030548285.1 Gilvimarinus sp. 1_MG-2023
CGCAGAACGCAGAACGCAGAACGCAGAACGCAGAACGCAGAACGCAGAACGCAGAACGCAGAACGCAGAACGCAGAAAAGTTTGTTGCTGCTCCCTGCAAGAAACAAGAATTATTACTGAACGCAGTAGATTTTGTTCCCTGACAAGGCAACGTAGCTCAGAGGACAAAAGACAAGTTTAAGGGCCTTTAGCTCAGTTGGTTAGAGCATCCGACTCATAATCGGCAGGTCCCCAGTTCAAGTCTGGGAAGGCCCACCATCCAATAAAAAAGCCCCTGCCAATTTATTTTGGCAGGGGCTTTTTTATTGGATGGTTGTTTTCTAGAACTTGTTCGCTCTGGCCAGCTCACTAATTGCGCAAGCAATTCGCAACGAGGCGAAGCCGACGCCCGCAGGGTCAAAAAGACTCTAGTCTTTTTGATTCACTCTGGGGGAATCCTTCGCAACCACTTCCAAAACCTACATTCACCACATCCATGTAGCCGGATTAAACCGCGCGCCCACCCCGTTTTATCATTCCTCCGGCATATTGATATTAATATCAGTGGCGCCGCAAACACTGAGCAGCTGTTTGATACGGGGCAGGCAGTGGTGGGCGTCAAAGTTACCGTCCAGGGCACATTCAAACTGGTTGCCATTGGCGTTAAAGCCTTCAAACCAGACTCGGCCCAAGGTTTCTTCGCAGTCGTCCATTAGCTGTTCAATTTCCTGCTCTGCCGCCTCGCCAAAGCGCTCAAACTGCTCCTCCAGCCAGGCGCCCTGCTTGCCCTCGTACAAACCAGCCAGCATTTTCTGCCAGGCTTCACAGTCTTTCTCTGAGCTCTTAAAGCAGATGGTATTAAAAATACTCATAGCGGCTATTCTCCGTGCTTTTTCTTTAGCGCTTGCCACATACGTTTGACTTTGGTGTCGCCTTCGATGCCGTCAAAAACTTCTCGCAATTCATCGAGAAAGCCTTGACGTACTGCCTTTTGCTCGTTTGTTAGAGGAAATTTTGGTTGGTAATCCAAAACAGAATTCATTTGACGGGTCATCAGTCTCTCTATACGTGAATCGCCGGGCACGCCATCAAAGTCCTGTTCATCCATCTGAGACAGCAAATCAAAATAATATCTTTTCCTTAGCATATAAGCCCGTGGTAGGTCATCGTCTTCGCCAGAAATCCAATAGGATAGTCTAGGACCAAACATCAACGTAAAAACCCTATCCACATCCACTTCGAATTGGGCGTATTCTTTATTTTTCCCGATCGGCACTCTGGATTTGAAGTTTCGTTTAAAAGTGCTACCCAGAAAGTAGTCCCACTGTGCCAGCTCTTCTTCTGGGGTGTAACCAAAACGAATCAAGTCTCCTTCAATTGTCCAATATAGCTTATGCTCAATTACAAATGGGGACTCGATTATGTGCTCCAACACAAAATCCCATCCCTCTTCTGACTTGAGTGGAAAGTAAGTAAACAAGGAGCTATCACTTAGTACATTGCGCGACAGTATTTCTCCGGTCATAAAGTAGTGTTCTATTTCCTTTAAATCTTTTTTTCTGACTTCGCCCTTAATTGCTTCCCGCACCACGGCCCACTGCTCCGCGCGACGGGCGATCCAATCGGGGGCTTTAGTAATAGATAAGTCCACAATTCCCTCCATTTATTGCCTTTGTAATCCTTCGCCCCTTTTATCACTGAGGACGTCATCAATGCTTATTTGTACCAGATTTTCAAAGATCATCGCAGTGCGTTTTATTCTACCTATTATGTTCAGACAAATCACAGCCATAAGACTGCATCAGCCAGTGGTACGAAATGAAGCTTTGTTTGTGAGCTCTGCAAACGGATCTGTGTGGAACTCCAGCTCTTATCGAGAAGCTCAGCAGGTGTGGGGTGGATTTTGATACCGGCGAGGTCACGCACGAGGCTGAGGACGCAAAGCTGCCCGTTCGGTGGGTGCGCGAGAGTGCGCCCTAAGGCTTCGGCTACCGGCCTTACGGCAATGCATATTACGGGGAGTTCAGAGTATGATGAGCTCCTTGGTCACAGTGGATGAAACGTTGAGGGAATGGTGTATGAGCTATGTGAAGGTGTTTGGGCTGTGTGTTGGAATGATTGTGCTCGCCGGGTGCAGCGAACCGACGATAGACGCCTCCTCGGAGAAGGCGATGAAAGCCTCGGTCACCGAGGTTAGGGACTCGCTGCCAGAGGGCGAGCGCGATAAGTTCGAAAAGGCTGTGCAGGTGCTGGCAATGAGTCACATCAACATGGAAGACGTGCTCTCAGGCGGCAGCGATGGCCTCGGGACCATGCAGAGGCGGTTTTACCAGTCGATTGATGGCAAGACTGCCGCCGAGGTGTTCGCCGAGGCTGATATTATTATCGCCGAGCGAAAGGAGCGAGAGCGCCAGCAGGCGCTAGAGGAGATACGCGAGCTGGAGCAAAAGCGCGTTGACTCGGGCAGTGCCCGCGAGAAACTCAAGCAGTTCGAGGTGATGCGGTCCCGATTCTATCTGAAGGATCGAGATTTCACTCGTGATGCACCGGTCATTGAGCTGACCGTGAAAAACGGCACCGATCAGGCCATATCGAGAGCGTACTTCGAGGGTACCATTGCCAGTCCGGATCGCAGCGTGCCCTGGCTCAAAGACACGTTCAATTACGATATTTCAGGCGGTTTGGAGCCGGGCGAGGAAGTAACCTGGACTCTTGCGCCCAACCCCTATTCGGACTGGGGCAAGGTTGATGCTCCCGCCGATGCGGTATTCACGGTGACCGTCGAGCGGCTCGATGGCGCCGATGGTGAGCCGCTCTATTCGGGCCAATTGTTCGATGAGGACGACCAGAAGAGGTTGGATGAGCTTAAGACGCAGTACAGCGCCGAGTAACGAAGCCGGGCGCCAGAGGTGCCTCAGGCCGGGGCCGGATAGTCTTCGGTCCTAGTCGCTCAGTCGTAGCTTGGTGCGCTCTGACTATAGGCGCCGTGCTTGAATTCAACTTAGAAGCTCCCAAATGGGTTGGCGATAAGGGAGCAAGTAAGAAAAATAATTAAAAGTTTATACGATACGAGCTAAAAGTGGCCAAACTATGATCCCCCGCACACAATTTATTTTGGCAGGGGCTTTTTTATTGGATGGTTGTTTTCTAGAACTTGTTCGCTCTGGCCAGCTCACTAATTGCGCAAGCAATTTGCAACGAGGCGAAGCCGACGCCCGCAGGGCCAAAAAGCCCCTAGTCTTTTTGATTCACTCTGGGAAGGCCCACCAATAAAGACCGCTATCTTCTCAGGTAGCGGCCTTTTTTATTGACCTTTAGCTCAGTTGATTAGAGTATCCGACTCAGCTTTTATAGAATTCGGGGCAGGTCGACAGTTCAAGGTTATCCGGTCTAAACCATATAAAAACCACTATAAACTTACAGCTCGTCTGTCTGATCGGACGCAACATAAGGGCTGCTGGTTTGGATATGAAACTCCCCCATCAGAGATTGATGCACAGGGCACCGATTAGCGACCTCCAATAAACGCCGGTGTTGCTCGTCGCTTAATGTACCGACATAACTTATTTTTCTCTCAATCACACTGTCTATGCCTGACCCGCCTTCTTTATTGGTTTTAAGTCGGCGGTGGGTTAAACGTACTTCGAGCTGTTCTATCGCCAGCTTTTTGTGATTAGCATACATACGCACGGTCATGGAGGTGCAAGCCCCCAATGACATAAGCAGTAATTCATAGGGACTGGGACCTAAATTACTGCCGCCTTTATCTTCCGGCTCATCGGCTTGCCATTGGTGATCGGCACTGTACAGCCCACGCAAAAACTGCGTATTTTTTTCGGTAACCAATACCTCCGCAGGTTCCACACTGGGGCGGTCCTGACTTTGCACTGGGGGCGGATCTAGTTTTAAGTAACGACTGGCCCACGTCGTCAGTGTTAGCGCAACATAATCGGCATCTTTCTGCCGACTGAGTAAGTGGTCGGCATCATCCAGTGACACGTAACTTTTGGGATGCTTTGCGGCTTTAAAAATTTTCGTCGCCTCGGTTACATCCACCACAAGATCAACCGGCGAATGGAAAATCAACAGCGGCTTGCGCAGAGCCGCGATGGTATCTGTCAGCGGCCATTTGCCTAAATCCTCCAACAACTCCGCGCCCAACTCAAAGGTTCGACCGGCAATCGTAACCGGAGCACGGCCGGTTTGACGGATATCACATGCTTGATCCGCAAATAAATGCTCAACATGGGACGGAGATGCCGGCGCAGCGATGGTAACCACCGCTAGCACCGAGTCGAGCCGGCGTGCCACCGCCAAAACAGCGGCGCCACCTAAGCTGTGGCCAATGAGTAATGAAGGGGCCTGGTACTGCCGGGCTAAAAATAGCGATGCCGCTTCCAGATCTGACACATTACTGGAAAAGGTAGTGTTGGCGAAATCACCTTCGCTGCTGCCCAGACCGGTAAAATCGAACCTCAACACAGCAATCCCTTGATTGGCTAGAGTGCGAGCAATACGAGTGGCAGCTACCACGTCTTTACCACAGGTAAAACAATGAGCAAATAACGCATATGCTTTCGGTGTGCCGTTATCTGGCAACTCTAAGGCACCCGCCAAGGTGTGCCCCTCGGTACTGGTAAACTCAACCTTGTGACGCGACATAATGCCTCCGTATAGCCAATAAATGTAAGATCCAACCGTTAACCCTGTAAAACACGGCATGCTGTCTTCGGCCCAGCCGGGAAAGATCCATACGTTAACCCCATCAGAACATTAGAGCGAAATTTAGGCAAGCGCACCCCGTTAAGCGTGGCGATAAACGCGAGGCAAAACAAAGCACCCTTTGAACTTTTTTGTTATGGTAGGCGCCTACTAACGGACTGACATGACAAAATTGCACCGATGATGCTTAAAAAGTTTGTGATTTACCTAGCGCTGATGGTGGTTGCTCTGCAATCAGGCATGACGCTGGGCGATATTCACCACTGGCATCAATCGGGTAATGGGCACTGGGTGTTTGACGCTTCACATCAGCCCGCCGATACTCCCCCCTCAACCTTTACCGATTCAAACAACAGCGATACCGTCGTTATTGATAGCAACTCGCACGAGCTGGATTGTCAAAATTGCTGTCAGTGCCACGGCCATTTTTGCTCGGCCTTGCTGCTATCGGCGCAGCATCTACTGCCCAGTAAAGCCATCAGCCCACCCACTGAGTACACCGTTGGCACCCGTCCCGAGCCGCTCGAATCCTTTTTACGCCCTCCCAAAGCCTGAGCCCTTAACTTCTGATACCACTTGGTAGCGGGCGTTAATACGCCGCCACAGCCTGTTGGCTTTTTGCCGGCTGACGACGGCCTTGCCCGCACCAGCGAATGCAGCTTGAACTTAGGACTTACTCATGGAGTTGAACACCATAACGCGCCGCTGTCGGCGCTTGCTGGGGCTTATGCTACTCGGCACCAGCATCCACTCGCTGGGGGCACCGGCAACACCGGCTAATACGCTAACCCTGCAGGATGCTTTAACCCGCACGCTGGCTCACAATCCGGCGCTATATCAATACCGTTTTCACAAGGCCGCACTCCTTGCCAGTAAACAAAATGACGCACTTAGCCCGGCGTTAGCGGTCGAGCTAAACGTTGAAAATATCGCGGGGACAGGTGCCAAACAAGGCGTGCAAGAAGCCGAGACAACCTTGGCGCTGTCGTCGGTGATTGAATTAGGAGGCAAACAGCAAGCGCGGCTTACCTATGCCGATGCTCGCATCCGTCATGCGCAGTATCAGCACCAGGCCACCAGCTTAGATGTATTGGCACAGTTAACCACCCACTATATTGAAAGCCTTGCCACCCAGGCCAATAGGGAGCTGGCCCAGCGCTCGCTGGATTTTACCCACTCTCTGCTCGACACCATGTCGGAGCGGGCTCAACGCGGCGCCACCCCCGAGGCCGAAGTACTGCGCGCCAAAGCCGCCGTGGCTCGCGCCGATATGCAATTAACGGCGCTGCAACGCAAATTTGAGCGGCAAAAAATTCAGCTCGCTCGCTACTGGGGTGAAACTCAAACGCCTTTTCAGCGTTTAGATGGCAGCTTATTTGAGTTTGGCGCCAGCGAGCCCTTTGCCGAGCTGTATCAGCGCGCCCAACGCTCACCCGCCCTGCAGGTCTTCGCCAGCGAAAAGCGCCTTCAGGAGGCGCAGTTATCGCTGGCACACGCCGACCAACGCAGCGACTTAACCTGGCGGCTTGGGGTAAAACATTTTGCCGCAACAGATGACGCCGCTTTAACCGCCGGAGTTTCAATGCCGCTGTTTGCCAACCAGCGCGGTAGCACACAGGTAAAAGCGGCCCAGGCGAAACGCGATGCAATCGATTATGCCGAAACAGACCAGCGATTACGCCTACACGCACAGCTATTTAATGCCTATTCGCTGCGCCAACAAGGTATCGACAATGCGACGAAAATGGCCGAGGTCGTGATTCCAGCGCTAGAGCAAGCGCTCGAACTCACCCAAACCGCTTACGACAATGGCCGCTACCAATACCAGGACTTAATGGCCGCGCGCGAAGAGTTGTTAGCGGCGCGGCAGGCGCGTATTGACGCCGCCACCACCGCGCTCGTCAGCCAAGCACTGATAGAACAACTAACCGGCGCGCCTTTTACCCAATAATCAAAATATTTTTAGTTTGTTAACCAGCAAACTCGGGACTTAACCTTATGAAGATTTCAACCATCGCACTGCTGTCACTCGCAAGCTTGGTGTTTAACGCCTCGGCACTCGCCTCGGACGAACACGGCCACGATGATCACGGCCACAGCGACGATCACCACACTGAAGAAAACCACAGCCGTATTCAGCCGGAGATGGCTCACCAGCTGGGCATTGAAACCACTACAGCCGGCCCACAAGAACTGCGCCAAACCATCACCACATACGGCGCCGTCGCCACCGATCCCGCACAATTGAGCCATGTGCGCGCCCGCTTTACCGGCACGTTAAAAGCCGTGCGCGCCACCACCGGTGACCGGGTAAAAGCCGGTGACACACTGGCCGTGGTGGAGTCGGACGAAAGCTTTAATGCTTATACGCTGCACGCCCCTATTGCCGGACAAATTATTCAGCGCCACGCCAATATCGGCGAAAGCACGCGTGATCAGGTTTTATTTACCATCGTTAATACCGATAAGCTCTGGGCCGAGCTGCGTGTGTATCCGCAACAACAAAACATCGTGGCCGAGGGGCAAACCGTTTTTATTGACACCGTGCACACCCAGCTAAGGGGGCTTATTCAACATATGATTCCCGCTATTGATGGCCCCTACCAACTGGCCCGGGTTGAGCTCGACAACACCGACGGACATTTAACACCGGGGTTAATGCTGCAGGCACACATACAAGTGGGGCACTTTACCGCGCCCGTGGCGGTGGCCAAACAAGCCGTGCAAAAAATGGGGGACAGACGCGGTGTTTTTATACAGCACGAGCATACGTACACCTTTACGCCACTAAAGCTGGGCGCCAGTGATAACAATTTTTACCAAGTGCTGGCCGGATTAGCACCGGGCGCGGAGTACGTCAGCGAAAACAGTTATTTAATTAAAGCGGACATCGAAAAGTCTGCCGCTGAACACAAACACTAAGGGGCGCTAGATGATTTATTCAATATTGCGTCTGGCCATCGACAAGCGCTGGGCCTTTTTATGCATGGCGCTGGTGATTATTGCCGTTGGCGCCTGGAGCTATAAACAATTACCGATTGATGCGGTGCCGGACATCACCAATGTGCAGGTGCAAATCAATACCGAGGCGCCGGGCTACTCCCCCCTTGAGGCTGAGCAACGTATTACCTACCCGGTAGAAAATGCACTGGCGGGGTTGCCCAGCCTTTCTTACACACGGTCTTTATCACGCTATGGTTTGTCGCAAGTGACGGTTGTGTTTAACGAGGGCACGGATATTTATTTCGCCCGCAACCTCATTAACGCGCGCTTAGGGGCGATTAAAAGTGCACTGCCGTTGGGGCTCGAACCCAAAATGGGACCCATAGCCTCAGGTCTGGGCGAGATTGTGTTATACACGGTACAGGCCAGCGCCGAGGCGCGCACCGCTCAAGGTGAGCCCTATAGCGCCACCGACCTGCGCGAAATACAAGACTGGATTATCAAGCCCCAGCTCGCGCAAGTGCCCGGTGTTATCGAGGTCAACAGTATTGGCGGCTACCATAAGCAATACCATGTACTGCCCGACCCAACTCAACTGCTGCATCACAAAATTAGCTTGCGTGATATTCACCACGCACTACAGGCCAACAACGACAATCGCGGCGCCGGCTATATTGAGCGCAACGGTCAACAGCTATTGGTTCGCTCGCCCGGCCAGTTGGCAACTATCGATGATATCGGCAATGTCATTATTGCCGAGCGCGATTCAACACCGATAAAAATTAGTGATGTCGCCGAGGTGGCCATCGGCAAAGAACTGCGCACCGGGGCCGCCACACGCAATGGTCAAGAAACCGTATTAGCCAATGTGATGATGCTCATCGGTGAAAACTCGCAAGCGGTGGCACAAAACGTAACCGCCAAACTTGACGACATTCAAGCCTCCCTCCCCCCTGGGGTTGTGGCAGACATTGTGTACAACCGCACCACCCTAGTCGATAAAGCCATTGCCACCGTGGCTAAAAACCTTATGGAAGGCGCCCTGCTGGTTATCGCCGTACTGTTTATTTTGCTGGGCAACTTTCGCGCGGCATTAATCACCGCTCTGGTGATTCCGCTCAGTATGTTAATGACCATTACCGGTATGGTAAAAACTGGCGTTTCCGCCAACCTAATGAGTCTGGGTGCGCTTGATTTTGGTTTGATTGTCGATGGCGCGGTGATTATTGTTGAGAACTGTGTGCGCCGCCTGGCTATCGCCCAACGCGAGAGCGGCCCACAAGCCTTGCGTGAGCGATTAAACACGGTGTTTACAGCCACCGCCGAGGTGATACGGCCCAGCCTATTTGGTGTTGCCATTATCACCATTGTTTACATTCCCATATTCAGCCTCACCGGTGTGGAAGGCAAAATGTTTCACCCCATGGCGGCGACCGTGGTGATGGCACTGCTAAGCGCCATGGTGTTATCACTCACCTTAGTGCCCGCAGCGGTGGCTGTGTTGATGAACGGTGAAATTCAAGATCGTGAAAACTGGTTAATGCGCCGCTCAAAATCACTCTACTACCCACTGCTCACGCTGGCGCTCAAGTGTCGCTGGGCAGTGGTGGGTTTTGCCTCACTGTTAGTGGTTGTGTGTCTGTGGCTGGCCACCACTTTGGGTTCAGAATTTGTCCCCCAACTGGATGAAGGTGATGTTGCCCTGCACGCCATGCGCATTCCGGGCACAGGGCTTGAGCAGTCGGTCAGTATGCAAAAAACCTTAGAAAAACATATTCGACAATTCCCCGAGGTGGATAAGGTCTTCTCTCGCATTGGCACTGCGGAGGTGGCCACCGACCCCATGCCGCCTAATGTATCGGATAATTTTATTACCTTCTTGCCGCGCCATGCTTGGCCCAATCCGAATAAAAGTAAAGCGACGTTACTGGCCGACATTGAAACCAGCTTAAAAACTTTGCCGGGTAACAACTATGAATTTACCCAGCCGATTGAAATGCGCTTTAACGAACTTATCTCCGGCGTGCGGGCCGATTTAGGCATCAAGCTATTTGGTGACAACTTAGATCAGCTGGTGCTTACGGCCAACGAGATACTCAGTATTGTTAATAGCGTTGAGGGGGCGGCCGATACCAAAGTGGAGCAAGTCACGGGCTTGCCCACCCTGTCGGTAATACCTAAGCGCGAGGCACTGGGCCGCTACGGATTAAACGTCGCCGACTTACAAGCTTGGGTTGCCACAGCCATCGGCGGTGAATCCGCCGGCATTATTTATCAGGGCGACCGGCGCTTTGAATTAGTAGTGCGCCTGCCGGAAACATTGCGCCGCGATATCGAGGGTTTAGCGTTTCTACCCATACCGCTTAGTGACGGCGATTATGTGCCACTGCAAGAGGTGGCCGAGCTGAGCATCGCCCCGGCACCGGCGCAAATTAGCCGGGAAAATGGCAAGCGCCGTATTGTTATTACCAGCAATGTACGCGGCCGCGATTTGGGCAGCTTTGTCAGCGAAGTGCAAAACCGCATTGCTCAGCAGGCGGATATTCCACCCGGCTATTGGCTCGATTACAGCGGCACCTTCAAACAATTGCAATCGGCCAGCCAGCGTTTATCCATCGTAGTGCCGCTCACTTTGTTACTTATATTAGGCATGCTAATGATGGCGTTTTCATCCTTAAAAGAAGCGTTGATCATTTTTACCGGTGTGCCCTTAGCGCTTACCGGCGGTGTTCTCTTGCTGTACGCGCGGGGTATGCCGCTGTCTATTTCAGCAGGGGTTGGGTTTATTGCGCTGTCCGGTGTGGCCGTGCTCAATGGTTTGGTGATGCTCGCGTTTATTCGCGACCTGTGGCAACAAACCGGAGACTTAACGCAATCGATCATCGACGGTGCCATGACCCGCCTTCGCCCGGTACTGATGACCGCACTGGTAGCAAGTTTGGGGTTTATCCCCATGGCGCTCAACACCGGCACCGGCGCGGAAGTGCAGCGGCCCCTGGCCACGGTAGTCATTGGCGGTATTCTCTCATCCACCCTGCTTACACTGCTGGTACTGCCAGTGTTATACCAGTGGGTGCACCAGCGCGCCGATAAAGCTCCTGTGAAAAAGTGATAGCGATGCAGGCCCCGAACGGAGCCTGCTACAGTAATTATTGCGCGGGGGCGCCTAAGGTAAATACGCCGTGTAGGTTTTTCTGATAATCAGGCGTTTGCATTTGGCTGACGGAAAAAACAAATTCAGACGCTTGGTATGCGCGTACGGCTTCGGACTCGCCCTCGATTAATACGCCGGCCAAATCCAATTGGCTGGCGTTAACCGACACGGCAATATCACCTTGAATATGCGCGTTGGTCAGCTCTATTTCAGCATTGTCGGCCTGTAGCCCAATAGCACTATTGCCTAGATTTACGTTGCGCCCCACCAGCTTGCTGTTGTTAACTTGAAGCGAATTGGCGGTAACGTCTTGCAAAAAAACATTCTGACAATCATTAATCTCAATCGCTTGATAATGCCCCGACAACTGCACCCCACTTTGCCCCGAACATTGATAATCCCCGTGATTTTCCTCACTCCCTGCCGACGAGCTAACCGATGTTTTGCTCTGTAAAAAGTTCGTAATCGGCGGGCCGACTAAATCTGGATAGAGTATGGGCATATGCCCCATGCCGGGGAATATTTCCAGCTCGGCATCGGGAATTTGTCCGGCCAAGAGGTAGCCGGTTCGCAGCGGGGCCACCGGATCTTGCTCGCCCCATAGCACCAGGGTGGGCACATCGAGTGTGGTTAAATCGCCGCTGTAGTCTTCGCCGACTAAGGCAAAAGCTGCGTTCATATTGGGTTGGCCTTTTAAGGTGGTGCCCCAAGCCGTATCGCTTTTACTGAGCAGCGCGGTGGGGTCTGGCAGTGCATCCCAGCGCAGTATCGAACCGCCAATTTCGCGCACCAGCCCGCTAATACCGCCCTGCACTTCTTTCGGCAACGCATTAAAATAAGACAACATACCCGCCTCTAGCGGCAGAGCGGTTGAATGACCGGCAAAGGTGCTGCGCTCTAAAATACCGGCGGCGCTGATTAACACTAAGCGCTCCACCGAGGTCGGGTAGCGTGTCGCCAAACGCAAAGCCACGGCACCGCCCATGCTGTGGCCCACCAAATGAAACTGCTTAATACCAGCCTGGTGCAACACACTGTGCACGGCGACGGCGTAGTTACTGGGCGAGTATTTGCCCGTGGGCACCTCTGAGCGGCCAAACCCCGGGAGATCAAAAGCCACAACCCGATACTCTTGAGCCAAAAGCGGCATCACCTTGCGCCAATCACGCCAGCCGTTTTGTCCCAAACCGTGAATTAACACAATCGTTTCACTGTTCTTTCGCCCGGCTTCTACCCAAAACATTTTACTGCCGAAAACGGGCTCCGTTTCATAACCGGTGCGCCACCCTTGCGGCAAATTTTCCTCAATAGTGGCCTGTTCCGTCTCGGCCCAAACCAAAGGCGAGAAAGCCACGCCTAAACAAACCAAGCACGGCAGAAAAAAAGTGCGAATACATACATTAAAGATTTTCATAGTGAACATCTTGCCAACAAGCCTGTCTATGGATTATTCATTTTATCAGATAGTGCAACCGATACCGCATGGACGTCGACCTTCATCATAAAGCACACGGTTATATAACACCCACTCAGGGTTTTCGCGACGGCGCGGCTTATTGCGCCTTGCCGATAGAGCTTGATGCTAAGCGCTCCTCGCCCTACCGCTTACCCCTGCTGATTAGCGCGGCCATTGCATCGCTCATTCTGCACAGCTTGCTTTTATTTTTAACACCGGCTAAACCCGTACCACAGGATCAGCCCACGGCTATTCAGATTACTCTGCACAAAAAGGCCGACACTGCCATACCAACACCCCAAACAGCCGCGGCTGTGCAAAGTGCGAAAAAAGCACCGCAACCGGCGCATACGAACACTGCCCTCGTTGCACCAACAAAACCGGCAGCGGCACCTTTACCCGAAACACTGCCTCACACGGGGCAAGCCAAAGCTAAACCCTCTGCGAGCAGGCCCACCGTTACAAGACAGGCTGATATAACGCAATCGGGCACATCCACCCCAGCGACTGAAGCTGGCAATATCTTTCACCCCGGCTTAAGGCAACAGCTGAAACGGGCCCGCAGCCACTCGGCACAGCCAAGTGCCAGCACTGAACACTATTACAGCTTTCGCGATCCGAGCGGTGCGACCCGTGTGAATATGAAAGGCCGGTGTTTTCGGCAAAGCCTCAGCCACAATACACGCGGCACCGATTGGTATATAACAGGCTGCCTTGACGATAACAGTGAAGGCGCCAGTATACTGTCCGGCCTCAAACAACAACTTCAACGCTAACGCGGTGGCTTATCTTCCGCCTGCTCGGTGCCACTGTCTTCTTGCAACACGCGGCGTAAATCATCCAAGTTTTTGCGAATCGCTTTACCGTAAGATTTATCGTCGCCCCAGGCCTGAGCGAGCTTTACCAGTGACTTTTCATCGTGTTGTTCGAAAAGCTCACCGGCGCGCTGAGCGGCATGATCAGACTGGCCCAATTGCTTTAAGGCATCAACCCCCAGAGCCAGTGCCGAATGGAACGTCTCGCGCTGAAACCCCTCCACCTCGGCCTCCATAAGCTGGTAGGCGTGACGACGATCCACCGCGCGCACCAATATCTTAAGATTGGGAAAATTCTCGCGCGCTGTTTGAATTATCCGCATTGAGCGCTCAGGTTCATCCACTGCCACAATCAGGAGTTTGGCCTCATCGCCACCGGCGGCATGCAACAAATCACGACGCGTGGCATCACCGTAGTACACCTTCTTACCGAAACGACGCACCAACTCAACTTGTCCGGGGCTGTGATCCAGAATCGTTAGCCGATAACCTTGTGCGGCCAACAAGCGGCCGACGATTTGCCCGAAACGGCCATAGCCGGCCACAATAACATGATCGGTGGAGGCGATATCTGTATCCAGCTCTGGTGTTTTTTTATTGCGGCTGGCGTGTGAAAACAAATACTCATAGGCGACCAGTAACAACGGGGTAACCAACATCGACAGCGCTACCGTGAGAATCACAATGCCGCCAATTTCGGCATCAAAGACTTTTGCATTTTGCGCAGCTGCAACAATGACAAAGGCAAACTCACCACCCTGTGCCAACGCCAAACTGAACAGTAAGCCGCGCCAGCGCCCCATTCTAAAAATACTGGCCAGCATTAGCAGTACCAGTAGTTTGCCACCAACTAACAAACCAACACAGAGGGTGATTAACAGCGGATTTTCCAGTAACAATTGAAAGTTTATACCCGCACCCACGGTGATAAAAAACAACCCCAGTAACAACCCTTTAAACGGCGCTATATCGACTTCTAGCTCATGGCGGTATTCACAATCGGCCAAAACTACGCCAGCGATGAAAGCTCCCAAGGCGGGTGATAAACCAATAAACTGCATCAGTACTGTAATCGCCACGACAATCAGCAGCGCAAACGCGGTGAAAATTTCCTGCGAATTAGTGGCGGCAATTAACCGGAAGATAGGTGCCACCAAAAAGCGCCCCGCCAATATCACCAAACTAATGGTCAATACGCTGGCCGCTACTTGATACACCACCGGCCAATGAGCAATCGCACTTTGATGCTGCTCGGTCGAGCTATGGCTGACCGTGGACAGCAGCGGTAGGAGTGCCAAAATAGGAATAATGGCAATATCTTGAAATAATAAAACTGAAAATACGTTAGAGCCCGCCGGAGTATTGAGCAATCCGCGCTCTTCTAGCGACTGCAACACAATAGCGGTGGACGAGAGTGCCAGCGCCAAGCCAATGGCTAAGGCTATTTGCCAGCTGAGTGAAAACAAGCTGAGCAAAAGCGCCATAATCAAGCCTGCAGATAACAACACCTGTAGGCCACCCAAGCCCAAAATAGGTTTACGCAAATCCCACAAACGGGCCGGCTGGAGTTCAAGCCCAATTAAAAACAGCATCATCACCACGCCAAACTCCGCCACATGCATGACTTCCGTTTGATCGCCCACTAATGATAATGCGTAAGGGCCGATAAGTACCCCAGCTAATAAATAACCCAGCACCGAGCCCAGGCCCAGGCGCTTAGCGATGGGCACAACCACCACCGCGGCGAGAAGATAAATTAGGATGTTGACCAGCACAATGAGGGCCTCAGGCTACTGGGATGTTTAACCCCGGGATTTTTTCACCAAATCGTAGGCAACCTGAATCTCTTTCGAGCGCTCGGTGGCGGCCTTCACAGCATCGTCGGGCAACCCCTGCCCAGCCAGCTTATCGGGATGATACTGGCTCATCAATTTACGATAAGCACGCTTGACCTCGGCATCGGTGGCGCTGGAGGTTACACCCAAAGCCTCATAGGCACGGGCGAGCTCGTCGGCGCTGGAGGCTTGCGAGGCGCCACCAGACTGGCGATAACCACCACTGCTAGAGAAGCTATTTTGCGCCTTAATCATGCGCAGCAGCTGCTCAAAGGCAAAGCCGTTAACGCCTAAGCCTGCGGCCACTTCACGCAGCACACGTTCTTCGGCGGCATCAAACTGTCCGTCCACCAGGGCAAGATTCACAAGATAGGTGAGCAGCATTTGCACAAGGTTGTTGTTGCGGCCACAGCGGGCGCGAAAATCGCTCAGTACCTTGGCAGGCTCAAACCCCTTCGCCGAGCCTTGCTTAAACAACTCAATGGCCTCGCGCCGCTGATCGGCTGACAGCCCCATTTGATCCATCAACTGCTCAGTACCGGCCACCTCAGCCTCACTGACGCGCCCATCGGCCTTGGCTAGATAGCCCAACAAGGTGAAAGTGGTTTCAAAAAAGCTGACTTTCAGCGCCTCGCGCTCTTGTGGCGAGACCCGGGCGGTATTGGCTGCATAGCCTTTGTCGAATATATGGCCGAGAAATACCCCTAAAATTGCCCCCACAATATTAAACAACACAAAACCGATTGCACCGCCAATAAGCTTGCCCATTATCGAACCCTATTTCGCTCTATTGAAAAGACCTTAGCTTACCATATAGGCCGCTTGAGGCCTGCGGACCAAACCAGATTAAGCCAGAAACAAACAAATAATTTGCCGCTAAACCTACGACCTAGACCATTCAAGACCACCTAGATTGCCCGTAACCTGCAATATCCTTAACCTGCGCAAGCCCTAAATTCAGCCGCGCAGAGCTTTAGGCCCAGAAGTCGAACGCTGTGGTAAAAAAAAAGGGCGAGATGGCATTGGCCTCTCGCCCTTCTCTCTGGCGCCCTAACTCTTAACTCAGAGCACTTTTAATCCGAGGGCTTTTACTCAGATTACAGCAGCTTACTGGCGAGTTTTTACCGGCTCGCCCTGGTTACCAATCACAATCTCGACTCGGCGATTTTGCAAGCGACCGGCAGAGGTATCATTACTGGCAACTGGGTGCGCCTCACCATAGCCCTGGGTAGAAATGCGTGCGGCATCAACACCGTGGCCAACCAAATTCTCTTCGACGGCACTGGCACGACGATCGGAAAGGTCGAGATTGTATTGATCATTACCCGTACTATCGGTAAAACCTTCAATCAAGACTTCGCGCTCAGGGTACTCTTGCAAAAAAGAAGCAACTCGCTGCAAGGTTCGCTCAGAGCCGGATTTTAGCGTTGCCTCATCCAACTCAAACAAAATATTCCCTAAAGTGAGCACCAAACCGCGCTCGGTTTTCTCAGTCGAGATATTCTCAAGCTCGGCCTCCAATTTACTGGCTTTAGCACTCATTTGTTCGGCCCGTGCCTGCGCTTCTTGTGCTGACTGCTCAGCCTGTAAGGCACGGCTTTGCGCCTGCTCGGCCTGTTCACGCGCCTGCTGCGCTTGCTGTGAAGCTTGATTGGCACGATCTTCCGCCATTCGAGCCTGTTGCTCTTTTTCGGCTGCACGTAACTCAGCCTGCTCCGCTCTTTGAGTACGAGCGGCCAATAACAATTCATGACGTCGATCATCGGCTTGCTCCACCAACTGATCTGCTTGCTGCATGCGAGAGGTTTGCGTGGCAATGGCTAATTTCCGCTCGACCAGATACACTTGCTGCTGAATCACACTTTCATCGGCATCGGCATCAATCAATCGCTCAAGCTTTTCAAGCGCTTCATCGGCCTCTTTTAATTGAACCGGCGCATACTTGCGTGCTTGATCAACCGTCGACACTTGTGTGTACTGACCTTCTAAGCTACTCAAACGTTTGTCTTCCATCGGGGAAGTGGCACAGCCCACTAACATTGCCGCAGCAATAGCAGACATAACAAAAGTCTTTTTATTCAACATTGTCTTTCTCCCTAACCATTGAGAATATTTGGTAGAAATATTTACTGATTACTTGACTTCTCGCTCTAGCGCTCGCAGATTTTTTTGCACCTGCTGTGCAGCCTTTTCTGATTTCTCAGCATTACTGGTGGCAATGGCGAGATTGGAGTCGGCAATAGAACGATCCAAATACGAGGTCGCTTTTTCATACTCCTCTTTGGAAATCAGCTCGTTGGCCATTTTTAGATTTTTTTGTGCTTCGCGAAACACAACGGGTGCGTGGCGCTCAGCATTTACTGACCGGGCCTGTTCAACTCGGGATTGTGCTTGAGCCAACAAGCTTTCAGGTTTTGGCTGACCAGTTGCGCAACCGGCAAGAACCAAAGCCAAGGCCACGGAAGACAGTACTGTGAATAGTGATTTCATGTTCCTCTCCTTTGTAATAATTACACTTTCTGTAATGATTATTGAAGAAAACGCCTAAATTACTAAGCATTTCTACTTCTCCAAGGGTAACTGCAAACACAGAGCCAACTTAGAATTTAATTTGAATATAAATAAACCCTGATAACACTAAAATTTATAAATATGGAAGGGTAAAATGAATTAAGACGCTATAGTAGTTATGACTTTAAGTAGCTACCAACTAATAAAAGAAAGATATAGCTCATAAAAATTATCTTTAAAAACAATGTTAAAACAGGACTAGTATTAACGACACATCAATGAATGATAATTATAAATTGTATTTTCCTATCATTAATGCGCCAACAAACCTTTGAAACCCTTATTGCGCATAGCCTTTCACATATCAGCATATCGACAACTTCACAGTTATAACGTTTTCTACAAATGAGAACGTTATCGCAATATTCCTGTTACATCTCTGAAATAATCCGCCCGTGTTCAAGCAGTACTACTTTTTTGGATTTATCAACCATCTCTTATTTACATAAGTAGTTTGAAACAAGAATGATATTTTCATTCAATGCGACGCTGACAATCGTCGTGATAAGTATATTTTAATAACGTATGCGTCATTAAGGCGCTGAAATTTTTTCTTCGGAGAAATGTCATGAAGCTATTAACTAGCAGCTCGATACTTGCCCTAAGCATGATCGCCGCATCAGCCGGCGCCGTCACCATTAACAACCCCAGCTTTGAAAATGGTTTTGATGACTGGAATGATGACGACCCATCGGCCGTTTCCGGTGATGCTTACTCAGGCAACAACTCTGCAAAAATAACCGGTGAAGGCGGCCGTGTAGAACAAGATATTTCGCTTAGCGCCAACACTAACTATCGTTTAACCGCTTATGTGTTGGGCTCTGGCACTGTTGGCGTCAACATCAATGGCGCCGTGTTTGATACCGATTCTGATGACGACGACTGGAACCAAGTTCAAGTCGATTTTAATTCTGGCTCGAATACCTCAGCTGAATTATTTGCCAAATATCATAACGGTACTGGCCGCTTTGATGATTTTACAGTCGAGCAAATTGGTGGAACTTCTTCGTCTTCATCGTCCTCTTCCAGCAGCTCAAGCCCAAGCGATGATGTCGAAGCTTCGGCCAGCACGGACGACGGAAATGTAGCCGCTAATGTTTTAGATAATGATCTCGATACGCGCTGGTCAGGCAACGGCGATGGTGAGTGGTTAGAGCTTGACTTAGGCAGCGTGCAACAAGTTGGCAGTGTTAATATCGCTTTCTACAATGGCAATCAGCGCAACTCTTACTTCGACATTCAAGCCAGTAGCAACGGCAACAACTGGGAAACCGTATTATCTAACGGCCAAAGCTCTGGCTCTACAAACTCACTTGAAACCTTCTCGGTAGTAGAAACCGATGCTCGCTATATACGCTACGTAGGGCATGGTAACAGCTCCAACAGCTGGAATTCAGTCACCGAGATGAGTGTTAATTCAGAAGGTGGCAGTGATAGCAGCTCATCGTCCAGCTCTAGTTCTAGCAGTGGCGGCTCAGGTGGTGACATTCCCGACCTAATCACCGACGGCAGCCTATTTGACTTGGAAGGCGAAAACCCACACCCATTAGTGAACGACAGTACTCTTCGGTTTGTTCCTTTGCAGGCTCAGGTGACTACGCCTAACGGTAACGGTTGGCGCCACGAGTACAAGATTAAATCAGGTCTGCGAATCGCCATGACCGATACCTATGAACTGTTCGAAGCCGATATTAAGGTCGACATGTCAGACGGTGGTAAAACAATTGTGGCGCAACACCACGCTAGCGATACCGGTACCATTATGAAACTCTACGTTTCTGATTCGTCGGAATCGGGCTTTGATGACAGCGTCGCCTACAACGGCATCTTCGATGTATACGTACGCTTGCGTAATACCGATGGTAATGAAGAGAAGTATGCACTGGGCACCATCCGCAGTGGTGATACCTTCGACTTGCGAGTGATCAACGACTACGGGGATGTTTACGTTTACTCTATGGGTAACAGTTTTGGCATTCCTGTAGAAGACGACTCAGCGTCATACTTTAAATTTGGTAACTACCTGCAATCGCAAGACACCAGAACCAATGATGACTGCGGTGAATCTGGCGATTCAGACTCGTTTGAAGAGTGTTACGAAGACCTTGGCATTACCGAATCTACTGTGACCATGACCAACGTACTTTACGAGCGCGAAGAAAACTAAGCCCATTCGAGAGCAAACCCAGATGCCATAGCTGGCATCAAGGCTAGCCCGCCCCACCTGCGTGGGGCGGGCTTTTTAATGGAAGAAATAGAGAGCGGCTGACGTCTGGTACCTGGCAAAGATCGACACCTTATTTATGACAATCATATTAGCCACTGTATGCCAGTACAAACCATAACGACCTCAGAGCTCATTAATCGTGCCACTTATGCAACGACAGTTTCTTTCGGGTTATCGCCGTATTGGTTCGTACCCGGTTTGCTATCCATTACCATAAACACCAGTAATATAAGTGCGCCAACTAAAGGAAAGAATGCGATCAGAACCCACCAACCGGTGCGGCCAGTGTCGTGCAGCCGACGCACAGAAACCGCAATACTCGGAACAACAATCGCCAGATAATATAGACCACTCAACAAACCCAGCCCAATCTCGGCATTAAACATTCCAGCCATATTGTCGACTAAACCCAACACAAGAATAGCAATAATATTAAATAATGCGAAAAACCAATACTCTTTTCTTCTCGCCCGACCACTAAATACTGCATACTTTTTTAAGACTTCCAGATACCAACTCATAATTTATCCTTTTTTATGCCCCCTAGTGAAATTTAGATAACCGCGGGGGTGACAACTATCTAATGATTTTTAATTTGACAGGATAAGAAAAATAAATTTTACCGTAGATTTAGGGAATACTAACTCCAACTCTAACGTATTGAAGTCATGATTTATTCTATAGCCCATCGCTTCCAATTAGATCAGACATCAACACAACGCCAAGCTAAGCTATAAAGTGATCAAGTACATTTCACCAAGCAAAGTTCACCCTTTAGAGCGCCCCCCAATCCTACCCAAACCAGACCAGCAAGGCTTCACTCACAAGCTTAATCCCTGCAAATGCCAACAGCACATAGCACATGCCGTAAAACCATTTATCCGATACGCGGTGGTGAAGCCACACGCCTAAGCCCACACCAATGGGAACTAAGGGCAGAAGCACTAAAGAGGTATAAAACGCGCTTAAATCCAGCTGGCCAGTCCACACATAAGGCACTAATTTAACGTAGTTAACCACACTGAAAAAAATTACCGTGGTGCCGACAAATACGGTTTTGGGTAATTGCTGCGGGATTAAATAAATGGAAATGGGTGGGCCACCGGCGTGGGCGATGTAACTAACAAAGCCCGCCACTGCCCCCCAAAATCCGCCGCGCGTAACGCTGGCTTTTTGTGCGACGACGCGCTGTATAACATGCTTACCCCACAAGTAATGCCCCACAAAATACAACGCCATAATACCCACTATAAAACGAATTTTATTAGCATCCATATAGGTGTGCATAGCAGCGCCTAAGGCTAAACCGAGCATAGCCGCAGGAAATAAAATTAATAAATTGCGCTTGTCCCACTTACCGCGAAAGCTCCATAGGCTAACCAAATCCATACTGCACAAAATCGGCAGTAACACGGCAGCCGCTAAACGCGGATCAACTGCAAGTGACAGCACTGGTACGGCGAGCGAACCCAAGCCGCCGCCAAACCCACCTTTCGACAACCCCACCAGCAGCACAATTGGTACGGCCAAAAGGTAAAACATCCACTGATCAATCATTATTTCCACCACTTATTTCAGTGTCGCTAGGAATGCGGCAAACGATTGATTAGCCGTCGTAACGTTTAAAAATTAACGAGGTGTTAATACCACCAAAGGCAAAATTATTGGACATCATGTGCACGCTTGATTGGGTGAGAACGCCGCCCATGACATACTGCAAAGGGGCGCAGTTGGCATCGACTTGGTTTAAATTTAACGTTGGCATTACCCAGCCATCGCGCATCATGTGTAGACAGGCCCAGGCTTCGATTGCACCACCTGCGCCCAAAGAGTGCCCCAAATGGCCCTTGCAACTGCTGACCGGCACACGATCTTGAAACACTGCATAAGAGGCTTGGCTTTCGGTGACATCGCCATATTGGGTGGCAGTGCCGTGGGCGTTTAGATAATCAATATCTGAGGTTTGTAAACCCGCATCTTTCAAAGCAAGCTGCATGGTAACCTGCATGCTGTCGCTATCGGGTTGAGTGACGTGACCGCCATCGGAGTTGGTACCAAAACCAACTACTTCACCATAAATGTCTGCACCGCGTGCCTGAGCATGTTCTAGTGATTCTAAAATCAAGCTGCCGGCGCCCTCGCCAATGACTAAACCATCGCGCTTTGCATCAAATGGGCTTGGGGTTTGGTTGGGGGTATCGTTTTTGGTGCTGGCCGAACGAAAGGTATCAAACACAGCGGCTTCGGTAGGACACAGCTCTTCGGCTCCACCGGCCAACATAATATCTTGCCGCCCACTGGCAATAGCCTCGTAAGCGTAACCAATGGCTTGACTGCCGGAAGTACAGGCCGATGAGGTGGGATACACTCGCCCTTTAATTTCAAAAAACACACCGAGGTTAACCGCGGTGGTGTGGCTCATCATTTTGATATAAGTCGTGGCGGTAATACGGGTTAAATCGCGATCGGTGAGCATTTGTGCAAACTCGCGGGCGGCGTCGGTACTGCCAGTAGAGGAGCCATAGGCTATACCTGTGCGACCACTGGTTAGCAGTGGGTCATCTAATAAGCCCGCCATCAGCAATGCATCGCGACTGGCCACGGTGGCCAATTGTGACACCCGCCCCATGCTGCGAATTTTTTTGCGGGGGTAATCCCCGGTCAGCTGAAAGCCATCCACCGGGCCACCCAGCTGGGTGTTTAAGCCTTTAATATCGGCCCATTCGTGCATCACACGAATACCGCTGCGCCCTTGGTGCACCGCATCACTGAAGCTCGACCAATCAGAGCCCAGCGCAGTGACCGCACCGAGCCCAGTTACAACCACCCGAGTCATGAGTCGCCGCGTTTAATAATCAGCGATGTATTAACCCCACCGAAAGCGAAGTTGTTGCTCATGGCATACTGACAATCCAGTTCGCGCCCCGCCCCTTGAATATAATCTAAAGGGGCGCAGTCGGGGTCGACTTCGGTTAAATTAATAGTGGGGGCAAACCAGCCCGCGTGCATCATTTCTAAGGTCATCCAAGCTTCCAGCGCGCCGCAAGCCCCCAAGGTATGGCCGATATAACTTTTCAGCGAGCTAATCGGTTTGCCTTCACCCAGCACTTCACAGGTTGCCTGTGATTCGGCCACATCGCCCTTAGCAGTGGCGGTACCGTGGGCGTTGACATAACCTATATCGGCAGCGGTTAATTGTGCATCGTTTAGGGCGGTGCGCATGGCGCCAGCCATTGTTACAGCGCGAGGCTCGGTCACGTGGGCGCCGTCGGAGTTGGTGCCGTAGCCGACGATTTCACCCAGTATAGTCGCGCCGCGAGCTTTAGCGTGTTCGTACTCTTCCAAAATTAGGGAGCAGGCGCCTTCACCCAGAACTAAACCATCGCGATTTTTATCAAACGGGCGAGGTGTTAGCTCGGGGGTATCGTTACTGGTACTGGTGGCAAACAGGGTATCAAATACCGCCACGGGGGTAACATGAAACTCTTCGGCACCACCGGCAATCATGATGTCTTGCATGCCGTATTTAATCGCCTCGTAAGCATAACCAATGCCTTGGCTGCCCGAGGTACACGCTGAGGCCGTGGGAATAATGCGGCCAGTCATACCAAAGAACAGACCGATATTCACTGTGGCTGTGTGCGTCATAGTGCGCAGGTAGGTAGAGGCAGTGATATCCACAGTGGTGTTATCACTCACCACGCGGGTCAGCGCGGGTACATCGCCCGGCGTACCAATGCAGGAGCCGTATGAGACACCCGCGCGGCCGCTTTTGAGCAGTGGATCATCGAGTAGACCGGCCATCGTCAAGGCGCGTTCGCTGGCATCTACCGCCATCACCGACACCCGCCCCATAGAGCGCAGTTTTTTGCGCGGGTAGTGTTTGGGTGTGGCAAATTCAACGGGGGCACCCAGGCGGGTGTTGAGCCCTTCGATCGCATCCCACTCACTAAACACTTGCACCTTGTTTTGGCCGGCCCGCAGATCCGCCTCTACGCTAGGCCAGTCATTGCCCAGGGCGCTAACCGCACCCACTCCGGTAATTGCCACTCTACGCATTACAACATTCCACCGTTAACAGAGATCACCTGACGGGTGATGTAGGAGGCCGAATCACTCATTAAATAAGACACTAAGCTTGCCACTTCCTCAGCTTGACCAAAGCGTCGAAGTGGAATCATTTTTTTCGCTTCGTCGGCAAAAACCTCATCAACCATATCGGTTTCAATAATTCCCGGCGCCACACAGTTAACGGTAATTTTGCGTTTGCCTAACTCTAGCGCCAAAGATTTAGTGGCGCCAATCAAGCCGGCTTTGGTAGCGCTGTAATTAACTTGGCCGCGGTTGCCCGCCAAGCCCGCTACGGAAGATAACGTCACAATACGCCCACCTTGGCGCGCTTGCACCATCGGCATTACCAATGGCTGCAAAATATTGTAAAAGCCGTCGAGGTTGGTGTGAATCACACTGTCCCAATCGTCTTCCGACATCGCCGGAAAGGCGTTGTCGCGAGTTATACCAGCATTGCATACCACGCCATAAAAAGCGCCCTTGCGCTCGACATACTCGGTTAACGCTGCGCGCGCCGCACTGCGATCGGCCACATCAAAACTGAGCAGTTCGCTGTCGCGCCCCAGCGCTTGGATTTCGGCGACTACTTCGCGCCCTTTTTCCAAACTACCACGACAATGGACAACCACATCAAAACCTTCGCGTGCCAGTTGCAACGCAATTGCGCGGCCAATGCCGCGACTTGAGCCAGTCACGAGAATCTGACGAGCCATAACTTTCTCCTAAAGGGCGCCCTGCCCCGCTTGAGCAACGTGCTGCGGATCGCTTAACCGCAAATAGTCTTCGAGGCTATCGGGACGAAAGGCGGAAAACTCCCCTTCACTGACCGTTTGCCACTCGTCGTTTACACACTGCGTAATTTTTCCGTGAAAGGCCACAATCGGCCCGTCGATTAAATTGACATCCACCCGCACCTGCAGCATCGCTCCCAAACTAAAGCTCGCAACGCTCGACTGCACCGAGCGGGCGCTAATTAAAAAGGCCGGTTGTGCGGCCTCGGCCACTGATTCGCTCAACCCCACCCACACCGCAGCGGTTTGCGCCATATATTCAACGCTACACCAGGCGGGCACGCCGCCGCGAGCCGCATCGTAAAGCGTATTATCCTGTTCAATGGTGGCACCGGTTAAGACCCAATCCGGCGCATGGTCAAGCACTTGGTCAATCAGCCTGAACGGCGGCCGGTGCGGTATTAATGTATCAAGATTCATTCTGCACGCCCAAAATGATTGCGGCGTTATTGCCACCAAAAGCAAACGAATTGCTTAAATAACAGCGCCGCTTCTCGGCACTGACACAATCACCTACCTGCACGAGATTAAGATTGGGCAGCGCCGGGTCGTAATGGCCATGGTAGCAGTGAGGCGGTAGTTTACCACTGTCGTTTAGCAGTGCTAACCACATCAGCCCCGCTTCGGTGGCCCCTGCCGCGCCCAAGGTATGACCCAACTGGCCTTTACTGCTGCTGACCTTAGGGCCGTGGGGAAACAAACGCGACACTACGGCCGACTCCATCGCATCGTTGAGCGGTGTCCCGGTGCCGTGCAGGTTGATATAGTTAATGTCGGCTGGGGCTAACTGCGCCTGCTCCAAGGCCGTTTTAATGGCCGCTTCGGCGCCACTGCCAGCAGGATCGGGCGCCGATATATGGTGAGCATCGGATGAGGCTCCCGCGCCTAACAACTGAATACGCCCCCCAATGGGCTCGCGAGTGACCATAAAAAACGCCGCCGCCTCGCCGATATTAATACCCGTGCGCCCTTCCCCAAACGGGGTGCAGGGCCCTTCACTGACCGAGTCCAATGCGGCAAATCCGTTGACGGTCAACCGGCACAAACTGTCGGCGCCACCGGCAATAACCGCATCGGCCATGTCGGTTGCCAGTAAGCGTTGTGCTGACGCTAAGGCATGGCCGCTGGAAGAACAGGCGGTGGATAAGGTATAAGCAACCCCTTGCAGTTGGCAGTAGTCGGCTATTAGTTCAGCTAGATTACCAATTTCTTGGGCACGATAATGATAGTGCTCTGGCCGTTCACCCTCGCCCTGCCAGTGCGCCACTGCGTCTTCGCCTTCAGCAATACCCGAGGTACTAGTACCCGCAACCACCGCAATGCGAGCACTGGGGTAACGTTTTTTAACCTGATCAATACTGCTTTGTATTTGGGCAATAGCGGTTAAGGCCAGCTGCGCATTGCGACTGCGATAGAGCGCCAGGCACTCGGGCACGGGCAGCAAAGGAGCCGTCACTGGCGCCGTGTAAGTGGGCTTACCCGGCACCCAATCGCACGGGGCCAAGCCGAGATCGCCGGCAAACAGGGCCTGGGCCACGCTGGCTTTGTCGTGGCCCAGAGCATTGATCAAACCCAAATCCGCTAAATAGCACGCTGGCATCATGGAGAGTTGGTCCGTATTTGTAATGTTATGTTTTTAAGGGGCAAAGCGATGGTATTTGGTGCCTCTGGCTGCCACTGCCATACCGTTCGCGATGACGACTGCAGTTGCGTGCCCTGCCCTGTGTGCTGCAAGTTTAAACCCGCGGCACTGACACAGGATGGGTTTAGGCTGTCGCGTATTAGCCACCAATAAAGTGCACTGACTAAAGTTTCGGGGTCAAGTCCGCGGTAAAACGGTTGCGTTTCAAGCGCGACTTTTTGCTTTGCCAGGCGGGCATTAAATTGCAAACTGCCCAGTGTATCGATCCCAATAAATCGCACGGCATCCGCTTCGAGCTGCACTCTCACCACTAAAGGGGCTGAGCCGAGCGATTGAGACACGAGTAACGTCGCAGCCGCTGGTGCTGGGCAAGAACCATTATGGGGTGCGGCCAAGGGGCTGGCACAGCCAGCCAACACTATTAACAGCCCGAGAGCAATAAGCTTTTGCATTAGTCGCCTGACGAACAAAACTCGGCCAAAGCGCCCATACGGCGACGCGGCTCAGCCACAAATGGGTTGTTTTCATCCCACGCGTAACCGGCCAAAATGGATGAGATCATTTCACGCACGCTGACCGATTGGTGCGGATAAAAAATCGTATCTTGAAATAGCCCTTCGTACCAAGCGTCGACAAATACACGGAAGGTGTCCACCCCTTTGCGCAGCGGAATTTCGTAGTCGGCTTGCCAGTCTACGGTTTCGCCTTCTAGCTGACGCGTTAACACATCGACAGCCATTGTCGCCGAACGCATGGCGATGGTGATACCGGAGGAAAATACTGGGTCGAGAAACTCGCCAGCATTACCCAACAAAGCGTAGTGATTGTTGGCCAAGTGCTTAACATTACAAGAGTAACCGGTGATATGGTTGGCATCATTATTCCACTCGGCACGATCTAGCATTTTGGCAAGCTCGGGCGCCTCGGCCACCATGGCCTGTAGCAACTCCATAGGCGTGTCTTTGCCGCGTTTTTTCAGTTTCTCTTCACTGGCAACTACTCCTAACGAACATTTACCGCCACTAAAAGGTATCAGCCAATACCAAATATCACGCTCTTGCGGATGAACTGTTACCAAGATTTTATTGCGATCAAAATCGCCGAAAGCAATGCCATCATTAATATGGGTAAATGCCGCTTGACGAACAGGAAAATCTGAAGGCTCCTCCAAATCAAGTAGGCCCGGCAACACGCGGCCAAAACCGCTGGCATCGAGCACAAAGCGACAATCGATGGTGGCAGTTTCACCTTCTGGGGTGGTGTAAGTTAGCGTATTGCCGCCGCCTTCGTGTAATTGACAGTCATTAATCACATGGCGGTAACGGATGTCCACACCCTGTTTTTGTGCTTCATCAGCCATAAGTTTGTCAAAATGTGCGCGCTCTACCTGAAAAGTAGTGCCGTGGCCCGGCGAGAATTTTTCTTCAAAATTGAAATAGGTATAGCGCTCGCCCCAAGCAAAAGCAGCGCCATTTTTAAACTGAAAACCGGCATCGCGAATGGCGGGCAAGAAACCCGCCTGCTCGATATATTCCATGCATTGTGGCAGCAAGCTTTCGCCGATAGAAAAGCGCGGAAACTGCTGTTTTTCAAACACAATAACGCTATAGCCTTTTTTGTTCAGCAGTGCCGAGGCGATAGCGCCAGACGGTCCCGCACCGATAATGACCACATCCACTTGCTTAGGCACAGCTGCCATATCCTTTCCCCATTTCACTTATGTTGCGCCAAGGGCGCCAATAAAAATGCCAGTACAATTCCCAACAAAACCGCCAAACCAAAATGCGCTATGGCCTGGGTACCACTTAACGCCAGTAGGCCAAAAGATAACACGGTCGTTACAGTGGATAAACCAATGGCCAGTAACGTAGACCTTGATACCCCGCCGGATTCGCGCACAAACAGTGTGTAATCAATACCAATGCCCAACACGAGCATTAAGGCCATAATATGAAACACACTGATATCAATGCCCACAACCAGTAGCCCACACAAGGTAATCACACTGGCGATGGCAGGAGGGGCAATAACCCTTAGCGCCCCGAGCACACCATAAGGCCCACACAAAAGCACCCCGATTAAACCATAGGCCAGTGCCAACAGCCCGCTAGCGTTGTGGCGATACTTTTGCAGTAATTGATTGGTCCGAGCCACAGGGTCTACCCATTGTGCATAGGGCCAAGGGGCTACCAGCGACGCCAAATAATGAGTATCGAGCGGCGTATTGAGTGTGATCACACTGTACACTTTGTCTTCGCGCTGAAACACCAAGGGCACGGCAGCATATTGCCCGCTAGCGACTAACACTGCATCAGGCTCAATAAAAGGCACTTCTTGCTGGCTGGCCATCATTGACGCCACAGCCTTTGAGTTAACTCCAAGGCTGATCAGCACGGATTCTAATACCCCCGAATCTATCACTCGCTCTTGCCACAGTAACTGATTGGCTCGCTGTTGCTGCACGCTAGGCAACCAGTGGTTAAGCGCAGCAAAACTGGCCAAATGACCGGTTTGTTGGAGAGGCGCAAGTGCGGCATCCACCGCTTGCACGCGGTTAAGGAGTTGCGGGTAATCGTCAGCTTCTAACAATATGTATTGCATTGCCCTGCGCCCCCCAAGCTGAGTGCGGAACACCTCTTCCATATCGAGCAACTCCTGCGGTGCATTTTGCATTTGGCGGATATCGTCATTACTTTGCCAAAGCGGCCATATCAACACGACCATTAGCAGTAATATCAAACCACTCAAGCGTCGACGAAACAATTCCGCCACAGCCTGATGACGCCTTTGCCCCCAGTTCAGTAAATTTAGTAAGGGGCGCGATAGCCCATGCCGACTGGGCTTGCGTAGCAAAATCGGGTAGAGCCCCATAACAGTGACAAAAGCCGCCACTAGGCCAGCGCTGGACATCACCGCTATCTGGGTAAACCCCGGAAAGCCCGTGGCGGTAAAGCTTAAATACCCCGCCACACTGGTCAATAACCCTAAGCTAAGGGGCGCAAGTAAGCGACGGTAATCCGAACCCAGCTGCCAGTGTTGCTGGGCATCTAAACGTTTGGCATAAAAGTGCAAGGTGTAATCAATGGCCACCCCAACCAAGGCCGAGCCGAACACCAAGGCAATAATATGCACTTGGCCAAACCACCATTGCACGACACTGAGTCCGGCCAGCACACCCACAGCAATGGGAACGATGGCCAACAACAGTAAACCCACACTGCGAAATACCAATAAAAACAAACACACAATACCGATTAACGAGCCCAAACCGACGGTAGAGATTTCACTACGTGCCTGCTCGGCACCCGCTTGGGTGTAGAAAAAGGCTCCGGCATAAAGCAGGTCGGCACCTGGCAAAGTGCGGAGCTCATTAAATGCCTGCGACAATGCCTGCCCCGCCGTTTGCTGCACCTCGAGGCGGTAGGGTGAATCGGCCAAGGTCAGGCGCATTAGGGCGTAATCGGCCCCGCCAATATCCACCATAGCCAACCCTGCGTCCGACAGGCGAACTGATCCTAGATCTGACTGCCAGCTATCTTTAAAATCGGCAAGACTGCCTAGAGGGTCTGTATGCAATTCAGCCGCGGAAAAACCACCCGGGCGCATCAATAACCGGCGCAAGGTGCGTTCTTTTAGTTGCTCGGCTGACAGGTTTTGCAGGCGGTCGCGCCATTTCGCGCTAAGTAGTAACGCGGGGTGAGCACCCGGTAAACTAAAAGTTTGTTCGCCGGCTAAACCGGCGGCATCCGCGCCTACTTTGGCGAAGCAGGCGCAGTCGGTCAAACGTGCGGTAACCGAGGCGATGGCCACTTGCAGCTGGGCCTGATCGCTGGTGTGCACCAGCAGTAATATCTCTCTCTCAATCTGTGAGGCTCGCTTGCGATTGGCTATCACCTCAGCTGATTGTTCAGTTTGCCCGGGGAAAAGTGCAAGCAGGTCATTATTAAACTGCAACCGGTGTAAACCCGCCACACCGAACACAATCGTGGTCAGCATAAGCAAAAGACAAGCGTATTGAAAGCTGCGCACAGCTCGCCCCATGCTCACACTCTATTACTCCTCGGCCTGTGCGGCGTACTGGAATTGAATCCGGGTGTAATCGGCATTGGGTTCCTGCACGGTGACGCTGTGCAACCTGCCTTGCTCACCGGTAACGACAATCGCCGCAATGGCGCTTGCTAAACGTTTATTATTAGGCAGCAAACGCAATTGCCATTGAGCATCCAACTCCGAGTGTGGTAGCTGTACGGTAAAAAAGGACTCTAAGCCTTTTAGTTGCAAATCAAAAAGTTTGCCCACAATTTGAAAAAAACCATACACCGATGGTTCTTTGCGAGCGGTAATTTCGGTTTGCTCACCCTCTAGGGTGCGCATGATTGTGCCATCGACAATACGATAAAGCACGGCAAAAGGTTCTTGCACCGACCAAGTCAGATCACCATTCGTTTTTAAGTCGAAAGTGCCGGAAGAGACCAACGGTTCATTCAAAATGGCCATATATTTATGTTGTTGCATTTGGCCGTGCACCGGTAAGGAGTTTGCCAGCTGAGCCGCCACGGACTGCAGATGTTTTTGATCATCTGCACTGCTGGCATTGCGCCATTTGCCATCAGCGGGGCCGTTGTCGGCACTGCTGATAGCATCAGCCCAAGCGTTCACACACAAAAGACACAGTAGGCATACACTCAGCCATTTCATCACTACACCTCTTTTCACCTAGGATTTTCTGACGCTGGTGTGGTGGGCTGTTGTTTGTGATAGGCGGCTAATTTTTGCGCCAGAACATCAGGCATCGCAAAGCACATTTCATTGCTACTCAAATCCACCGCCACCTGTACTGTGTAACCTTTAGTAAGCACCTCATTAGTGTCGGCATCGACAATACGGTAGGCAATTTTTAGCCGCACTTCCCACTCTTCCAATGTGGCTTCAATACGTACAGTGCGATTAAACAGAGCTGGGCGCACGTACTTAATGCGTAAATCCACCACCGGAAAACCAAAGCCCGAATCACGCATGGTTTGGTAGTTATAGTCGAGCGCGTCGAGCAATTCGCAGCGCGCGTCTTCAAAATATTTCACATAGTGGCCGTGCCAGACAATATCCATACTGTCGACATCATAAAACGGGATTTTGCGTTCCAGTGACACGGTCACGAGTTGTGTTTTAGTCATTGGGGTAAAGCTCCCAGCGCTGTTCGCGAATCAGCTGAATGGTTTGGCGCAGCACACCTTCCAGTGGCCGATCCTCATCGACGATATCAAAGTATTCTCGCACCTCTGAGTACATAGACTCCAGAGTGGGTGTAATAGCACTGTGGTCAAAGTCACCTTGCTGTTTACGCAGATAAAACGCTTGGGTGGCAGCCAGTAAGCCGGCCGCTACGACTTGCTCGGTTAACTCCAGCACTCGTTCGCAATCGCGGGCCGCGATGGTACCCATACTGACCTTATCTTGGTTGTGACACTCAGTGGAGCGAGAAAAGACACTGGCTGGCATGGTGTTTTTAAGGGCTTCGGCCGCCCAGGCTGATGTACCAATTTGTACGGCTTTAAAGCCGTGATTGATCATTGCCCGGTCTGGCGTTGCCCCCGACAGGTTGGATGGTAAACCATTATTGAATTTCACATCCATCAGCAGCGCCATCTGGCGATCGACCAAATCGGCCACATTGGCAACGGCCACTTTTAACGAGTCCATGGCGAACGCAATATGACCACCGTAAAAATGACCACCGTGCAGTACATGCTCGCCCTCACCGTCGATAATAGGATTGTCATTGGCGCTGTTCAATTCGGTTTCAATAAACTGACGGAACCAGGGCAGCGAATCTTGCAGCACACCGATAATATGTGGAGCGCAGCGCACTGAGTATCGATCTTGCAATCGGTCGGAGTTACGCTCCACCTCGGCGGCTTGTAGGTCGTCGTGAATCCAACGGGCAATTTGACCTTGGCCGGGGTGCGGTTTAACGGAAAACAACTTGCCATCAAAATGATTGGTGTTGCCTTTTAGGGCCACGCTCACCATCGCCGTTAAGCGGGTGGCCAACTTGGCCAAATACTGTGCGCGATCAAAGGTCAGACAGGCAATGGCGGTCATGACCGCGGTGCCGTTCATAATCGCCAAGCCTTCTTTAGGGCGCAGCTGCAATGGGGTTATGCCTTGCGCCTGTAAAACTTCGGCGGTGCTTTTGCGCTCGCCTTTAAAATACACATCGCGCTCGCCCACCAAAGACGCGGCCACATACGACAGCGGGGTTAAGTCACCACTGGCGCCCACCGAGCCCTCTTCGGGAACCACGGGCACAATATCTTGCTCAATATAGTCTGCCAAGCGATCCAACAATTCCATGCGGACACCGGAATAGCCGCGCGACAGTGAGGCCAAGCGTGAGGCGAGAATAGCGCGACCGTGGGCGCGATCAAAATCGCGACCCAAGCCGCAACCGTGAAAGCGGGTTAAATGCAGTGGTAACTCTTCCACCAAATGCGATGGAATAGACACAGTGCATGAGTCACCATAGCCGGTTGTAACACCGTAAATGACACCCTCTTCTTGCCACAAATCTTTGACAAATTGGGCGCTGGCCTCAATGCGCTGACGCGATGCTTTCTCGTCAGTGATACGTGCACTGGCACCCCGAGAGATTGCGACGATATCTTCAATAGTGACCGGCGCACCGCCGAACTCAATGGTTTTTCGCGAAGTATTAACGGTCATTGTTGCCAGTTGCTCCTGAATCTCGCTTATCGGTTTTAGTGGTTAAATCATCATTCCAGTAGTCATAAAAATTAAACCACTGTAGTGGGTAACGATGGCACAGCGCCTCTAATCGCTGTACATACTTCCCCAAAATTTCTTGGCAGGCGGCATCGCGCTTACTGCGCGCCACCCTTCCGCCATCGTACAATAAATCCATACTGGCCTCGTAGCCACTTTCGGTGGTGTAGCCGGCTAAGAAATACACTGGCGCGTCCAACATTAGGGCCAGCCAAAAGGGGCCAGCGGGAAAACGGGCGCTCGCACCAAGAAAATCTGCCTCAAAAAAGCGCTCGCTATTAGCCGGTGGCAGACGGTCGGCCAATAAGATTAAGAACTCGCCCTGGTCCAGTTTATCTTTAAGCATCATGGCAGTGGCTGGCGTGACATCTGTGACCGGAATCAAACGCACATCGGTATTGCTGTTTGCACTACGCAGTAGTTCATTAAAATTTTCGGTGCTGCCCGCGTGTAAAATGACATTCAATTTTAACGAACCATCATTTGCCACCACCGCGCGGCACATTTCTAAATTGCCAAAATGCGCACCCAATAAAAGCCCGCCGCGCTTTTCATTTTGCAGTGCCTCCAAGGTGGCGTGCCCTGGAAAATGCACCTGGGTGCGCTGAAGCCGCCCCATCCAGGCGCCCAGCCGATCCATTAGAGCTCGCCCAAACGCCAAATGGTGGCGCCAAACTTGCCACAAGTTGGCACGACGCCCCGTGGCCCGCGCTAAATAAGCCGCTGAATGTCGACGCGTGGAACGGCGGGTAAGAAAAAAATACAGCACTACCAAACAAACCACAGGGTAAGCCAGATAGTGACCACCGTGGCGATAAAACCAAAACAATAACCGCATGGCTCGCAAACTGCCGCGTTCGCGAATATTATCCCAACCGGAACTTTGCGGGGCGCTCATGCCAACCACCGGCGCAGCTTGCGCGCGATTAAAACCGGTGAGCGAAGAATCATTCCGACCACCAGCCGGGTGTGCATCCAGCTTATGGCCACATTGTCACCCCACAAACGAAAATTCGAGTAACCCTGCTCGGGATAAATCACTTTAGTGGGGACGGATATCACGCGCAAACCGCGCCAGTACAATCGCACTAAAATCTCGGTATCAAAATCCATGCGCGCGCCAATTTTGACATCTCGCGCGAGCTCAATAACCGGTTGTAATGGGTAGGCTCGAAAACCGCACATCGAGTCTTTAATATCAAACGATAAGGTTTCCACCCACACCCAAAAATGCGTGATGTACCGGCTGTAGAGTCGGTGCTTGGGTACGCTGGCATCGTATTGGGGGATGCCGGCAATAACCGCCATGGGGTGGGCCTGTGCCTCGGCTATTAACAGGCCTGTATCTTCTACGTTGTGCTGTCCATCGGCATCAATTTGCACAGCGTGGCTGTAACCTAAGTTATAGGCGTGGTGCATTCCCAGCAATACAGCAGAACCTTTGCCACCATTAGGGTGTTGCTCAACCAACTCACTACCGGTTTCTGTACACAGTGCTTGCAGAGTGTGGCCCGCCTCAGCATCGCCACCGTCATTCACCACAATACAATCAATGCCCTGGCCGCGCAGATAACGCAACGAGGGGCTCAGTAGATGCGCGTGATTATAAACGGGAATGACTACACACAGACGAAAGGTATCAGTCATTTTGACACCTCTTCGACCTTGAGCACACCGCGCGAACAATCACCCAGAGCATTGCGATAGCGAAACTTAAGCTGTTGCGCTTCAGGGCGGTACTGCAAACTCAGCATCAACGATACCGGCGGGCGCACCAGCTGTTGAAATTTATTAGATACTTGGCCGCGACAATCAAAACGGCACGCAAAAAAGCGCTCAGCCAATTGCAGCGCCCAACCAATTTGCACCACGCCCGCCAGTACAGGCAGGTCCGTAAAGTGACCAGCAAAGCACGGTAAATCCTCTCTTAGTTCGATACCAAGCTCAATGCTATTGTCACCTTGATCAAGGACTTGTATCTCTGGCGGCAGCAACATTAATGTTCTCTCTCACTCAGTAATTGCTGAATAGTCGCGGCCACTACTTTGCCCTGATTGTTGCGCGGCAAGGTCGTAAAATACCGCCAGCGTCGCGGTAACAACGGTCTCTCAAAATAAGTCGAGAGGTGGTTCTTTAACGTAGTATTGATGAACAATTTTTTTTCATTGTGCAGCGCACTCAAACCCACTTCGCTCAGCGCCACCACCATACCAACCTCATCTCTGCGACCGCGTACAACTGCCACACGGCTTTCTTGCACCCATGGGTGCTCGCTCAACCGAGCTTCCATCTCGCTCAACGATAAGCGTTTACCTTCTACCTTGACGACAGTGTCGGCCCGGCCCAACAAATGAAAACGACCATCGGCTAAAAACTCAACCTTATCGCCCATCACAAATTCATGGAGGCCACCTAAGTGCGCGCTGCGCACACGCAGCTGTCCCTCTGCTGTGGGCTCGACTTCAACACCGGGCAAAGCCGCCCAGAATGACGACTCGCTGCGCCTACGATACGCTACGCCACCGGTTTCAGTACTGCCCAATATTTCCCACGGGGCATGCCCGACAATGTTCGCCATCGCTTGGGCATCCGTTTCTGCCAAAAGTCCGCCGGATGAAAAAATTGCCGCTAAGCCTTCTGCTTGCTGACAAAATACCGGGGTTTGCGGCAAGCGCGACAAATGCGTAGGGCTAGACACCAACACTACCGGCGCCAATTGTGCGACCTGACCGGCCAAGACTTCAGGGTAGTGGCCAGCTTCCAGCATAATGGGCGCACGGCGAGCCAAAGGCCACAGTAAAAAATGCAATAACCCGTAGATATGCTGGTGCGAAACGGTAGCCAGTACCGGATGCTGCGCCACCGCGTCGGCGAAAACTTGTTGTAATTCGGCCAACTCACAGTGCAAATCGGCGAAGGTTTTGGCGATAGGTTGCGGAGTTGAGGTAGTGCCCGAGGTAAACAGAACCAATTCAACCTGCTCGTTAATATCTTGCTCACCCAAATCGGCAGGATTATCAGTTTCTGCCAACAGTTGCTCTAGCTGCCAATAAGAGCTGTGTAAGGCCAGAGCGGGATCATCGCTAATCAGTGCAGAAAAATGCTGCCCCAAACAATCAGCGGTACCCGCCTGTAAGTTATGGGGCATCACAATACGCTTACCAGCCAGAGCCAGGGCGATAAACACGCATAGAAAATCCCAAGGGTTGGTAAGCCAGACGCCGACATGGTGCTCATCTTTTTGCACCAAGCTCTGATATAACGCCTCGACGCGCAGCTTTAAATCATCGGCGCTGTAGCGACGTTGAGCGTCCAGAGCGACGCAATGGGCTCCGCCTTGCAACGCCAAGCTGCCAATATTAAAAGATGTGCTCATAACGCGTGTTTTTTTCGAAAAATTAATTGTCTGTAGGCAAACTCACCGCCCAACAGCACCCCCATAAAGAGGTAAGCGATAAAACCGTTGTACAGCGCCCATGTCGCGCGCGTTGCCAATACCGCAGTCGCCGCGGCTATGGCTGCATTTATTATAAAAAACCCAATCCACATCCATGTCACATTGAGAGTGTAACCCACCACCACCTCCGGCAGCCCTTCAGGGTGCTCCAGTGCGGCCATTCGGGCCGGTATAGTGGGTGGATAAAAAACGGAGTAAGCAAAAACAGCCGCCATGGTTAAGTTAATTAAACTGGGCAAGAACTTCAGCAGCAGCTCATTATTACTCCACCAGATCATACCGGCAAAAGATACTAGCCCCAGTAACAACATTAACCTTTGCCACCACTGCTTCACTTTGAAGGCGAGGCGAGTCAAATACACCGCCGCAATGGCCACACCGAGAATCCGAGGTTCCAGCCATTGCATGCCGATATACACCAGCAGTGGATACAGCAACAGCACAACAATGGCTATTGCTGTGAGGATGCGCATTAGTCCTTGCTCAGCAAATCATCAACGACATTGACGGCATCGCCAATCGTTCTAACGCCTTTAAACTGTTCGGGTTTTAATTGCTTGCCCGTCACGCTGTGAATTTTAGCGGCCAGGTCAATGGCATCGATACTGTCAAAGTCGAGATCCTGATACAGATCGGCGTCCAATGACACGTCTGCCTCGTCAATCATAAATGAGTTGACCAGTACGGACTTGAGTTCGTTATAAATTTCGTCTTTTGTCATGAAACTGTCTATGTATGTTTGGGGTATTTAGGCCTGTTGAGCCAAGACAAAGTCGCGCAAGCTGGCGACACTGCGAAAATGCTCTTTATTTTGCTCAGAGTTTGCGTCAATTTTAACATTAAAGCGCTTTTGTAAGGCCAAGCCGATCTCTAATGCGTCAATTGAATCCAACCCCAAGCCGTCGCCGAACAGTGGCGCTTCGGTGTCGATATCTTCGATAGTAATATCTTCGAGCTCCAGCTCTTCGATAATCATTGTTTTTATGTCGTGATCAAGATCAGTCATAGCTTTTCAAACCTTCCTCAAAATACTGCTCTAGGTGGTCAGTCAATAATCTGGCCGCCTTGGGCTTGTCGTCAAAATCTTCAATAAGTGCATGAGGCTCTAAAGTCTCTTGCAGATATACATTAAAATGTCCCTTGCTAGGTGGCACCTGGTACCACTTCTCCCCTTTGGTTAGCATTAGGGGTTTGCAAGTAATAAAAGCCGTTAATAATGGAGCGCCTGTGCGTACTGCCACATTGGCCACTCCGCGCTTAAACTGCAAGGGTTGACCCGGTATTGTGCGCGAGCCCTCCGGAAAAATCAGCACGGCCTGCCCCTCTGCCAATGCTTGTTTGCAACCTTGCAAAAGCTCGTCGGCGCTGCCGTTACTGATAAATCCAGCCGAGCGCATAACCCCACGAGTAAACCAATTTTGCCAGAGCGCACTTTTCACCACGCAGTTCGCCTCGGGCAAACGGGCGAATAGAATTACCACATCAATCAAAGAGGGGTGATTGGCAATCACTATGCAACCGGCCGAGCGCTGCAAAAGGGCGCTATTATGCAACGTCACACGGATGAGTCCCAGTACTTCCATCAATTTCACGAAGCATGCGAAGTTTAATTGCTGTAAACGGCGGATTTTTCGTGTTTTTTCCGGTGACTTCCCCAGCCACAGACTGTATAGCGGCAATATAAACAAAGTTTGCGCCAAAGCCGTGCCAAAAAAGAACGCAAAACAAAAGCCCGTTGCCAGTATTCGCCAAAGGCGGTTCAGTCGCTTAAGCATCAGTCAATACTCGCGCCCAACACCATTGGTGCCGGTTACTGGTGTGGGTAATAGTCGCCGCATCGGCAAACCAACCAGCCAAAAAGCTCGCCAACATAGACACATCGGTGCGCGGGGTTTGCGCGCCAGACATAGTCAAAGACAGGCAGCGCCCACCCTCTTGCGGGGTACGGCTGAGTAGCATGGCCGCCGCCGCGGGCATGTCCCGCTCATCGGTAAAGGGCTGATAAAACTCGTGCAGGGGTTCGTCGGTATGTACCAAAAGCACCGACTCACTGCCGCTGGCCAGCCAGCTACAGGCCTCTTGCCAGGCGGCGGCCAGGGTATCGGCACCGGCGGCCAGTGCTAGAGACGGGGCATGTATATCCTTAAGAATTGTGAATAAACCGAGCGCCGAATTATGTACCGACAAACTAAAAGCATTGGGGCTGAGAGGTTCACCGCGAGCGAGATCTTGTAGTAATTTGAAGGTGCGCGCGGTATCGCCGTGGCGCGAGGAGAAAATCACCGGCGTACCGGCCGCCAAAGCTGGCACTAACGGCTCTGCCACCTCCATAGCCTGACGCCCCCAGCGCGTTAAACGGCGGCGGGTCATGGCCGGAACCCCTTGCGCGGCGGGCTTATCGTCGCCACTGGGCAGAGCCTCAAGGCTAAACCCCTGCCAATCAGCTTGCGTTTCCACTCCTGGCGCCCAAGCGTGAAGTTGTGATACCCACACGTGCATAATCTGTGCTCTTATTTGAGTTCGTATCCCTAAACGGCCACGGGTCGTGACCTACGGCTCTTAGCCCTTTGGCAAAACCCGTTATTTTACACTACTGCCGCACGGGCTCCCACTGTAATAAAAGGGTTTCACTGCCTGAAATGGGGTTATCGCTGGCATATTCGGTTAACAGCCCACCCTTAAAACAGGTATAGTTGCGCCTTTCATCCATTCCCCACTGAGGCCTCAAACTTGCTGACTCTGGAGAGCGTCACTTTCGGCTACCGCAAACGCACAGCGTGTATCGATGATCTATCGCTATCGCTGCAAGCGGGCCAGACCTTAGGGCTGCTGGGGCCCAATGGTGCTGGCAAGACGACCTTGGTGGCGCTGGTAACCGGCCAGCGCAAGCCAACCTCAGGCAAAATTTTGTTTGAGGGACAAGCTGTTGAACTCGGCCACCCAGGTATTGCACTGGTACCTCAGGAATACGCTTTCTACGAGCGACTCACTGCACGGGAAAACCTGATGTTTTTCGCCGGTCTTTTAGGCCTGGCGCGCGACATACAAAAAACACGGGTGACACAGGCTCTGTCACAAACGGAATTAACCCACTGTGCCGACCAAAAAGCGGGCACCTACTCAGGTGGACTCAAGCGCCGATTGAACTTTGCCATAGCGCTGCTGCAAACCCCCAAGTTATTAATTATGGATGAGCCAACAGCCAATGTGGACCCACAATCTCGCGCCTTTTTGCTCGATACCATTGCCCAAGTAAAGCAACAGGGCACAGCCATTATTTACACCTCTCATTTACTATCCGAGGTGGAAGCCATTGCCGATCACGTTGCACTCTTACATCAGGGTAAAATATTACTGGAGGGCGAGCTGGCCACACTTCTGACCGAAGATCACCGCCACCTGGAAGTGCAACTGAGCGAGCCGATCAGCGAGCACTGCCAAAGCCAATTCACCTTAGAGGCACTGGAAAACCTGTGGTACCGCTGCGATTTGCGCAGCCAGTCTGTACCTCCCGGCGCCCTGCTGGCAGCGCTGGAAGCTGATGGGGCGCATATTCGTCAACTGCGCTACGGTCAACACCGATTAGAAGAGCTCTATCTGCGCGCCCTAGCCGAAACGGAGGGTAAGCCATGATTGCGCTGCTCGCGGCCATCAAAAAAGAAGCGCTGTTACTCGTTCGCGATTGGCACGCTCTGGCCCTGCTGTTTATTATGCCGCTGGTTTTTATTGTCATTATGTCGATGGCATTGCAAGAGCGGTTTGGCATTGAAGGCGGCGTGCAGCTAACCGGACAAATACACGACCTAGCTCAAAGTCCTTCCAGCCAGGCTTTTTTACAACAATTGCGCGGCACGGATCATCTATCGCTCAACGCCCATCAAGGCCCCCTGAGCCAACAAGGTGATTTATTTGCCATTACCCTGCAGCCGGCGTTTGATCAAGCGCTGGCAGGCGCCAATAATCAGGCTGGGGTACTGATTACCTTTGCCGCCGAACTGGGTAAGCGCGAACGAATGTTAGTTGGCGCGGCTGTGCGCGAAGTGTTCGCCGTCTTTAACAGCACGTTAATTGCCGAAGACCTCGGTTACGATCGCGACTACGCCGAAGCTGAGTTTTTACGCACGGGTTTTATCGAAGTCGATACAACCACACCATCAAGCCTTTCGACTCCGACAGCGGTGCAGCAAAATGTTCCCGCCTGGCTAATTTTCGCCATGTTCTTTGTGGCCGTGCCTCTGTCCACCGCTGTCATCAGTGAACGACAACTTCGCACTCTGGCACGAGTAAAAACCTTTGGCGCCTCCACTACATTAATTTATACCGCTAAGTTAACCCCCTATTTTGTGATCAATATAATGCAATTATTATTGATGCTACTGGCGGGTAACCAATTGCTCCCCCTATTAGGCGCCGAGGGGCTGGGCTTAGCCGTTGCCCTTGGCCCGCTTATGGTCATTGGGGTTTGCACCAGCTTGGCAGCGCTGGCTATGGCCAGCTTGCTGGCCGCCACCGTCAGCAGTACAGAGCAAGCCACCGTCACTAGCGCCGCGATCAATATACTACTGGCCGCCATTGGCGGTGTTATGATTCCCGTGTTTGTAATGCCGCCGACCATGCAAGCCATTGCCGCTTGGTCACCCATGGCTTGGGCTCTGGATGGTTTTATTGCCGTACTAGTAAGAGGTGGCTCTTGGGGCGCTATTGCCCTACCTGCACTTAAATTATTGAGCTTGGCCTGCGTATTAATGATCTTGGCCATCGCCCTATTAAAAAGAGGACAACAGGATGGTTAGCCCCGTCTCTGACGAATTAAAACTGCGACTAAAGCAAATTATCATTGAAGAGTGCGACAAAGATGAGCTGACGCCCGACGACATTGCCAACGATGAGCCCCTGCTCACTGGGGATTTGGATTTGGATTCGCTGGACGTACTGCAAATTTGTATGGCGGTTAAAAAGGAATACGGTGTGCGCATTGAGGGCAACACCGCGGCACGGCGTGCCCTGAAAGATATTGATGCACTGGCTCAAACCATTGCCGACGCCACTGCCGAATGAGTGTTTGCATTCGCCAACTAGCCGCCCATTGCAGCCTGGGGAGTGATTTATCCTCTTGCGTGGAGTCGCTCAGCCGCCTCGAGTTGCCCGCACCCGTAAAGCGCCATTTCGATTGCTCTCACGAACAAGTGGCCATTCCCTATTTCCGGATGCGCAATAAACCCAGCGGTGATTTTTATCAAATCCTGATCAACCGGCTCGCCAACTTGCTGGATCGCGCCGAATTAAATGCTGACGACCGTTTAGACACAGCACTGCTGATCGGCTCTTCATCTTTTGATGTGCATATATCCGAGCAGCAATATCAGCAAGACCTCGCCAAACTCGGTGACCAGGCCGCCGTGTCGATGCCCATTGTCGGCTATGGCAAACTGGCCGAAACTTTCGGCGAAAGCTTGGGGCTTTCATCGCACCGCTACACATATTCAACCGCCTGCACATCCAGCGCCAACGCCCTGCTGTACGCCAAGCAGCTGATCGAGCAAGGGCAAGTAAAACACGCACTGGTGCTGGGACTAGAGCCGGAAAACAACACCAGCGTGCTCGGTTTTTACGGGCTGGGATTAATCTCACCCAGCGAGCAAATGCACCCTTTTGACGACGATCGCGACGGGCTGGTACTGGGTGAAGCCTTAGGTGCGGCACTGTTAAGCGCGGCCGATGTTACCCCTGCCCCAGAGCAACGCTTTACCTTGGCCGGCGGGGCCATTGGCACCGACAACCACAGCCTAACCGCCGCCCACACCAGCGGTTCGGAGATTGCCCGAGTCATTGATCAGGCGTTACAGCAGGCGAAAATTTCGCCCGCCGATATACAGGCCATTAAAGCGCACGGCACCGCCTCATTAAAAAACGACGAGGCAGAAGCGGCCGCGCTCAATCGAATTTTTGCTGGCGCCATTCCTCCCGCTTTCGCCCTTAAGCCCTATATTGGCCACACTTTGGGCGCCTGTGGCGCGCTGGAATTGGCGTTGACATTAGGCTGCTTGCAAACGGGCTACCTGCCGGCCACCCCCTCAGCTAAAGGCGATGGCGGCCTAGGGGTAAAACTGCTGCGGCAATTAAAACCCAGCCAGCCGGGGTATTACCTACTCAATTGTTTTGCCTTTGGCGGTAATAACAATGCACTGATCATTCACGACCAAGGCGAGAAAGGCAGCGAGTGATGTATATTGAAAATAGTTATTCTCTGCTGCATAAAGTAGACGCCCAAAATCCTGTGCTGGCCGATGCGCAAGCGGTCATACAACAGTGGCACGGTAAACGTATTCGCCGAATCGATCGCTATATTCAGCTATGTGTAGCCGGAGGCCTGGCCTGCACAGGTAAGCGCCAGCTGCCCCCCAACACTGGGGTATATATGTCGACCCGCTGCGGGGCAGTATCCACCTCAGCGAAAGTGATGCACACCATTGAGGCAGAACACGAGCTGCCCAAACCCCTGCACTTCGTCAATACACTGGGCAACTCGGCGGGCTTTTACCTCACCCAACTGTTACAACTCACCGGCACGGCACTGGTGCTCTCGAAAGAAAAACTGTCTTTTGAAGCGGCGCTGCTACACGCCATGATGGATATAAAGGCAGGCCTGTCCGACTGCGCTCTTGTGGGGGCGTTCGATGAAGTGGCGCTTCCCATTGCCGATCACTTAAACCGACTCGATGCCGCACCAGACGCTCCGGCTTTATTTGAGGGCAGCCACTGGTTACTGATTGGTAAAAATGCCACGGATAGCGCCATCAGCGCCCCCGCCTACGCCAAATCAATCAGCGATTTGTTACCGACGACTGCAACTTCAGCACCCAAAATTCAACTCAGCTTTATGCCGACTGATGTTGAGCGTCAACAGCTCGAGGACTACCCTTTTGAGGTATTTTGCAGGGAAGAATTAGAGGCGGGAACCGTACCGCACGGCGCTTTCAGCGGTGCCTCAATCGCCGAGGCTAGGCATCACCCCACGCCCTGTCTGCACATCTCACGGGGCCACAGCGGCCACTATTGCGCGATTATTCTTAACGACGCTAAGGCAAGCTAACCCGCAGGCGTATGATCGTTGGGTGCCTGACCCCAAGTGTCGAGGTCAGGCCGTTTTCCGGCTAGGACCGCTTAACGCCGCCGCCAAGTGATATCCTGATCCAAAGCGACGGGGGTGCGCCAATTGGTGCCGTCTTCGGACTGCCATTGGTACCTATCGCTGGAAATCACTTTCATCTCGTTTTCTGTAATCAGAACATCCACTCGAGGAGTAAAAAATGGAACAGTTTCGATGTGCGACCAAGAGATGCCATCGGTCGATCGGTACAAGGGGTAACCACTGCCAACGGTGATTATCCCCCAGGCTGGAAACATATAAAAAGCACCTTTAAAGTACTCTACGTGATTGTTCCAGAACTTGCCTACCTCTCTATCACTGCCCGCGAGCTCCCAGTGCTGACCATCAGAACTCGTCCAAACATCGGATAACAAATTTTCATTGCTCTCCCTGAACCCACCGGCCACATACAGCCTATCGTCTGACGCATAAAACATATGTTGTCTGCGAGTGCCAAATGGCAGATCCGTCGCTTCTAACTCCCAAGACACACCATCTTCGCTAGACCAAAGACTGACTGCGGAGTCAGACCAACCCTCCGCTTGTAACGCCCAAAAGCGTCCATCGAAAACCAACACTTTTCCATCGTAAATCGGGATATTGCCGCCCCCTATTAAGCGCCAGTTTAGCCCATCACTTGAGAGCCACACCCCGTGCCCGACACGGATACCTGTGCGATCAACTTGCTCGTTGTAAGAAGGCCCCTCACCCGAGAACATGTAGAGTTCACCGCCGAACTCCAACACCTTTGCGTCTGCTACTTCACCAAAATCGGCGTTCGCCGTTTCGAGTTGCCAGGTAATGCCATCAACCGACGACCAAATTTCGGAGCTGTAACCATCGATACCGTCCTGATAAGGCTCTTGTTGATACATGCCTCCAAAAGCCCACTGCTTACCGTTAAATTCAACATGGGCAATATCCAGATTTGCTTCGAACGGCAATTCAAGCGGCTTCAGCTCCAATACATTAGAGCGGTACTGCTCGTTCTGTAATTGCAAAAAGCCATTTTCAAAAGATGGCCTGTAGGAACCGGAAATCATATCGAATTGCGTAAAATTATCCGTAAGCGGCAACGAATCAGCCGACGATACACTCCACTGATTGCTCGACGCACAGTAATAGGAAACCTGGAAGCCGCAGCTCGCGTTGGGAATACGCTTAACTTGTACATTCCCCTCCTGCGCCTGCCAGGTAATACGTGTGTTATCTTCGCCAATCAACGCCGTCAGTTGATCTACAACGATGCCGATATCAAGCTCATAACGAGCAACGGTCTCCTGATAATAATTGTCGGCCGCTTTGGTGGCTGAGATTTCTACCAAACCCGCTTTATGGACGCTGACCTGACCAGCGCTATCAACCGAAGCAATCGTAGAGTCGCTCGAGGAAAAGCTGATCTGTCCTTCACCGGCACCGCCTGACAGTGTATTTTCCGGTACCTCTGCACCAACTACGGTGTCGAGAAAACCGTGCTCGAATGCCAAGGGCTGCTGGGGATACTTCTCCAGGGTCAAGGTAAAAGTGGCACTGGCTGACTGGTAGTGATCATCGGCGGCTTTGTTCGCGGTAAGGGTAACAACGCCACTACCAACGGGGGTTACCAAACCATCGGCGCTCACCGTGGCAATACTCTCATCGCCACTGCTGTAGACAAGCTCACCCGTACCGGCCCCACCGCTTACCGGGTTGGTAAAAGGTTCCGCGTCAAAATAAGCGGTCAACTGCGGTTCGGCAAACGACAGTGCCGGTTGCTCAGCGGCAACCACCACTACCTGAACCATAATACTCGCCGAGCGATACTGACCTTGCGCCGCCTTTTCGATTTCTACTTGCGTTTCCCCGGCTGAGACTGGAGTGAGCTCACCCGAACTGCCTACCGTTACGATTGAGGGGTCGTTAGACGTATAAGCTAGCGCCCCCGAACCGGAGCCGCCGCTGATATCCAGCGTCGCTGTTTCAAACATCACGACCTCTATCGTTGATAAAGGACTGGTTAACGCCGCTTGATTCGTGACGCTACCGCCGGATTCACCGGTGCTTCCTCCCCCGCCCCCACAGGCCGCCAAGGCAAATAAAGCACTCAAAGTAACAAAAAGTAATAGGCATCTACGCAGCACTGCACACATATGAATAGTCCTTATTCTCACCAATGGAATTAAAATTCAAAGGTACAGTTTTATTAAATAAAATAATGTTATTAATTGTTAGCCTGCTTACACCAGCCTTTTAGCTGCTGCCAAACCTGTTTTTCTTGTTCGGCGCATTGGCGCAGCTTATCGGAGACGACCTGTAGCCGTATGGCCTGTTTGGACTTGCATTCTTTAACCACCGTAAGCGCAAACTCACGCCAAGTATCGCCAACGTCGGTCATGGCTTTGGAGGCCTCAGCCAGAGCATCATCGTTTAAAAGTTTGGCCGACTCTTGCAAGAAAGAGGCATAGACAAAGCGAAAGCCCGCTCCGCCAGTTCCTATCTCCTCTTGCATACGAACGATGTGCCCGAGATACAGTCTCTTATCTTTTTCACTACCTTTCAGTTTATCGATTTTTTTCGCCAGATAATGAATACCGCGAATACCAATCACCGGCAGAGGCGCACCGGTCATAACTTTAACGTTTTTGGCAATCGCCTCGCGAATAACCCGGGGGTAGTCGATACTCTCCGGCACAGACTCGATGGTGTACATCAAGCCCTTCGGGGCTAATGGGCCACGCACAAAGCGCGCTTTGTTTAAATCGCGCGGGGCAATTTCCATCGGCTCTTCGAACACCGGGTCGCTGATTTGATAAACATCATCGCGCTTGCCGTAAACCAACAAATTGTGGGCGTTAAAATGAAAGCGCATCTCTTCGGGGAAATACGGCAAATAATAAACCGAGGTTTGCAGCCCCACTAAAATGTTCTGCCCCACCAAATCGTCCAGCGCGTTAGCGGCTGTCATTGGGTCTTTGAATTTATGGAATTTTACTCCTACCCCTAAGCGCTTGCACAAGCCTTTAATGATGGCACGCGGCGGCAGCCGGTAAGCAATTAAGGGTTGGCCACCGAGCTTAACGATGGGGATATAGGCAAACGCCAATGCGTTGGCCAGGCCAAAAGCCATGGGCTCACTCAAGGGCAGTCCGTGATGGCTCAGCAGTGATGAGATAACACCGCTTTCACAGTGGGCCGACTGATTGTGGGAAAATGTCATTCAGGTTTATCCGGCAAAGATTGTATTTGTTCTATGGGGCGATCCATGGCCTCGGCGTAGCACTGTAAAACGCTATCGCTTAATCGGGCAAAGTGTCGGGGGTTGAAGTGGCGCATCACCCGCCAGCGCCATAAGCCGGTGAGCTGACACAATAGCGGTAAGTCCATACGACAGTCGTACATATGAAAATACAGCGGGGATTTTCGTCCGGCTAACACCTCTGCGTGAGCCTCTTGGGCCCACAACTCAAACTGAGCCACCGCATCGCGGGTAGCAGTGGCCTCTACTTCCCAGCCGGTACTCTGCACACCTTGATATTCACCGTCCTGCCCTTGGGCATACAACAGTTTTTTATGTCCGGCGTAGGTACTGCTCTTATCCTGGGGTACTTCATCGGCACGCACGGGCCACTCCTTGTTACAACTTCCAGGTTAAACGACTTCCAGCAACATATAAGATACCGAGAAGCGACCGCTTTCAGGGATATAGCACAGTAGTTTCTGGCCGCGCTTTAATTGACCACTTTTCAACAGATCATCAATCATAATGTAAATGGACGCAGCACCTGTGTTGCCTTTTTCCGGCAAGTTGGTAAACCAGCGCTCCTGATCAATACCAAAATCGGCGTTTTTCATGCATTGGTCTAAACGATCACGGAAGTAATGCGATGAGTAGTGCGGCAAAAAGTAATCGATTTGATCGGGGGTAATGCCGTATTTGTCACGCAATTTCGGCAGAGTTTTTTCCGCCGTATAGGGCATGATATGTTCGTTCAGCTGCTTAACATCTTGCTTGACCGACATAAAGCTATCGGCGGCGGCCTCGGCGCGGCTAACCGCCTGCCAACCGGTTAACGAGCCGTCTTCTTCTTTGCGACCGCCGGCATACATACAGGCAGTCATTTCATTGGCGTAAGACAGCACGTCTATCCACTCAACTTTCAATGCTAACTTATCCGTCGGTTTTTCACTTTGCAGCACCATCGCCCCGGCACCGTCGGATAACATCCAGCGCAGAAAATCTTTCTCGAATGCAATCTCTGGGTTGGCTTCCAGCTCGGCAATTCTCTGTTCCAGTTCCGGCGAGAAGTTATCCGCCTTCATGGTATATGAGGCCGCTTCGGATGCGGCGGCCACAGCGGAGGAGTGAACGCCCGCTGCAACACTTAAAAAGGCGTACTTGAGCGCCGTCATACCGCTGACACACACACCTGAGGTGGTGGCCACTTCGCAGGGCGGGCTACCCAATTCGCCGTGCACCATAGCGGCGTGCCCCGGCATTAACTGATCGGGGATGCTGGTGGCGGCCGCCAGGCAGGTAACAGACTCAAGCGGCACATCATCCGCCAGAGCTTGCTTTACTGCGTGAGCGCAAAGTTCCGCATTGGTGTAGTTATGCTTACCGGTTTGCGGATCAATCGCGTAGTAGCGAGTTTTAATTTGGTTGCTGCGTAAAATTATTTTGCGCGAGCGTGAAGCCCTTGCGCCAACCTGGCCCAAGAGTTTTTCCATATCATCGTTGCCCACCGGTTCGTTGGGGAGAAAGCTGCCGGTGTGCGTTATATAAACTGTATTGGCTGACATCGTGTATTCGTACTTCCAGTGCTAGCTAGTCTTCGCCCGAAGGCCAGGCATAATATTGTTTTTGTTGAGCGATGCGCTTTTTCATAAACGGGGCAAAAGCGAATTTAACCAGTGTGGTTATCGGCACTACCGTTAGCAACATCAACACCAAAAACGCGACATAAAACATCGCCAACAGCCGCCGCACCTTTGAGGTATACGAGCCATTGGCCAAAAATAATTTTCCCCACAGGTAAAAACTGCGGGTCACCAGTTTTTCACTGGCAATTAATTTATCGTTGACTTTTACCGCGGCAAGTCCCTGCCAAAGCGTTTCATCCAGCGGCTGATTTTCATCAAACCGCTGTAATATAGCGCGCCCCAGGCGTGAAGCCTCGGCGACGTCCTGATCGCTCACACCGGCGGGCGGCACCAAGCCAAACCAATGCGGCCCTTTGCGCCCAGTTAGAACCCACAACGGAGTCGCAAAAAAGCTGGCCACAGAACCGGCGGCATCCACTAACACGGCATTTCCCACCAGCTTAGCACCTAAATTTTGCAGATGCGTTTTAACCTTTTCCTGCGCTTGCAGCCACATATTGCGACAGGCGATTACCGTTACAACCGGCTTATTGGCCAACAATTTAGCGGCCAATTCGCTCTGCAGAAAAGATGAAATCGGGATGGATGGCGCCAAGTACCACACTTGGTAGGCCAGAACGACTAAATCATAGTCATCGGCCAGATGTTCGGTCGCCATGTCCAGCTCACAGGGTACCTGATGCGCCGATTCCGGAAACACATTAATAAAGCGCAACATTGGCCACGGAAAGGGAAAAGCCTGCGCAGGTTGCACATTAAGAAAGTCGACCGTAACCCCTGGCGCCTGCTGTAAAGGCTCTACCACTGATTTCGCGACTCGATCTAGCTGTCCGGTTTGCGAGTAGTGTACGACCAACACCCGCTTACTTGTTTTATCTTCTGCCAAGCCGCCTCCCTTGTGCTCTGCATAAGTCTCATTATCAAAGGGATCTGACCCTGCTAAACTGGGCCTAAGTTTACCATAAATGAGTATCGGGTCATGGGTTCTATGTGTTTTCGCTATATTCTGCTTTTCTTGCTGGTTTTGGCCCAGGGCGCGGCCGCACACCCTTACACGCTTGTGATCAAAGACAATCAACTGCCGGGCGCTGCGCTCTATATTGCCGTCTACTCGGATGCGGCAACCGGTTGGGATAACCACCCCGACCTAGAGCTTAAATTTACCTTGCCGGACAGCAAAGAAGTTCACTACCCACTGGATCTGCCCAGCGGCCACTACGCCCTGCGCGCTTTTGTGGATTTGAATGACAATCAGACGCTAGACACCAATAATAAAAACCAACCCCGCGAGCCTTTTAGTACCAGCATAGGATCGGGACGCAAGCGGCCCAGCCCCAGCTTTACTAAGAGTATTCGACCATTAACGGCCAACTCACCGGTCATTGAACTTAAATTGCGCTACCCAAAAGCGACGCAAGACACTGACCCGCCGGCCGCCTCACAAACGAGCAGACCGAATTAAAACTGGCTTAAAAGCAAGATGAGTCTGAACAGGCAGAGCGCTCAGAGGCCTTGAGTTAAGACTCACTGTCAGCAGAGGTTGCGGTGAAATTGGCACTGAGGCGGCATTCTCCCGCCACTTGCAGCTGCACCTTACCCTTGGGCCAGCGTGCGTCCTCCCACTGGATACTCACCGTATCGCCCGGAGTGACCGCCCCCAGAAATTTCACTTTGCTAAACTGCGGCATGCCTCCGCTAGGGTAACGCCGTTCAAACGCCTGATGAACAAGACTTAATAAATAGGCACCAGGCACTATCGGGCTATCGGGAAAATGCCCCTGAACACAGGGCAACTCGGCTGTTACAGTAAACTGGTCCGACATGGTTTATCATACTGCCATTGAATTATTGAAGCTAAACGCTATGGAATTATCCGCAAACATCGAACAACTTTTACCCCACGCGCCCCCCATGGTGCTGCTGGATTCTATCATTGAGCACAGCGAGACGCATATACTCTGCCAATCCAACTCGCACTTGGCCCCGGACAACCCCCTGCGCACCGGCGATACACTTTCTGTTTACGCCGGTATTGAATACGCCGCGCAAGCGATGGCGGTACACACCCGCCTCAGCGGCCAAAATACAGCGGATGCAGCCCCGCGCAAAGGGGTCATTGCCGTCGCCTCTAAGCTGCAGGCTGCAGTCAAAACCCTGGATGCAATCCACTACCCGCTGGACATTCGCACCGATATCATCGCCCAGACCGCCGACAGCACACTTTGCAGCTTCACCCTAGAGGCAAAAGGTACAGTCATTCTGCAGGGGCAGCTAACCGCTATGCTAGTAGCTTAATAATGACCACTCACTTCCACCTGGTGGACCTCAGGAAAGTACCCACCTGGGAGGAGGCCCCCCTGCACTTAAAGGGTCGGCTATGCCCCCGGCAACTAGAGCGAGCTCAAGCACTGCGCCGCCCCGACATCCGGCAGCAGCGCCTACAACAACAACTGGCCCTATTTGACCTACTAGATTACTACCTACCCGAAGACGTCCGGCCTATTAGTATTAACCGCAGCGAAGCGGGTAAACCTGCACTGACTCATCACCCCAAGTGGCACTTTAACATTAGCCACAGCGGTCACTGGCTGGCATTGCTGCTCAGCGATGCTTGTGCGGTGGGAGTCGATTTGGAAGTGCCAAGCAAACCCCGCCCGCTATTGACCATTGCTCAGCAGTACTTCAGTGAACAGGAGTTTGCTCGCCTGCAAACACTAGAAAGGGATCAATTACAGAGCGAGTTTTATCGGCTCTGGACTCTCAAGGAGGCTTTTTTTAAAGCGCGCGGTACGGGTATTGCCGAGGGGCTAGGGAAAATTGATTTTACTCACAGCCAAACCCCGCAATCTGAACAAAACTGGCCGCTGCAACACTGGCAGTTTTATCACCAAAGCTTAACCCACGAGGACGAAACCCTGTACCTGGCCGCGGTGTTCGGCCGGGCCGAGACACTGCCCAAGCTGCGGACTGATTACCCTATTGCAGGGTAAAGCGTCCAAACAGAATGCAGTGTCTCGCCGGTGGTAGCGCTTAAGCGCGCTTAAAAGTTACGGTGTACTCGCCAAGACCTTCGTAGGCGATGGTGGTTTCCACATCAAACACCATATTGACAATACCTTTAAACGAGCCGGTGATAATCGCCGCACCAGCTTTTAAGCCAACCCCGCGCTCACCCATATAATTCACCAGCCAGACCAAGCCATCAATGGCGCGATCGTTCGGGTGCTTACCGTCAAGCTCGCGCACATCATCACCCTGAGTGACTTTTAACTGTATGGCATTCAGGCCAATGGCTGTGCCTTTATCAATTTCAGGGCCAACAAAAACCCCTTGGTTAATCATGCAGTCGGCCAGGCTTTCAAAAAAGCTCTGCTCAGCATCATCGGCGTAACGGCTTTGCATTAACTCCAGCGCCATATGTGCACTACCAATGGCATCGACAATATCGGCCTCACTGTAACCGCCCTCTTTAACCGGCAAGTCTTGCCCTAATACAAAACACACCTCAGGCTCTACTCGAGCGACACCCTTATCTTCAAACAGCTCTACCGTATCGCTGTCTTTTTGCACGTTAAAAATAGGCGCTGCAATAATTTTGTCTTCTGCTGGCGGCAGCAGACACTTCCAGCCGCCGACTGTTTCGATCTTAGCCATTTCGGCCTGCACCGCCAACGCATCATCAATGCTGTTCGGACGAATAGATTCATCCAAACGAGGGGCTTTAGTGCCGGCTTTGCGGCGACTCAATAACTCTTGGGCAGCTTTTTGAAAGTCTGTCATATCAGGCTCCATTTTTTGTTAACGATAAAAGCGACACTATACAAGGTGATAGGTGTTTATGGGTAGCTTAAAGCATGCAGAAATGGAGCGAACAAGGGTATATATAAAAAGGCTCTTTAATGATGCCCACTAATTTGTCAGGAACAAATTAGGACAGCCCGGCAAGGGCTGGCTCGAAGAGCTGGGGCGCAGGGAAGCGCCCCGTCCAC
>NZ_JAUOSC010000170.1:0-438 GCF_030548285.1 Gilvimarinus sp. 1_MG-2023
CAAGTATTGATCCTTGATGGCTTGCTGGATGTCGGCGAAGTTGACGACTTCGCTCAGCAGCTGGCGCAAGGGGGTGTTGTCGAGTAACGATACCGGATCGTTTTTATAACCCCGGCCAATGATCAGGCTGCGGCCCATGCGTGCCAGTGAGTGAGACATGCCCCGGAAATCGGTGCGATAAATCTGGTCGCAGGAAAAATGCCGCCAGATACGTTCCATGTGACGGATACCACGACGGTAAGCTTCTGCATAGCTGGCCAGGGCAATGCCATTAATAGCACCAGCGGAGGTGCCGGAAATAATATCAAACGGATTGTAGTGACCCCGTGGCAGGATTTCGTGTATGGCTTTGAGAACCCCCACTTGATACGCCGCACGAGCTCCCCCGCCGGACAATATCAACCCTGTCCTTTGTCCTTTCATAATGACATTTTCCTC
>NZ_JAUOSC010001699.1:0-236 GCF_030548285.1 Gilvimarinus sp. 1_MG-2023
GGGATACCAAGCGCCAGCCCTGGGAGCCGCGTACTCGCAATGAGAAAGTGGACGGAGAGTGGCAAGAAGTCGAAGGCTACGAACACCGCGACCCGCGTTTCTTTCAATTCGACCGAGTCAGTGGCAAGCAACTGCGCATCAAAGACGAAGCCGACATGCTCGACGGTCTGCCATTGCCTCCCCATAAGTTCATCGTTCATAAGCCAAGGCTGAAGAATGGCCTGCCGATCCGGGGC
>NZ_JAUOSC010001700.1:0-236 GCF_030548285.1 Gilvimarinus sp. 1_MG-2023
CAGCGTACCGAAGAACTGGAAAGACTGACCTATACCGACCCGGTCACCGGCTTGCTCAACCGCCGCGGCATGATGGAAGAGCTGCAGCAACATATGAGGCGGCTACAGCAAGATCAAGAAACCTTTGGCGTACTCTGGCTCGATCTCGACCGTTTCAAGAACATCAATGACCAATACGGTCACGCCACAGGTGACCTGGCGCTGAAAACCACCGCCCAGATCATTCAGGATCATAT
>NZ_JAUOSC010001701.1:0-236 GCF_030548285.1 Gilvimarinus sp. 1_MG-2023
GGTGTGGATAGGCAGTGTAGAGGGTGGATCGGTGCGGTCTGGTGGGGGTGCGACGGGCCATTCCGAGCGGATGCTCGCAATGGCCGTATTATAACTGCGTGGCGCTAGGGCGCTGGAGAGTGGTTTTCTGAGTGGGGCTTGGGGTTATGACGATTGTTTTTCGATGAGTCGTTTTTCGATTCTCATCGCGGTGTTGTTGAGTGATCGGATATTTTTGTGCATCGCGGTGGCGGTTT
>NZ_JAUOSC010001702.1:0-236 GCF_030548285.1 Gilvimarinus sp. 1_MG-2023
GAATACGCTCGTGTGATCGAGCAAACAACCCCGTTGCGCCCCTTGATGCAACAGCTGTTCGAAGCCGCCTGCCAGGGCGGTATTATCCAACCGCAAGACATCAAGGTACGGGCCATGCCGTACGACCATTTTTTACTGCGCCGAGACGACGAAACCTTCCTTCATATTACCTTGTCGCTGCTCGAGGGTCGCACTGACCAGCAAAAAGAACAGCTGGCAATCAATCTGCGGCAGGT
>NZ_JAUOSC010001703.1:0-236 GCF_030548285.1 Gilvimarinus sp. 1_MG-2023
GGCCTGAACATCTCGGCTATCGGTAACCATATCGGCAAATTCACGATCCCATTCCGGTGGAATAAACAGATCGTCCTGCAACAATTGGGAAAGCTTCATCTCGGGTCTCCGGCAACAATCAGGGCGGCGGCACTCGAATCGTCCGGTGCAATCTGGCGCAAACGTAACGCTTGTTCCATGATGCGAGAAAAAACCGGAGCAGCCACTTCGCCGCCGTAATATTCACGCCCCTGGGG
>NZ_JAUOSC010001704.1:0-236 GCF_030548285.1 Gilvimarinus sp. 1_MG-2023
GTGCGTAACGGCTCACGGCCACCACGGGAATTCTGCGGCCTGGATCATATCCTGCACGAAATGCGGCTGATCAAATCCGAGGCCGAAATCGACCTGATGCGACAAGCAGCAGCAATCAGCGCCAATGCCCACTGTCGGGCCATGCAAATGGTTGAGCCGGGGATGTATGAATATCAGCTGGATGCCGAAATCATGCGTACCTTTATGGCTGCTGGCAGTCGTTGGCCGGCCTATCC
>NZ_JAUOSC010001705.1:0-236 GCF_030548285.1 Gilvimarinus sp. 1_MG-2023
CTTTAATCACCGCGAACGCATGCACCTGGCGGCGCTGGAACCCTGGGTTAAAGTCGACCTGATGACCGCCTCCGATATCTTTGATCAGCTGCTGGTGGAATACCCGCAAGACATACTGGCGCTGCTCAGTGGCCACCAACTCGACTTCTTTTTGGGCCAGGTGCTGAATTTACGTGATCGGGTTGGCCGGGTACTGCCGTGTTGGGATCAGCAACATCCACTATACGGATACTTGC
>NZ_JAUOSC010001706.1:0-236 GCF_030548285.1 Gilvimarinus sp. 1_MG-2023
GATATTGCCGCCGCCACCGGCACCGAGATCATTGCCCCGGCGCAAGCCACCGTGGTGCAAACCGGGGATTATTATTTCAACGGCAATACCGTGTTGCTGGATCACGGCCAAGGGCTGATTTCGATGTTTTGCCACTTGAGCCGTATTGATGTGCAGCCGGGAGACCAGCTGGAGGTAGGCGATCACGTTGGTCTGGTGGGCGCAACCGGGCGAGTTACCGGGCCACACCTGCACTG
>NZ_JAUOSC010001707.1:0-236 GCF_030548285.1 Gilvimarinus sp. 1_MG-2023
GCGGAATTCAGCGGCAGACAAACCCGTAATTTTGTGAATGGCGGTGGCTAAATCAAAAATTTTTCGCTCGCGACAATAGTGCGCTAACACTCTGGGAAAGGCGCCCCACAATCGTGGGTGTGGGTGCGGATCGTTAGGCAAGCCATCGGAGCCAACAATAGTGCGCGGGTATCGCTAAATATTTTCCACATCCTGTTCACTCATGCAGTAGTAAACCTCACCGGCCGGCTGTAGAC
>NZ_JAUOSC010001708.1:0-236 GCF_030548285.1 Gilvimarinus sp. 1_MG-2023
GGCTATATTGATCTGATGATATTATTAATATGCGCTGGCGTTAAATCATTCTTCGGTTGACGGGCCATTGTCTGAATATATCCCATTATATAAATATTTGTGTATGATATTTATACTATGCGCACAGTTTGAACACTCCCTTTAAATACCCAACCCCACCCCAGAACCCAACTCAAAACCCAACTCAAAACCTTGGCATTTATGCTGGCCTTCTTCAGTCTTCGATACCCTTTATC
>NZ_JAUOSC010000171.1:0-437 GCF_030548285.1 Gilvimarinus sp. 1_MG-2023
GTGTTAAATGCGTGCAGATAGCCCGAGTTGGTACCAACAAACAGCGCGGTTTTGCTGCTGCTGCCGGAACTGTAGGACATCAATACCGGGCGGCTGTGCAGGGCGTCTTCGATTTCCCGTCGTGGAGTAGTGCTGGATGAGTCGGGATCGTAGCCAGCCAGCCAGAGGATAAAGTCGGATTTTTCGTCATCCGGTACGACGCTCGGCAGATTGTCCGGCAGTGACGTATTGCTGCTGCTGATACGGTTGTCCGTTGTGCTGATGCTGCTTCCTGCGATATCGGTCATGATACGGCGGCTGCCAGGATCAGACAGGCGACGGGCGATCCCTCCCTTGGTGACGGTTTCGCCATCCGGAGCATCTTCATCCAGGGTCCAGTAGCTGCGGGCATTGTCAGAAAAGTAGCCGGTGGATGAGTCGATGGCAAGATCGCCATC
>NZ_JAUOSC010001709.1:0-236 GCF_030548285.1 Gilvimarinus sp. 1_MG-2023
GGCGCATGACGTCCAGTTCTGCCTGGGTGAATTGGCGTTGGTTGCCACAGTGTTGGCAGGTGATCAGCGCCAGTGATCTGAGTTCGACCAGTGCGATGGGAGTGTCGGTATTACATTCATCACAGGTGACAGGAATTTCCGTCTCTGCAGGCAATATGGTACTCATCTTGTTTCCAGTAATTGTTCGACATGCTCGGCGATGGCTAATGCCGAGGTCAGCCCCGGACTCTCTATCC
>NZ_JAUOSC010001710.1:0-236 GCF_030548285.1 Gilvimarinus sp. 1_MG-2023
CCCAACCGATGAACAGCTGCTGCAACTACGCTATGAATTTGGTGAGCAAGCGGTCGAACTGGTGTTCGGCTAGCCTGATGTCGACAGCAGCACGATGACGGGGAGAGCGTAGTGATGGCAAGCACCCCCGAGGCGGAGTCCGGGTTACTGGCAACGTCACTGGCAGAAGTTCTGGCCCGGCGGATAACGCCAGCCGGTCGGATCTGGGTCGGATTCAGTGGTGGTATGGATTCATG
>NZ_JAUOSC010001711.1:0-236 GCF_030548285.1 Gilvimarinus sp. 1_MG-2023
GCCAAAACTTTATCTGCTGGCCGAGCTTATTCTTGAGCCGGGCGAAGAGCGCCGCGTCGAGTTCCCGGACTTCAAATTCAGCGACCGCACTGTGTTTTTTGCTTATAGCGCCAACAACACTACCTTTGAGCGAGCTGTTTGCAGGCTGTACTGCGGAGACACTAACGGCAATGAATCTAATTGGGGCTCTGTAAACGACAGCCGCATCCCGGATGTTATGCACTACAGGGATACTC
>NZ_JAUOSC010001712.1:0-236 GCF_030548285.1 Gilvimarinus sp. 1_MG-2023
CAGCAGAGGTGGTTGAACGGCTGAAATATTACGAAGCCAGTGGTTTGACGGAATACAGTTTCTGGAGTGATAACAGCCTGAGTCATGAGCAGAAAAAGGAATCCCTGCAATTGTTTATTAATCAGGTAATGCCTTCGTTCTGATTTTCAGGGTTATCCGAATCCAATAAATCATGGTATACCATGATTTATTGGATTTGTTTTTGTTTGAAATATTGTGATTTTATTGGATATTTT
>NZ_JAUOSC010001713.1:0-236 GCF_030548285.1 Gilvimarinus sp. 1_MG-2023
GTCCGTATTCTGGCCCGCGGCAAAAATGCCAGCCGCAGCATGACCTTCCATGAAGCCCGCTTTACCATGGGTGAATTGATTGCCGGGCGCTTTGAGCCAGAACAGCTCGGTGCCATTCTAATGCTGCTACGGGTCAAGGAAGAAACAGCTGAAGAACTGGCGGGGTTCGCGGCAGCCATCAACGACCAGTGGCCAGCATCCACTGCAGATTCCCCTGCCTACGATCTGGTCTGGCC
>NZ_JAUOSC010001714.1:0-236 GCF_030548285.1 Gilvimarinus sp. 1_MG-2023
GTCGATCTGATCGAAGGGTTGTCCCCGGCGATTTCCATCGAGCAAAAGTCCACCTCGCACAATCCTCGTTCCACGGTGGGTACCGTCACCGAAATCTACGATTATTTGCGCTTGCTGTTTGCTCGTGTCGGCACGCCGCGTTGCCCGGATCACGGGGTTGCCCTGGAAGCCCAAACCGTCAGCCAGATGGTTGATGGCATCCTGACGCTGGCGGAAGACAGCAAGCAGATGATTCT
>NZ_JAUOSC010001715.1:0-236 GCF_030548285.1 Gilvimarinus sp. 1_MG-2023
GACCTTGCTCGGGCCGGATATGAGTCGGGCGCGTTTGCGTGTGGCGATTGATGTGCTGGGTGGTGTGGGCAAGAAGCGGCTGAAGAAAATGGAAAAGGATTACTTCGGGATTGCGCGTGCGATTGATCAGGTTCTGCTTGAGCGTGCGGCTGCCGAATAAGCTGGTAACGGCCTGCGTATCAGGCCAAGTGGTTGTTTTTACATTTATTTTAAAAAAGTAGTTGACGGCCACAGGG
>NZ_JAUOSC010001716.1:0-236 GCF_030548285.1 Gilvimarinus sp. 1_MG-2023
CACCTGCCCATAATAAATCACCGTCCCAGGAGAGCGATGACCGGGAGCAGACACGGCCAGAACATCGTCACCACCGCCAACCACACTTGCCGATGGAGCCGAAGTTGATACGGCTCAGGTATTCACCAGCAGCTGCACACCGACCCCGGTATTGGAAATCGGTGACACATAGCTGCGTAACACTTCTTTCACTTCGCCGGTCATGGTGCCACGCATGGCCATCCACATTGCCAGTT
>NZ_JAUOSC010001717.1:0-236 GCF_030548285.1 Gilvimarinus sp. 1_MG-2023
GGTGCAGATAGCGATACAACAACGGCAACGTCAGGTTGCCGTTGTTGTATCTGCAACCTGGTTGGCGATCCGGGTTGACTCTTTATTAGCCATGTATGACGCTTTCAAGTAAAATCCCGCCCCATTTCTTTTGCTGCCTGGATGTAATTCTGTGAGCCACCTGGACCACATTCGTAACTTTTCCATTATCGCCCACATCGACCATGGCAAATCCACGCTGTCGGATCGGATTATTC
>NZ_JAUOSC010001718.1:0-236 GCF_030548285.1 Gilvimarinus sp. 1_MG-2023
GGGCTTCCATGTTGGTGTTTTTGAAGATCTCCCGAATGTCGTGTGACTTGCCAATGAATATGTCATAAAAGTCTTCAAAGAAGATAATGTTGTTGCAGCTACGGCCGTAGCTTTGAAACACGATGTCCGCATCGCTCATATATAAAACTCCTAGGTGTCTGCGCTACCTGGCTGCCCGCACTCGGATTCGAGTGCAGGTTTTCTGTTGAGTTGCTTCTCGATGTGGAAGCTTTTGG
>NZ_JAUOSC010000172.1:0-437 GCF_030548285.1 Gilvimarinus sp. 1_MG-2023
GTTGTGTTCACTGACCAGAAAACCATATTCAAGTGTATCGACTACTGGAAAACACGCATTCCGGAAGCACAGTTGAATTTTCTGAAATCCCAAGGAGGTACATGGGGAGATACTCCCGGCCTGTACGCTTTGGAATCGGTACTAGCTGATGGTCCATGGATCTTAATCACATACCCATACGAAAAAAGCGTGCCCTATAAGGGAGGCCATGAAAATGACCTGATCCGATTCATGGATGGATGCAGTCGTGCCGGAATCGTGTGCAATAACGTTCACCCCAAAAATCTGGTTATGACTGAATCCGGGGTCAAACTCATCGACTATGGCTCTGATATTCGCCCCTGGAGCCTGCTTGGCTTTGAGCATATGGCAAGAAGGGCTTTTCTTGCTTGCTACCACGCCGATCATCGCGACTTGAAGAGGCTGATGTGTCAGGC
>NZ_JAUOSC010001719.1:0-236 GCF_030548285.1 Gilvimarinus sp. 1_MG-2023
GTTTGAACTGCATCAGGGGCGAGCCGGGTTGTACCCGATACCCCTGACCACTCCCTTGTGCTGCCAGCCCCATACGACCCAGTGCTTCCAGCGGATCATCCTCCAGCTCGGACGTTGCCAGGTCGACCAGTTCGGTGGCATTACGGACCTTGCTGAAGCGTTCTTTCAACGAGCTGGCGCCGGACCTTGATTTGGCCTCCGGCACCGCCCGCACATCTGACCCCCGACTGGTGTGC
>NZ_JAUOSC010001720.1:0-236 GCF_030548285.1 Gilvimarinus sp. 1_MG-2023
ATAACCCCTCAGGGGTCATAGCGGCCAGTTTAATGTGGCTGGCACCCTACCTTACGCACTTGCCCAGGGCTGGTAAGGCGACGCTGGTGATTATTGTGGCCTGGCGGATGTGCCACGGCCGGCAAAGAGTCTCCACGATTCGAACGGCCCCGGGGGCCGATGTGTTGGTGTTTTTTGTGTGCTTCTCCCTGACGTTAAGGGTGGATATGGTGGTGGCCATTGGCAGTGCGGTAGTG
>NZ_JAUOSC010001721.1:0-236 GCF_030548285.1 Gilvimarinus sp. 1_MG-2023
CCAGCCGTCGAGGTAGGTTATTACGTGGCTCGGGTGTGCCCACACATAAAAAGTAACGCTGCTTTTGCAGGGCCGGTGTGTAGTCGGTTAACCGGCTCGGTGCTGGTAGAGCTTCGGCCCCGCTGTGATTTACTCGGGTGCGGGCTTCGGGGTTGGGCCAGTGGTTGGTGATATCGGCCGCGGTCGCGCTAGACACAGCAATCAAACGCTCGGCCGGCGCGGCGGCGCGGGCCATC
>NZ_JAUOSC010001722.1:0-236 GCF_030548285.1 Gilvimarinus sp. 1_MG-2023
TCTTAAAGGCGAGTGCCAGCGGTGAGCGCAGCTGACTTAACAACGCATTGGTATCCAGCTGACTCAGGTTTGGCAAGCACCAATCAAACCGCCTGCTGCTGGACGATGTTGGAGCAGAGGAGCGCGAGCTGGTTGAGCTCAAGTCGATACCATCCAGCTGCAGGTCTGCAAAATCACTCTTTGTTGTGAATCCTGGCTCTCGCTTTGTAGTCGCGACCGGCTCCACTGGCCTGGAT
>NZ_JAUOSC010001723.1:0-236 GCF_030548285.1 Gilvimarinus sp. 1_MG-2023
TTGACGGTTTTATTAATGGATCGCAAAGCTGTGAAACCGTTGCCACCGACCCTGCATACAACGGTACGTTCGACAACAGCTGTCCCGAAGGACAATACCTGATCAGTCGCGACGTCAATGCCGGCGACGTTAACGCAACCTGTATTGAACAGGCTGCGCAAACCTTTTTTGATTTCCTGCCTGGGATTTGGCAAGACTTTGGAGTAGCCGCCTCTTACACCCACGTCGAGACGGAC
>NZ_JAUOSC010001724.1:0-236 GCF_030548285.1 Gilvimarinus sp. 1_MG-2023
CCACTTACCTGATGGCTAAACAAATGATCGAAGCCGGTGCTTGCTGCTTGCAGATCGAAAACCAGGTAGCTGACGAGAAACAATGTGGTCACCAGGACGGTAAAGTGACCGTTCCCCATGCCGACTTCCACTCCAAACTGCGCGCTTTGCGTTATGCCTTCCTGGAGCTGGGTGTTGATGATGGTGTTATCGTTGCCCGTACTGACTCCCAGGGTGCTGGTCTGACCAAACAGATC
>NZ_JAUOSC010001725.1:0-235 GCF_030548285.1 Gilvimarinus sp. 1_MG-2023
GTATTTTGTCTATTAATGTCAGGATAAAACGTACTGCGTATAACATCATTGGCCGTGATTGGCCGTCGGAAGTTTATTCCCTCTGATTAAGCACCAGCAGCAAGGAATTATTTTTGTTCTTTATTATCAAATATGGTCTCTGGCACCATTTATGCGCCAAACGGCCCGAAAGGCAGTCTATAATGGATAACTTGGCATCCATATCGGCCTGAATTATGGTGCCTTGGTATCACAG
>NZ_JAUOSC010001726.1:0-235 GCF_030548285.1 Gilvimarinus sp. 1_MG-2023
GTCGATGATCAGCCAACGCCTGAGCGATACATTGGAAAGTGATGCCTATATTCAACGAGGGGAGCGTGTTTATCCTATCGTTGATTTCTGGGATGCAATTCAATGGCTGCTGAATGAAGCCAAAAAAGGCTTCAATATCCAGCGCTATAAAGGTCTGGGAGAGATGAACCCGGATCAATTGTGGGAGACCACCATGGACCCGAATACCCGTCGTATGCTGCGGGTTGGTATCGAG
>NZ_JAUOSC010001727.1:0-235 GCF_030548285.1 Gilvimarinus sp. 1_MG-2023
GTAAAAGGCCGCTCGGTTCCAGCTTCCCGAGTGACAAAGTAGGTATGAGGATCAAGTAAAGCTCGCCATTCCTCTGCGCTGCGCTCTACTCTGCGGCCGCTTCGCTCTTTTTGGGTGTTATCGGTCTTGCTGGTCATCGCTCATTTCCTCTTACTTGTTACGCCACAGGTGACATCAAACCTTACCTTTCCGGCAGACAATATCATCCTTCCAGATTTCTGGTCGATCCATTGCC
>NZ_JAUOSC010001728.1:0-235 GCF_030548285.1 Gilvimarinus sp. 1_MG-2023
CCTCCATATTCCTCAATAGTTTTTTCATCCTTTAAAACATTCATTGATTGAATATTATCCGGGCTTAAACTTTCCTTTCCTGTTCTTGTCATCTCTTTTCCACCCACAATATTGCCATCCTGACCTAAAACCTCAAACGTCCATTTCGATGTAATTTCAACACCCCCCTCTTTTCCTTTTTCCCCGTATTTCTCTATAGCTTTTTTATCCTTTAAAACATTAATTAATTTTATAT
>NZ_JAUOSC010000173.1:0-437 GCF_030548285.1 Gilvimarinus sp. 1_MG-2023
ATGCCGTGGATCTGGGATTGCTGGCAGCAGCAACAGAAGGTTTTTCTGGGGCTGAAATTGAGCAGGTGGTGGTAGCAGCCTGGTATGCCAGTTCGGAATCCGGAGTGGCCGACGGTGCCAGCTCCCGACATCAACCGCTGACCACTGCGCAATTGATCGATGCCGCCAATGCTACCCAGCCACTGTCGGTGACGATGGCGGAGCAATTACAGCATTTGCGCCGGTGGGCAACCGGGCGCTCTGTGCTGGCACATTAAGATTAAGTCTATCCAGTAAGTCTGTTCAGTCTTGTTGCGGGTGGTATTTCAGCTCCAGTAACGCCCGTTTCAAGCGTTCGCCACTGGCTGGCTTGGCCAGCAAGTGATAAATACCAACCGCATGTGCCTGCTTTCTGACGGAGCTGATACTGAGACCCGTCAGCATCAATACCCTGGGTT
>NZ_JAUOSC010001729.1:0-235 GCF_030548285.1 Gilvimarinus sp. 1_MG-2023
CCATTACAACGACTACACCCAGGTAGAAACCGCCGTTACCGCACTGGCGAATGGTGGTTTTGTGGTGAGCTGGTCTTCCTGGGCTCAGGATGGCCAGAATTACGGCGTGTTTACTCGGCTGTTCGACAGCAGTGGCAACGCCGTCAGCGGCGATGTGCAGGTCAATACCACCACCAGTGGTTATCAGGATCACTCCTCCATCGCCGCCATGGACGACGGCGGCTTTGCCGTGGTG
>NZ_JAUOSC010001730.1:0-235 GCF_030548285.1 Gilvimarinus sp. 1_MG-2023
GGTGCGGAACTTGCCAGATATTTGCTGATAAACCAGACTGAACCTTCCAACCTACAGGATTTTCCATGTTGATTCGTTGCTATCTGACTCCGCTTATCTTGCTGATATCCCTTTCTTTTTTCACCACCAGGGCAGCTGCTGATACGGACAACACCCCGGAGAGCATGGTCAAATCTGCCGTTGGCCTTGTCACCGAACATCTGATGGCCGACAAAACCTGGATAAACAATCACCC
>NZ_JAUOSC010001731.1:0-235 GCF_030548285.1 Gilvimarinus sp. 1_MG-2023
GTATAAGAAAAAGTATCAGTACCAATAAAACTAACTTCAGAAGTATAAGTTACTTCACCATTACTTTTTAATTCAGCATTACCAGTGCTTAAAGACGTATCAATTGAAAGAATAGTTGTGTTACTTGTTATCTCATCATTATCTATAAGATTATCTAAGGTTTTTGATGTGTTTTCAAAGATTTCGTAGGAATCATCTACAGCTTTAATTCCTTCTACTAGCGTTATTGTTATTG
>NZ_JAUOSC010001732.1:0-235 GCF_030548285.1 Gilvimarinus sp. 1_MG-2023
CCAAAAGACTTATGCCCATCGGTAGGCTCCCAGGTTCCTGTGTAAAAGTTATCCTGTAGTCTTTATTCCCTTTCATTGTTCTTCATTTCTGTTACTTAGTGGATCGTGCTTCTGCGGGCGTGAGTTTCTGGTTCATTGCTGGTAATCTTTGAAATATACATCGAACAACCCCTAAAGGTGAAACAGCAATGGCGAGTAAGTTATCGGCAGAAGATCAGGCGCGGGTGGATAGCGT
>NZ_JAUOSC010001733.1:0-235 GCF_030548285.1 Gilvimarinus sp. 1_MG-2023
GATTGAGCGTGGTCAGGTACTGGCCAAGCCAGGTTCGGTAAACCCGCACACCAAGTTCGAAGGCGAAGTTTACGTACTGAGCAAAGAAGAAGGTGGTCGTCACACGCCATTCTTTAAAGGCTACCGTCCGCAGTTTTACTTCCGTACCACTGACGTAACGGGTGCTTGTGAGCTGCCTGAAGGCGTTGAAATGGTAATGCCAGGCGATAACATCCAAATGGTTGTTACCCTGATC
>NZ_JAUOSC010001734.1:0-235 GCF_030548285.1 Gilvimarinus sp. 1_MG-2023
GGTCGGCTCCGACCTGGATGATGCCCTGCTGCCCACCAGCTTGCCCACCACGCAACAGCTGGTGACCGACATTCCCGTCGGGCTGTCGTCGGCGGTACTCTTGCAAAGACCGGATGTGCTGGCGGCCGAACACACGCTGAAATCCGCCAACGCCAACATTGGCGCAGCCCGGGCGGCGTATTTTCCATCCTTGAGCCTGACCGCAACCGGTGGTGTCGCCAGCGCGGCGTTATCG
>NZ_JAUOSC010001735.1:0-235 GCF_030548285.1 Gilvimarinus sp. 1_MG-2023
AGCCGGGCATTATGAGCAAGCCACCGACAACGGTTTGCGAGCGGTGGCGATGAATCCGGGGGACATCTGGGGTATTCATGCGGTGGCTCACGCCCGGGAAATGCGTGGCCAGTTCCAGGACTGTGCGGCATTCATGCGCCAGTACGAACCGTACTGGAACAAGGATAACGATATGATCAGTCATAATGCCATCCACCTTGACCTGTTCCTGCTGGAAACCGGTGAACTGGAGGAA
>NZ_JAUOSC010001736.1:0-235 GCF_030548285.1 Gilvimarinus sp. 1_MG-2023
CCTTGGCGGATTCGCCTTTTACTCCCAGGCACTGGCTGATGATCTCGGTTTTGTTCCAGGCCAGCGGGCGTACGATGCGCAACTGTGAGCTGATCTGATCCATAAAGAACAGGCTTGGGTAAATATTCAGGTTACGCAGACGGTGCATCATCCACTCGGCCTGTTGCTGGCCATGTTCTTCGACCAGACGCGGCATGACGGTATCGTAGCCGGGGCGAACAGCAGGGTTGGGCAT
>NZ_JAUOSC010001737.1:0-235 GCF_030548285.1 Gilvimarinus sp. 1_MG-2023
GTACTGCACCGAGTTGGTGTCCTGAAACTCGTCCACCAAAATAAAGGGAAAGCGGCATTGATAGTGGCTGAGCAGTGAGGGGTTGTTGAGCCATAGCTCGTGGGCTCGCAGCAGTAGCTCGGCAAAATCGACCAAGCCGCCGCGCTCGCAATCGGCCTCGTAGGCGCGGTATACCGACGCCATAGTACGGACAAACTGGTCGGCCGACTCCTGAATATGTTTGGCGCGCAGGCCC
>NZ_JAUOSC010001738.1:0-235 GCF_030548285.1 Gilvimarinus sp. 1_MG-2023
ATCAGAATCTAGCTCGGGCCAAACATCCAGCACTGGCGGTAATGACGGTGGTGATGGCGGTCAGAATTCTAGAGATGGCGGCGATACTGGCGGTTCTTCTTCAGCATCTTCTGCGTCATCATCAAACACATCGAGTGATTGGGATACTGATGGTGACGGAGATTTCGATTCAGAGGATTACGATTATATAGATTCTGATGGCTGTTACATCGGTCATGACGGTACACGTTATTGC
>NZ_JAUOSC010000174.1:0-437 GCF_030548285.1 Gilvimarinus sp. 1_MG-2023
GAAGGGCCAGATCACCAAGCCGTTCAAACTGTGAATGAAGCCCTGAGTCTGAAGACAGTCACCTTCGTTCCTTTGCCATCCGAGTCAGAAATCCCAGCCCTGATCAAAAACATTGTGCTCGCCACCGAGAGCTATAACCCATCCATCATCAGCAACGGCCTGGCAACCTGGTTACTGGCCCATGCAGCAAGGCAAGCAGGTATCAAGGTTGTACTAACAGGAGAAGGTGCTGATGAACTCTTCGGTGGCTACCATCAGTTCAATCAGACCGATCCATGGAAAGAAACACGTCAGCAGCTCATTCAGGACATGCAATTTACCGAATTACGCAGACTCGACATGGCCAGCATGGCTCATAGCATCGAAGCACGCTGCCCGTTTCTTGACTCAAATCTTCGTTATTTAACCAACCAGTATGAATTAGAACAGCTGTACAG
>NZ_JAUOSC010001739.1:0-235 GCF_030548285.1 Gilvimarinus sp. 1_MG-2023
GAGTTTAATGGCGCAAAACGCTGGTTGCCGGCGCCGCCGCCACCACGACCATCGGACAGGCGATAAGAACCAGCAGAGTGCCAGGCAACACGGGCAAACAAGCCGACGTAGCTGCCCCAGTCGGCGGGCCACCAGGGTTGGCTGTCGGTCATCAGTGTGCGCAAGTCGTTTTTCAGGGCATCAACGTCCAGTTGCTTGACCGCTTCGGCGTAATCGAAGTCGTCACCCAGTGGAT
>NZ_JAUOSC010001740.1:0-235 GCF_030548285.1 Gilvimarinus sp. 1_MG-2023
CTGTTATACGTTGTTTTGCCATTGATTGCCGGTGCCCTGACCCGCAAGAAACTTGACCGGGGAAACGATCACCAGCGCCTGAACAGTTTTGTTGCCGCTCTGAAACCCTGGTCGATCGTTGGCTTGCTGACCACAGTGATTTTGCTGTTTGGTTTTCAGGCCGAAACCCTGCTGGAAAAACCCCTGGTTATCGGCCTGATTGCCATTCCGCTGTTAATTCAGACCTACGGCATCT
>NZ_JAUOSC010001741.1:0-235 GCF_030548285.1 Gilvimarinus sp. 1_MG-2023
GGCCGGTTAAGATGGCGGCACTAATAACCCTGTCATCTTCTGCGGGCTGGATGCTGCCGTTGGTGCCTGTTCAGGCAGAACCGGAGGGTGCACCGAAACGTGAGCCGGACAGTACGCCAGATATAGGACTGTTGCTCTATCTGGCCGATCAGGTCGAGATTGATGACGAGTGGATTGATCCGATGATGCTGCTGGGGGCGTCGCCTCTGACCCCGCAAGATACCGAGGTCAGCAG
>NZ_JAUOSC010001742.1:0-235 GCF_030548285.1 Gilvimarinus sp. 1_MG-2023
ATCCACATCCAGACCCCGTACCGCATCCAGATCCTGATCAAACAAACGGCACCAGGCCAACAGGCGCGACGACAGCCCCAGCTCGGCAATGGCTTGCATCACCTCTCGTTCTTCATCTCCCATCGCCGGAATGCCGATTTCCAGCTCCGGCACACCCATCGCCGACAGATGACTGGCAATGGCCAGTTTTTCATCTGCGGTAAAGGCAACGCCGGCGCTTTGCTCGCCATCACGT
>NZ_JAUOSC010001743.1:0-235 GCF_030548285.1 Gilvimarinus sp. 1_MG-2023
GATAGTCGGGGGTGGTGCAACGGAATCCGGTACGACCACCAATAACCAGGCCGCTCTTGTCGGCGGTGTCCGCCAGCGCATGCCATGATGAGCCAAAATCTTTCAGGTGATCAAGGTTGGTCTGGTGGTCTTGGGGGCGGAGCGTCAGATCCTGGTCGTTCTGATGATAGGTTGCCCCCAATACCAGCTGACCTTGCCGTGCCGGTGCCATATAGCTGCGGCCACACAGCACGGT
>NZ_JAUOSC010001744.1:0-235 GCF_030548285.1 Gilvimarinus sp. 1_MG-2023
GGTGTAATGCGGGTATCGACAATCTGATTAACAAACGAGCTGTTGGCTCCGTTTTCCAGCAAACGCCGCACGAGGTAGGCCAGCAAATCGCGATGTTCGCCCACCGGGGCGTAAATACGACAGCGGGTGCCTTCGCGCTTCAAGACTTCATCATGAAGTGCTTCTCCCATACCATGCAGTCGCTGCAGTTCAAACTGATGCTTGCCGACGTGCTGGGCAATCCGCAAGACTGCCG
>NZ_JAUOSC010001745.1:0-235 GCF_030548285.1 Gilvimarinus sp. 1_MG-2023
GCCGTACATTGAGACGAGGCATCTGAGCACCAAGCGCAAGAGATTGCCGGGGCATCGGCTGCGGAGACTGAAATGGCAGTTACCATTGATCAGGTATCGGCTAACGCCTCAGAATCGGCCGCGGTGGCAGAGCGAGCGGTATCCATCGCCAGCAATGGAGCCAAGGTGGTACAAAACACCATCAATGGTATGGATACAATAATCTAACAGAAACAAGAAACCACGAAGCCAGACA
>NZ_JAUOSC010001746.1:0-235 GCF_030548285.1 Gilvimarinus sp. 1_MG-2023
ACCGGTTAGGTTGTTGCTCCAGCTTGGGGCGCCGGCCTCGTTTGCAGCGATTACTCTATAGTCGCCTCCCGATAACTCTCCGGGAATATTGAAGTTTGTATGCCCGGCTTCGTGTGTAAACAATCCGCCAGAATTCGAGTTGATCAGTTTAGCTCCGGAAGCGTTATTTTCGGTGTAATCTGGGGCCGCTATGCTTATAAAAGGCAAGGTGTAGGAGTTGTTTGCTATATCGGTT
>NZ_JAUOSC010001747.1:0-235 GCF_030548285.1 Gilvimarinus sp. 1_MG-2023
ATGTCGGGCGATGCAGTTAGGACCACGGTTGACGGCTACACCGGCGCCACTTCGCTGTAGCAGGCCGCTCAAGGTGGTATGGACGCCATTGCTGGTCAAATGACTTGGATGGATGCCTTCTTTGGTAATATTCAAGGCAGTATCGTTGAGACTTCAACCTTGGCAATTTTTATCGGTGGCGCTGTGCTGCTTGTGATGGGTATTTCTTCCTGGCGCATTGTGCTGGGAGTTATGC
>NZ_JAUOSC010001748.1:0-235 GCF_030548285.1 Gilvimarinus sp. 1_MG-2023
ATATTCCTGTAGGAGAAATTTTTCACGATAAATAATGTGCGATTCAGCCTCTTAGTGGTCAATTTCTATTTCTTGAGAATAAGATGATAGGGATAGTTTGGGCAGCACATACAAGATGGTTAATGTAGCTTGATAATTCTCTGCCAAAGTAATGGCTCGTAATAACGAGGCTGGCGGCTCATTGTAGTGATCGTCTAAAACGTAAACGATATTACGAAACAACGCCATGTTTCTC
>NZ_JAUOSC010000175.1:0-436 GCF_030548285.1 Gilvimarinus sp. 1_MG-2023
CGGTTTAACAGCAGTGAGTGGCCTGCATGGGTATACTGAAGCCAAGGTTCAAACCGGCAGTATTCAATAGTTATCCAACCGCTGAATACCCGGTTTGACCGGCACAGAATGCAGACGACAACAGGAGCATCACCCATGTGGGATCAACGTTATAACGAAGAAGGTTTTGCCTACGGCACGGTAGCCAATGATTTTTTGCAAGCCCAGTACGGCCAAATACTGGCGGGCGGCAAGGTCTTGTGCCTGGCAGAAGGCGAAGGACGGAATGCTGTTTTTTTGGCCAAACAGGGTTATGTTGTTACCGCGGTCGACCAGTCGTCGGTTGGCCTCAACAAGGCACAGCAACTGGCCGCGGATAACGGCGTGGTTATCTCGACGGTCGTCGCCAATCTGGCGGATTTCGACCTCGGCACCGAGGCGTGGGATGGCATTGTCT
>NZ_JAUOSC010001749.1:0-235 GCF_030548285.1 Gilvimarinus sp. 1_MG-2023
GAATCTGGGCGAGTTTGGCGCGGCGCTCGGCGCTCAGTTTGTTTTCTTCCTGTACAGTTTGCTTTTCGTCAGTCATGGGCATAACTTGTTTGGTTAGAGTCCAGCCTTGAGGCTCGCTTCAATATATAAATCTAAGCCGCCGTCGAGTACGGTTTGGAAGTTACTGGTCTGTACGCTGGTGAGCAAATATTTTATGCGCTGGTCGTCAAGCACATAGGAGCGAATCTGGCTGCCC
>NZ_JAUOSC010001750.1:0-234 GCF_030548285.1 Gilvimarinus sp. 1_MG-2023
ACCCTGGCACCGGGTCGTCGGGCGCGATGCCCGGGCGGTAGCGGGGGGCCGCGGGGGGGGGGGGGGGCGGGGGGGTGGGGGGGCCGGGGGGGGGGGGGGGGGGGGCGGGGGGGGGGGGGGGGGGGGGGGGGGGGGGGCCGGGCGGGGAGGGGGGGGTAAGGGTAGTGTTCTGGGGAGACTGTGTGCGCACGCGACGGCTGAAACAAGGACACGACAGGGAAACAACCGACAACG
>NZ_JAUOSC010001751.1:0-235 GCF_030548285.1 Gilvimarinus sp. 1_MG-2023
GGGCCGTTGTTCAAACCGGCGTGTATCTTGGTTTGCGCCTGATATTCCGTTTGACATTTGCCGTCGTATTAGTGCTTTTTTTGGTAGCGTATGACATCTGCGGCGGTTTTTTTCAGTTCGCTTTGATAGAAAAATTCCGGTTATTTGTACTATACGTACTTAAGATAGTCCTCTAAACCCACCGGGTTGATTAGCACGAGTGTTTCGACGTCGTTGGGGTGGTTAAGTGCATAGC
>NZ_JAUOSC010001752.1:0-235 GCF_030548285.1 Gilvimarinus sp. 1_MG-2023
GCCTGGACCGGGCTCGGGCGCTCTGTTTATGTTGGGCTTTGGTTTGGGCACTTTTCCGGCCGTAGCTTTGACGGCTACCCTAGCTGATCCTGTACTGCGCGCTATTCGCTCGCGCTGGGTGAGCGGAGGCGCAGCCTTGTTATAATTGCTTTTTGCATCCTGGACGGTTTACGGCACTCTGGGCGGCGATCATGCGCACCACCAGCACCATCATAGTACTGAAGAATCGGGCCCT
>NZ_JAUOSC010001753.1:0-235 GCF_030548285.1 Gilvimarinus sp. 1_MG-2023
TCCCAACACCTGCAGAAACTCCAATTACCATTATTTTTTTCATCCTAAGTCACCACCTCTTAACAGGTTTTATAATCTGTTTAGTATCTCTTTTTCAATAATACCATAATATTCAAAAATATTTACCGAAAGAAAAAGACAACCATTTTTATGATTGCCTTGTTTAACAATGCACCCTTTAATAGAATAACTAAGAGTCATTCGCTGAAACCGTTACAGGTTCAAGCTATAAATC
>NZ_JAUOSC010001754.1:0-235 GCF_030548285.1 Gilvimarinus sp. 1_MG-2023
CTCTAATGAGTCCGAATAATTAAAATTTGGTCACGGATTATAGAGTGCCTCACTGTCATCGTCCTGTTAAATCTCCCGCTGTACGGATAAACAGGGTGATTGTCGATCAGAATCTGCCGTGACGGTTGCAATCTGGTAAACTCGCGACATGGATACTTCACTGATAATTGATCAATTAAATGACGGCCAGCGCAACGCGGTGGCTGCCCAATCTCCTCACCAGCTGGTATTGGCC
>NZ_JAUOSC010001755.1:0-235 GCF_030548285.1 Gilvimarinus sp. 1_MG-2023
CTGCCAACTCTGGTGGATCGGGAGCTGACTCTCTACGAAGACCCGAACATCATGATTGAATACCTCGACTATCGTTTTCCTCATCCTCCACTGTTGCCTGTTTACCCCGTCGCACGTGCAGAAAGCCGGTTGTGGATCAAACGCATCGAGAAAGATTGGTGTGGCCTGGTCGGCACGATCCTGGCTGGAGGCGATGGCGTTGAAGAAGCGCGCAAGGCATTGACCGAAAGCCTGG
>NZ_JAUOSC010001756.1:0-235 GCF_030548285.1 Gilvimarinus sp. 1_MG-2023
TGTGGCACACAGGTCTATATCATTTGTTTTTATTACCTCGGAAGCGCCGTCCGGCCGAACAGATATTTATTGCATCGAACGCAATATGATTACTTGCATGTCCAACGGTAGGGCCGACAACAGATCGAATAATAAAGTGCCCCCTTTGGGTGTTTTGTCAAGTCATAGTTTGTCCTTGTGAGCGCGAGTGTTGCTTCCTTTTGAATTTCCAAAAAGTTCGCTTTATATTAATTCC
>NZ_JAUOSC010001757.1:0-235 GCF_030548285.1 Gilvimarinus sp. 1_MG-2023
TTATTTTTTTTTTCCTTGTTATATTATTCTTCCCCATTTAGTATTCTTGTTGTGGCTTTTATACATTTTGTTTCACTTTGCTTATCTTTTTGACTTCTTGTTAGTTCTTCTGCAGAACAATTTTTTATTTTTTTTTTTAGGGATAAATGTGATTTTGTTTGTTGATTTAGGTTTCTTTTTGGATGGTGTTAAAAATTGTGATTTTGTGTTTTTAATTTTTATAAAAAATTATGTG
>NZ_JAUOSC010001758.1:0-234 GCF_030548285.1 Gilvimarinus sp. 1_MG-2023
TCTCCACACCATCTGGAGCTGGAGCTGACCGAATCCGCATTGATCGACGATATTGATTTCACCCTGTCGGTGTTGCACGAATTACGGGCGCTGGGCGTACGCATCTCGATTGATGATTTTGGGACTGGCTATTCGTCACTCAATTATCTGAAACAGTTTCCGGTTGATATTCTCAAGGTAGACCGCAGTTTTATCCAGAACCTGCCCACCAACCGTGATGATGCCCAGATTACC
>NZ_JAUOSC010000176.1:0-436 GCF_030548285.1 Gilvimarinus sp. 1_MG-2023
CGCCAGACTGGCCTGGTGCCATCTTGACAATATTATTCATAATCCTGCCCCCGCTTCCTGTACCGATAACAGATCACCCTGGCTGGCAGTAGCTTCCCACGGTGCTGGCCGACGACCCGATTGCCACACCGGGCTTTCTATCGTTAGCGCCAACTGCCGTACCAGCTCCAGCATGCCGTCATAGCCGGCATAGCCAAATTCACGCTCCTGGTTGATATCCAGAAACGGGATACGGGCTTTCAGGGCGGTATACATATTGCGACCACCGGCAATCAGAATATCGGCCTGATAATCCCGCACAGTGGTCAACAGGGCTTTGGGGTTGCCCTCATCCAGCATTTTGACGTCATCCCCCATCAACTCACGGATGCGGGCCTTATCTTCTTCAGTGGATTTTTTGGTACCGGTAGCGACCACTTTCATACCCAGATCCTGC
>NZ_JAUOSC010001759.1:0-234 GCF_030548285.1 Gilvimarinus sp. 1_MG-2023
TGCCACACCGGTGCTTGCCAGCCAGTCACACACCCGATGACCACCCTCCCTGCAGACCGCCAGCCATCACGAGGTAACTTCAGCATGAATCACACCGTCTCCTGGGATCCCCTGCTGATCCAGCGCTACAATCGCCCGGGGCCACGCTATACCTCCTATCCGACGGCTGTGGAGTTCTTGCCGCTCGAAAACGACACTCTCGAACGTGAAGCCTATGCCAGGCGTGATCCACAG
>NZ_JAUOSC010001760.1:0-234 GCF_030548285.1 Gilvimarinus sp. 1_MG-2023
GGTTTGTTACCCGATTTTGCAATGATTCGTGATAGAGCTGTAAAGCCTTTCCAAAAAAAGATATACGCTTTGTTATCTTTTGGATGGTCTGGTAGAGCAAAAGACTGGCAACGTTTTGAAGAAGTATCTTTAGTATTAGCTGGTTTGGCAACTCCATTAGTACTTTCTGTACACACTATTGTATCTATGGATTTCGCTACTTCTATCAACCCAGGTTGGCACTCAACTATATTT
>NZ_JAUOSC010001761.1:0-234 GCF_030548285.1 Gilvimarinus sp. 1_MG-2023
GTGCCCTCCAGCAGGTTATCGCCCGCGTCCCCAGCCAAATCGACCGCCGTCACTGACCCAAGCCGCAGGAAGGAACCACCATCCTGGTGCGTGATCGAGAACACATAATTGGGCAAGCGCACATAGGTCCAGAAATAGGCATCGGTCCCGTATTGGATGCTGCCATCTCCGTCTATGTCGATCCGGACAAAGTCCGCACTTTCGGTGTTATACCAATTGTGCCAGATATCTATC
>NZ_JAUOSC010001762.1:0-234 GCF_030548285.1 Gilvimarinus sp. 1_MG-2023
GCCTCAACCACATCATCGGCGTAATGGCGGTAGCCGAGCAGGTTCTGGCCTCGCAGCAGCATTTGCAAACGGCTGTTGGGTAACGCCGCCCGCAGTTGGCGCAAGCGTTCCCAGGGGTCTTCTTTCAGAAAACGGACGCAAGCATCAAACGTTGCCCCACCCCAGACTTCCAGCGACCAGAATCCGGCTTGATCCATTTTTTCACAGATCGGCAGCATGTCTTCGGTACGCAGG
>NZ_JAUOSC010001763.1:0-234 GCF_030548285.1 Gilvimarinus sp. 1_MG-2023
CGGGTACCGTGCGCAACAAGGGCCGGATTTGCCAGTCGAGAATACGGCGTTTTTCGGCCAGCGACTGTGGCCCGTCGAGGGTAAACATATACAGTTCGCCCAATGGGGTGCTCATGGGGGCAATTCCGCCACTGATGTCGGCTGGCAGCTCAGGCCAGACAGCGGCCAGGCGTTCGGATACCTGCTGGCGTGCCCAGTAAATATCGGTGCCATCGGCAAAGTCGACGGTAATAT
>NZ_JAUOSC010001764.1:0-234 GCF_030548285.1 Gilvimarinus sp. 1_MG-2023
AATGTCGTCACCATCCAGTGAAGCATTAACCGCGGGGAAACGCTTCAGCGCGTCGGTCGCAGCCTTTACAAACAAGCCCATAAAGCCCAAACGAGTACCGTTCTGTACTTTTTCAAACTTGTCTTTGTATTGCTTACGCAGCTCCATAACCGGTGCCATGTTCACTTCGTTAAATGTGGTCAACATGGCCGTTGAGCTAGTGGCATCGAGCAGGCGCTCAGCAATGCGCTTACG
>NZ_JAUOSC010001765.1:0-234 GCF_030548285.1 Gilvimarinus sp. 1_MG-2023
CTGCTACTGACCGGCCACTGATGGCCTGAATCAGTTCCGGATCAGGTAATCAAACGCTCCCAGTGCGGCGGTGGCCCCGGCACCCATGGAGATGATGATCTGCTTGAACGGCACCGTGGTAACGTCACCGGCCGCCAATATACCAGGCACGCTGGTCTGGCCTTTGGCGTCAATCACGATCTCACCCCGGTTACTCAGTTCCAAAGTGCCTTGCAGAAATTCGCTGTTGGGCAC
>NZ_JAUOSC010001766.1:0-234 GCF_030548285.1 Gilvimarinus sp. 1_MG-2023
GCGTTCATCTGCCTGCCAGTGCTGGTAAGGCATGGCAACCCAGCAACCTCCAGCCACGGCTCCCAGCACAGCCAGACTCTTTAGTGCGCCGCGGCGACTCTGGCGCTGCTGTTGCAAGCCGGTCAGTGTTTCCCTGACCGGCAGCGCATTACTGGCACCACGCAGGCCGTCAAAACGTTCAGCAACACTTTCGATATGACGCCAGGCCTGGCGATTGGCGTCACTGCTATCCAG
>NZ_JAUOSC010001767.1:0-234 GCF_030548285.1 Gilvimarinus sp. 1_MG-2023
TAAATATCATCGCGACATCCCGCCCTTAGTTGGAAAAAAGGCCCTGTGGCTTGATCAGTAAAATCACTGCCATCAGGATATACACCACCATCGACGACACCGCAGGAAACAGCACAGAGGCAAAGGTATCGACAATGCCGACCATCAAGGCCGCCACAAAAGCGCCCTTGATCGAGCCCATGCCGCCAATCACCACCACCACAAAACAGGTGATCAGCACATGCTCACCCATAC
>NZ_JAUOSC010001768.1:0-234 GCF_030548285.1 Gilvimarinus sp. 1_MG-2023
GGAAAAAAATGGCCTGACAACACGCCTTCAAAGGTTATCGCCAGTGGATAATAGGCTTGATCTGAGGTTGTTTTCTGCAAGGCTGTGCACAACTTCTGATTCAGGCAAAAATGTGCACAACTTTGGGGAGTAGGCTGCAGAATCTCAGACCGATGTCCGCTCATTGTTATCCTCAGGTAAGGTTGCGGCGAGCAACTCCGGTAGCTGTGCTTGCCACTGGAAGCGCTGCACCAG
>NZ_JAUOSC010000177.1:0-434 GCF_030548285.1 Gilvimarinus sp. 1_MG-2023
GTGTCGCTGCTGGAAACCGGCTACCACACCTATGCCGATTCATTCTGGGACAGCCAGACCCAGGTCAACAGCTTCCATGATGCCACCGGGACTTTCCACCGTATTCCGCGAGGCCATTTGCCTGACGAACTGTATCTCAATCATTTTATCCTTGATGAAAGCGGCTTTGTCGGCAAGGTGGTGGATCTGGACAACGACATGGCGGTATTGCACGACTTGCCGGTGGAGCAACTGATGTCTCAGGTAGCCTGGGGACTGCGTCCACGGGACCTGCCCCAGGCGCTGGCATTACATCTGTTGCTCGATCCGTCGGTCTCGCTGGTAACGCTCAGTGGTCAGGCCGGTTCCGGCAAAACCATTCTGGCACTGGCCGCCGCCATTGAAATGACCGTCGCCACCCAGCAGTTTCGCCGGATTATCGCCACCCGCAGCAC
>NZ_JAUOSC010001769.1:0-234 GCF_030548285.1 Gilvimarinus sp. 1_MG-2023
GTATTACCGTCAATTTCTAAATCTGTAATATGGCCAAACCTTCTACCATCATCAATTATTATAATTTCTTTCAACTGTAATTCTGATAATTTAATCATTGTCCTCACCTGCCTTATTAGTTGTCAAAATAGTCCGTTGAAAATGACACTTCGAGAGCAGTAGACCATCGATTAAGTACCGACACGTACTGTGTCCAATATCGAAGTCAAAACAACAAGCGAGAAGATCCTTGGC
>NZ_JAUOSC010001770.1:0-234 GCF_030548285.1 Gilvimarinus sp. 1_MG-2023
CACTATCTCTCAGGCGCAATCGACCATGGAATTTTTCCTCAGTGGCTCGATGGCCAAAGTGCTCACCCTGCTCGTCGTCGTTGGCATTTTGATGCTGCGTCCACAAGGGCTGTTCTCTCTCAAAATACGTAAATAAAGAGGTCGCCCATGAACTTTATTGCCCATTTGTTCGCTCGCTACCAGCTCAGCCATATGCTGATTCTGGCGCTGTTGCTGATCGTGGTTCTACCGTTG
>NZ_JAUOSC010001771.1:0-234 GCF_030548285.1 Gilvimarinus sp. 1_MG-2023
AGTTGGAAGAGAAGTAACACGGCAATCGCCACGTTATGACAAGAGATGGCCCGGCGCTTGCGCCGGGTTCTAGAGACTGACTCCGCTGGGAGAGTAATGTGAAAGACTTATTAAAGTTTCTAAAGCAACAAAACAAGACTGAAGAATTCGATAATATTCGAATCGGTCTTGCTTCACCTGACATGATTCGTTCATGGTCTTTTGGTGAAGTTAAGAAGCCAGAAACAATTAACT
>NZ_JAUOSC010001772.1:0-234 GCF_030548285.1 Gilvimarinus sp. 1_MG-2023
GGGTAGAGTTGTTTGTCCGGACGACTCGCAGTTTGCGGCTCTCTGCTGCAGGCGAACGCTATATTCCCGAGTGTGAAAAGGCATTATTGATGCTGGAGCTTGCGCGGCAAAGCGTGAAAGGTGATCTGCATGTGGTGGACGGCGAGCTGCGTATTGCCTTGTCATCGGATCTGGGACGGAATCTGGTCACGCCTTGGCTGGACGACTTTATGGATGCAAACCCTGGGGTCAGCC
>NZ_JAUOSC010001773.1:0-234 GCF_030548285.1 Gilvimarinus sp. 1_MG-2023
GGAGCTGGTCGGGGAGGGTAAGTCGAATTGGGCAGCCGCGTTTCTTCCGGTTTGGTTGATGGCGGCAGCTGTCAATAATCGGGTTAACTGGCCAGACTGACTGGCTCGCGATATCAGATAAACAAAAACCCCGTACAGCGTGTGCTGTACGGGGTTTTTTATGTTGCCAGCAGCAGCTTAGCCTTCGGCTTTGCGTGCTTTGGTTTCCGCAATGACTTTCTCTGCAACTTGCTG
>NZ_JAUOSC010001774.1:0-234 GCF_030548285.1 Gilvimarinus sp. 1_MG-2023
TCCGGGTAGTGGGTGGTTTTTATAATGCTGTAGCCGTCGGCGGCGAGATCTTTTAGCAGGGAAAGCAAACGCCACTGGTTACCAAAGTCCAGGCCGTTCACCGGTTCGTCCATCAGGATCACCGTCGTTTGCTGCGCCAGCGCCCGGGCGAGAAAACAGAGCTGTTGCTGACCACCAGAGAGTTCGGTACAGGTTTTATTGGCCAGGTCGGAGATCCCCAAACGCTGCATAGCC
>NZ_JAUOSC010001775.1:0-234 GCF_030548285.1 Gilvimarinus sp. 1_MG-2023
ATGATGAGCGGTACCTACGCTGGTACCGGCAATGCACATGGTCGAGCCAAAGCGTCGACAGATTTCAGAAAGTAAACATTCAAGAAAAATGCCAACGGCTGTCTGATCATTCTGAATTGCCAGAAATCGTGATGCTGGTGGCACGTTTGGTGAGGTGTGAAGAAGCTGCCTATGGGGGACATCCATTTAATCCTGCACGGCTCTGCGCGAGTGTTGCCGTTGTTCAGAGCCTGT
>NZ_JAUOSC010001776.1:0-234 GCF_030548285.1 Gilvimarinus sp. 1_MG-2023
GGTAAATACTATCAGTTTAAGAATACTATTTCAGGTTTTAAAAAGTTTGAAAAATTATTAGATTTAAGGAGCCATTGTGTCATGGAAGCTACCGGATATTATCACTATCAATTAGCTTATTTTTTGCTAGAATCAGGTATTAAATTATCTGTAGAAAACCCATTATCTGTCAAGCGATTTATCCAAATGAAGCTGTCTAAAATAAAGACCGACAAGAGTGATTCTAAACAGATC
>NZ_JAUOSC010001777.1:0-234 GCF_030548285.1 Gilvimarinus sp. 1_MG-2023
GTTTTCAACGTTGTGGTCACCTTGCGTTTCAGAGTGATTTTCTGGGGTGCCAGTTCATTGGCACCACCGTGGCTCTTTTTCAAAAAGGTCAACAGGCCGGCTTTTTCTTCATCCGACACTCTTTGTTCTGCTGCGGTCTGTGGCAGGCCCGCTTCTTTCATTTGGGACAACAAGCGATCTACGCTGGTCCCCACCACGTCGGCGAGTTCTTTAACTGTTACTTCTGCCATGCGT
>NZ_JAUOSC010001778.1:0-234 GCF_030548285.1 Gilvimarinus sp. 1_MG-2023
GGGTAAAGCTAACGAGTCAACTTTTCAAAACGACATCATCAAACAGCTAATCGCTAACGGCTGGTTGCTTGGTCAGCCCTCGGGCTATAACCGCAAGCTGGCGCTGTATGAAGAGGACTTGCTCGGTTTTGTACAAGAGACTCAGCCAGAACAATGGCAAAAATACGGCAAACTCTATCCGCAAAACCCTGAACAACACTTTTTGGAACGGGTGGCTGCTCAGTTATCCAAGGC
>NZ_JAUOSC010000178.1:0-434 GCF_030548285.1 Gilvimarinus sp. 1_MG-2023
TGATCACATCGTTATAAAATTCAACCGATGCCTGCATATTGCCCCAATAGGCACCTTCATCAATGCCCAGCATATCGATTGCGACAAACGCCCCGCCCCAGATGCCGACGGTGCTGAAAATCACCGCCAACAATGGCATAGAGATAATACCGGCCCACAAACGCGGTGTGATCACGCGTTTCAGCGGGTCAACCCCCATCATTTCCATCGCCGACAGCTGCTCGGTGGCTTTCATCAAGCCGATTTCCGACGTCAGGGCAGAACCTGCTCGCCCGGCAAACAACAGAGCGGTCACTACCGGTCCCAGCTCGCGCAACAGGGTCAGCGATACCATCGTCCCCAGTGCGGCTTCGGAGCCGAAATCAACCAGAATGGTGTAACCCTGTAGCCCCAGCACCATGCCGACAAAAAAACCGGCCACGGCGATAATGCTC
>NZ_JAUOSC010001779.1:0-234 GCF_030548285.1 Gilvimarinus sp. 1_MG-2023
TGCCAAGCCATTAAAAGGCAAGCCGGACGTGGATATGCAGCGCTTTTGGGTGGGTGTTGGTTACGACCATGGCCTCAAGCCTGGTAACCTGGTCGGTGCCATCGCCAACGAAGCGGATCTGGAAAGTGCCTTTATTGGTCATATCGAGATCTTCGAACAGTATTCTGTTGTTGATCTGCCCGATGGCATGCCAGAACCGGCCATGGCCGTTTTGCGCAAGGCACGGGTTTGTGG
>NZ_JAUOSC010001780.1:0-234 GCF_030548285.1 Gilvimarinus sp. 1_MG-2023
CCGCGTTACACCGAACGATACCGTCACCAATAGCTACACCCTGAAAATGATGAATATGTCGCAGCAACCGCGTACCTATCTCCTCAAGGTTGAGGGACTGCCAAACGCCACCATGGATTCTCCAGACACCTACAACATTCGGGTTAACGAATTGCGCGAGATCTCCGTCAACCTTGAAATTGACCCGGCAATCGCCAAATTACCATCCAGTAAAACCAATATTGAGTTTATTGT
>NZ_JAUOSC010001781.1:0-234 GCF_030548285.1 Gilvimarinus sp. 1_MG-2023
GCGCTCTCCATCATATTTGGCGCAAAGGCCAACCCGCCGCTTTCCCGGTTGGCTGGCCTTCGGTCAGGACATCGTCTCAATCATGTATTGATCGTTTCGATGCTCATGTCCTAGCTGGCACAGCAATCACCACCATCACCACCATCACTGTCGTCATCGGCGACGCCGACACTGCGATGATCCTTGCCGGCTGGCAGGTCCATGGCCGGGTTGGCGTCGAAGAAATTGTTGGGC
>NZ_JAUOSC010001782.1:0-234 GCF_030548285.1 Gilvimarinus sp. 1_MG-2023
CTGATATCCACTTCCTGTGGGGCAAGCCCAGCCTCCCGTTCACTCTCCAGGGTCCCTTCAGGAAACACATGAGGATGGCGACGGATCAGTTTGGCCACCAGGCGGTCGATAATGCTAGCAAGGGAAAAATACTGTTTTTCAACCCCTAACTGCCCGTAAAAAATCACCTGAAACAACAAATCACCCAGCTCTTCTTCAAGGTGTGGCCAGTCCTGACGTTCAATGGCATCGGCT
>NZ_JAUOSC010001783.1:0-234 GCF_030548285.1 Gilvimarinus sp. 1_MG-2023
TCTTTTAATTTTTTGTAGTTGTATTCTCTACCAAATCCATCAAAAAGAGTGTAATTGATATTTAAAGAAGCATTGTAACTAGAACTTTTAGCTTTGTTTAAAACAGTAACAGTCCCATTAGAAAATACGGCTTCTGTATTGTCTAAATTAGTGTTGGCACCAGCACTACCAGACAACGTAGGTAGGTAATCAGAGTTTAAAATGCTAGCGTTGTTTTTAGCCATTGCTACATTG
>NZ_JAUOSC010001784.1:0-234 GCF_030548285.1 Gilvimarinus sp. 1_MG-2023
GTGGTAGACCATGGTGCTGCGCTCGGTGGCTTCCAGCAGACGGCTTTCGGAGCCGCCAACACAGACAGACGGGTAGTCGAGCTCAATCATTTCCAGATCATTAAAGCTGTCGCCAGCAATCAGCACTTGATCCTGGCTCAGCTCCAGCCATTCGATCAGGCTGTCGAGGGTGGTGCCCTTGTTGACTCCACGAGGCAAAATATCCAGATACTGGTCGGAAGAATACATCAGGTC
>NZ_JAUOSC010001785.1:0-234 GCF_030548285.1 Gilvimarinus sp. 1_MG-2023
GGGTACATCAATACATGGGCCATGTGCTCGACAACGCCGAAGATACTCTGAGAGCGTGTTTGGCCCAGCTGCCATTGGGGCAGTTCGAGCAGCAGATGGATGATGGCACCCGCTTTGCAGTAACGATCAAGGTTGATCAGCAGGCGCGCAGTGCCCTGATTGACTTTACCGGCACCGGTTATCGGCCGGACCAGGCCATGCATCCGGGCAACTTTAACGCGCCCACATCCGTGG
>NZ_JAUOSC010001786.1:0-234 GCF_030548285.1 Gilvimarinus sp. 1_MG-2023
GTTGGATGTAATGCATTGTTTGAGAAGAGTTTTGCGTCTGTGGGGGGGGAATCGCGTCAAGTAGATGAGGGTGAGGGTCCCAATGGAGATGAGATCGACTGGGAAACCTACGAGGGGGGGGTCTTGAATTTCGATACCGTTGCTGGTGAGCGGGTGGTCGATAAACCGATTGTGTTGTATGATCGTGTTATTTTTCGAACCGTGGTGCCTACTGATAGCCCTTGTGTTTTCGGT
>NZ_JAUOSC010001787.1:0-234 GCF_030548285.1 Gilvimarinus sp. 1_MG-2023
CACACCGGACTCAACTACCAGCAGCGGTTTGTTTTTGCGACGGCGGGTTATTATCTGCGCGACTCGCTCCAACTCGAAGATGCGGCCAATCTGTGGGTCAATTTTGCCGTTGGCGGCAATCTCATTAAGGTTGGTCGCATAGTTTTCCAATGGGCTTTGAGAGGGCTGCTCTACCCCTAGCGACTCGTCATCGGTTTTTTCTTTCTAACCCTCTTCGGCGCCGTGCTCGTTTCC
>NZ_JAUOSC010001788.1:0-234 GCF_030548285.1 Gilvimarinus sp. 1_MG-2023
CGGAAAAATACATTACCGATACCGCGTTCGCCATGGGTTGGCGCCCGTATTTGTCGTTTGTGACCTGGACCGTTAAAAAGGTCGCCATTATAGGTGCCGGCCCTTCCGGCCTTGGTTGTGCCGACGTACTGGTACGTAGCGGAGTTAAGCCTGTTGTCTTTGATCGCTACACTGAAATTGGCGGCCTACTTACGTTTGGTATCCCCGAGTTTATTTTGGAAAATAGTGTAATTA
>NZ_JAUOSC010000179.1:0-433 GCF_030548285.1 Gilvimarinus sp. 1_MG-2023
GATTACGCCCCACCGGCTGATGAGTATTTTTGAAGGCATGCTGGATGCCGGAGAGTATCGGCTGGAAGGGTAGCCAACGGCTCAGGAGCTGCACTGCGATTACGCTAATGGGCTGATATACTGGCGTTATTTACACCGGAGGCCGTGATGGCAGAGCAGATTCCAGACGACAAGCCATTACCACCAGGGGATTACGAGTGCTGTGAAAGTGGCTGTGATCGCTGTGTGTGGGATATTTATCGTGAGGACGTGGCAGAGTGGGAGGCGGCACAAAAAGCCAAGCGCGCCCAGGCAGAATCAGCACCAGCTCCAACCCCCAACGACACTCACAACGGTCAGTAAGTGTATCTGGCTGGTCACTGGTCAGGCTGCTGCTGTCCTCTACTGGTTGTTACGGGCTGGCTGCACCTGTGCCGAACCTTCTCCTCTCGGG
>NZ_JAUOSC010001789.1:0-234 GCF_030548285.1 Gilvimarinus sp. 1_MG-2023
GTACCTTCAATTTCTAACGTATGCGTTTGATAACAGTTGTCGACGTTGGCGATCCCTGCTACCGACGCCGGCGCACCGGTAATCGAGGTAGACAACGCGTTTGCCCCAGTCACCGAGCCTAGCGTAACAGTACTAGAAACACCGTCATTGATAACACGCAGCTCAAGGTTGCCGCCGATGGCAAACGCCTGAACGTTAATCGGGGTCGGGCTACTGAAACTAGCACTATTGATT
>NZ_JAUOSC010001790.1:0-234 GCF_030548285.1 Gilvimarinus sp. 1_MG-2023
GCCAAACCGTGCTGCTTAACGGCACTAATAACGACCCTAACTCCAAAGCAGTCCATCAGCGTTGGAAAAAACGACACCAAGGGTCAGCTCGCATCAGTGGTTCCAAAACCGCCGATATGAAAGCCGCCATCGTCGAACACTTTCAAAGCGACCAGGCCAGCGTGCTGATTTCCACCGAAGCCGGTGGCGAAGGGATAAACCTGCAGTTCTGTTCGGTACTGGTCAACTACGACC
>NZ_JAUOSC010001791.1:0-234 GCF_030548285.1 Gilvimarinus sp. 1_MG-2023
ACAAAAGTTGTTCACCAAATTTCATACCGCTATTCTTGGCCGCCCGGCGTAACGGGGGGCTTGTGCAGCGTTGTAGCCTGGGTGTTGTTATTCCGGCCGTGGCGACCTGTATACGTGGTTTTGGGGCTGGTCATCGGAGAGGGTGTATGTGGTTACAAAAAGAAATACGGTTATCTCCCCGGTCGCGGGGGTTTCATCTGATTACGGAAGAAATACGCCAACAATTGCCGGAGC
>NZ_JAUOSC010001792.1:0-234 GCF_030548285.1 Gilvimarinus sp. 1_MG-2023
TGGTTTATTTTCTTTAATTTGTCTGTGCTGGGGGTTATCGTCATTTGAGATACATTTATAGGGGTTTTAGTCATATGCTTTTTCAGATAATGAGTTTATGTATTTTTGTTGTTAATATAATGATTTTTGTTATTTGTTTTTTTAAATAAAGGTTTAATAATCATTAAATTTTCCCCTTTACAGATATTAAACAGTTATTTTGACGTTTTTCTAATAATCAAGTCTTATCTATAG
>NZ_JAUOSC010001793.1:0-234 GCF_030548285.1 Gilvimarinus sp. 1_MG-2023
GCGCTATCAAGGTGACAACAAGCAACCCGAGCAGCTTATGTATTTACAGGGTGGCACCGGCTACCGTTTTTATTTTAGCGCGAGCGGTTTACAAGCATGGTTAGGGTTTTCCCAACAGGCGGGAATCAGTCGAGATTTAATTTTACTCAACCGGCGCGTCAGTAACGATCAGTGACGCGAGTACCGGCAGGACAGACGGCGGACGTTTTTATTAGCGCCCGAGCGTATCAACAC
>NZ_JAUOSC010001794.1:0-233 GCF_030548285.1 Gilvimarinus sp. 1_MG-2023
GTGCAGGTTTGTTTGATGTACAGCAGGTCGAGGTCTTGCGCGGCCCACAAGGCACCCGTTTTGGTGCCAATGCCCTGGCCGGTATGATCAATATCGAAAGTAATGATCCAACAGAACAGTTTGAAGGCATGGTGTCGGGCAAACTGGGTAACTACAACACCAAAGCCCTCGGTGCCGTGGTGTCGGGGGAAGTCGGCCCGGGACTGAATATGCGCTTGTCGGCGCATCAGAAC
>NZ_JAUOSC010001795.1:0-233 GCF_030548285.1 Gilvimarinus sp. 1_MG-2023
TACATATCGAAGGGTGCGTCACGCAACGTTGCAAGTGGCAAATGTTCTTGAATGTAGCCCGTAGAGCCCTGCCAGTTTCTAGCGGGGTTTGAGACGACAGGCGTCCAGTCAAAGTCCGGCAGTTGCGTGCGGTAGGCGTCCAGTCGTTGTTGTTCGCACAGATCTTCAAGGCGATTAACACCGTAGTACAGGCGAATCGGATAACTGACGGATTCTGGCTGCTCTTTCAGGAC
>NZ_JAUOSC010001796.1:0-233 GCF_030548285.1 Gilvimarinus sp. 1_MG-2023
AAGCAATACAGCAAATAGAGCATGCACAGGTAATTCATTGTGGCATTAAGAGCACATTTCAAGCCTCTCCATTAACTTTTGTCCACTACAGTCCACCACATGCAACTGCCGATGGCAATTGGGATGTAACAGCACCAGATTTTCCAGCTTGTCACTTCCGCCCTTGTGCCGTTCGAGTACGTGATGAATATTCCACCCCGTTTCGGACGTTATAAACTGCTTGCACATAGGAC
>NZ_JAUOSC010001797.1:0-233 GCF_030548285.1 Gilvimarinus sp. 1_MG-2023
GTAATCAGGCGCACTCGCGAAGTTAGCGGCGCAGATACTGGTTAAAATCGACATTGCTGGCAGCCAATACCGCCTGAATACGATTGTGTACACTGAGTTTACGCAAAATCGCCGAGACGTGCGCTTTGACGGTGGTTTCAGCAATCGACAGATTGTAGGCAATCTGCTTGTTGGATTCGCCACTGGCCATACGTTCCAATACCAGCAATTGGCGACGAGTCAGACTGTTAAGC
>NZ_JAUOSC010001798.1:0-233 GCF_030548285.1 Gilvimarinus sp. 1_MG-2023
CAGGCATTGCAGCAGTTATCGACCGCAGAAGGCATCACCTCACTGACTGAAATTGCCAGCAATCTGCTCGCCGCCATCGATACCTTCGACATTGTGTTGATCGAAAACCTGATGAGCAAATATCAAAGCCTGCTGGCCAGTACCGACCAGCCATAAAAATGCCCCCGGCCTGGCTAAGACCGAGGGCAAAAAACTGCGTTCCGCGAGGAGCATCGTGAACGCAGGTCACAGGG
>NZ_JAUOSC010000018.1:0-35660 GCF_030548285.1 Gilvimarinus sp. 1_MG-2023
TGCGGAATGCGGAATGCGGAATGCGGAATGCGGAATGCGGAATGCGGAATGCGGAATGCGGAATGCGGAATGCGGAAAATTTTGCGCTGAGCTTAACCTGTGTCAAGTCTCGCTCAGTATTTTTTGCATACAGCACCTAGTGTTCGGCCGGAGCGCACAGCGCTCCTATTACTCCGCTGCCAAATACCCCCGATACCGGTTGCGAATATTGCGCACGTATTGCACGGGTTCGGCGCCGCGCACGTAGCCAAAGCGAGCGTTACGGTAGTATTCTTTTTTTGCCAATAACAGCATGGCGCGTTCGACATTGCCAAACCAGACATCCGGGTTCCAACCCTTTTGCCGCGCCAGGCGGCGGGCATCCTGCACGTGGCCAAAGCCCGCGTTGTAGGCGGCCAGCGCAAACCACAGGCGCTCTTCCAGCGGCAGATAATTTTCAAAACGATCGCGCGTCCAGTCCAAATACGCCACTCCCGCCTCTATGCCCGTGCGCTCATCAAAGGGCGTGCTAAACCCGAGCTCTTGCGCCGTGCGCGGCATAACTTGCAATAACCCACTGGCCCCCACATGGGAGCGGGCGTCGGGCAGAAAGCGGCTTTCTTGGTACATCTGCGCGATGATTAAACGCCAGTCAAAATGATAATCGGCCCCCAGCGGCTTCACAATATCGTCGTAGGGTGACAAGCTATCGGCAAACGTTAATCGCTCGCCTTGGTATTTGCCAATGCGCTGCTCGTTTTTAAAGTATTTGTTGTAGGTAACATTAAAAAACAAACCGCGGTAATGCTTATTTAGAAACGCGTTAAACGCGGCAAGCAATTCGGGGTTAGATTGGCGCACGGCCCAGGCGTGTTCTTTTTCCTCGAAGGTCAAACCCGGCGTTAAGTTGGTAGCAAAACGTTGCTCGATAGCCACCAAGTGACTATCGGCAATAGTGGCATCAAAGGTGCCGTCGGCCACGGCCATTAGAATTTCGGTGGTAGCGGCGTCTTGCGCGACCAACTCAAACTCAGTTCCCTCGGCCTTGAGTTGCTGCGCGCGCTGCCAATACGCCGTCTGCGGGTCAATGACCAAGGTGCGACCCACCAGCGCCTCTGTGCTGTCCAGCAGTGGTCGTTCGGCTCGGGTCACTAACTGCTCCGCCACTTTATTGTAATAGCGGGTAAACGCGACCCTGGCGGCCCTTTCGGGAGTGACGGTCATGGCGGCGGCAACCACATCGCCGCGGCCTTCATTCAGCCAGTCAATGGGGTCCACCCCCGGCGGCGCCACTTCCACCTCTAGGCGCAGGCCTTGCTCTTGAGCAAACTGTTTCAGCAGGTCGTACTCAAACCCCATCAACTCACCACGCCACATAAAATAGCTGGCCGGGTTGTTGCGGGTAATCATCCGCAGTACCTGACGTTCTTTTATGCCGGTTAAGTCGTCTTTGATGTACTGAATAGAAGAGGCGTAAATCGTGTGGCTGGTTAAATACTGATTAAGCTCAATCAACAGTTGCTTGGCATCGGGGCGTGCCGCCCAAGCCACCGGCCGGGTGGCCGACACAGCCACCCCCTGTTTAAAGTCTTCGCGGTACTGTTTTAGGGTTTGAGCCAAAGTATCATCCAGTACCGTGGCGTCAAACTCGCCACTGATGACACTGTCGACCAGTACATCGGGATTACCCGATAATGTCTCGGCCACCAGCTCAAATTCGAGCTCGGGCCGCTGCGCTTGCAGCTGCTCTAAACTGACTTGGTAGGAAGACCCAGCGGGCACCAAGACTTTTTTACCCGCCAGCGCCTCAATACTCTCAATCGCTTGGCCCACCGGGCTGATCAGCGTCTCTGTGGCATTCGACAGAGGCAGCGAAAACGCAACGCGCGCCTCGCGCTCGGGAGTTTGAGTCATGTGGTTGACGATTAAATCGCCCTCACCAGCCAGCAAGGCGGGAATTAAGGCGTCCAGTGACTCTTTAACGACCCACACCGGCTCCAGTTTATGTTCCTGGGCAAATCGCTCAGCCAAGGCCCGAAACCCCTCTGAGGGCATACCCGAGCGAGGCAAACCCTGATACTCACGCCGCGGTACCAGCAGCCGTATTTTGCCGCGCTGCTGTAACGCGGCATAATCGCCGGTCTCGGTGTAATTCTCTGAGCTGGCAGCCGCCTCAGACCCGGCAGCCCCACCCGACACCTGTGGCGACTCCTCCGGCGCTCCGCGGCCACAACCGGCCAACACGCAAACCAGTAGCAACCAACAGATTCCTACCCCCCAAACACGACACAACTCTAAAGACTTTTTCATACCACGAATATAACACGGTGCAAGAAATAGCCAATGGCAAAGCCTTCACGATTTAAATACAAATAACCCTTGACAATACCCCGCCCGATAGAGAAAATACGCGCCCTCAGATATGGCTAGGTAGCTCAGCTGGTTAGAGCACAGCACTCATAATGCTGGGGTCGGCGGTTCAAGTCCGCCTCTAGCTACCATATTGCGGAAGGGTTAGTGGGTTAATACCTGCTAACCCTTTTTTATTGCCTTCCCAACTAATTCCCAACCTCTAGGAATTGGCCTTCTTCAGGCGGTTGTTCAGTAGCATTCTGCAGCCCATATTAGGTTTGCCCAGCCGGGATGATCTATAAACGGATTCCTGTTCCCCTGTACCTCCATCACTCGATCATTACGCCGCTTTTCAAACTCGGTAGGCCCATATCTGTTATGCCATTCAAGCAGTGTGCAAAGGTCACCGATCCATGGTTCTTTTACCCTGGCATTGTCGTCTCGAATTACAAGGTCTGGCATTTTTTCATTGGGGTCGTGATCTTCACCGTCATAGCGCACGGCCATATAAAATAGCATTCTTGCGACTTGCCCCTTTGCATGATTGGGTGGCTCAAATGAGAATGCGGCCGTATCTAGTCGGGCTTCCGTTGCCTTTTCGGTAGAGTCTTCTAGCTTATCAATTACAACTTCGCCGCCGATGTCATATCCGTAATTTGAGTGGCTACCGTTAATGTTTCTGTCAGCCGGTCTTAGGTGATGAAGGTCGGTGTATCCGTCTTGTGATTTTTTAGGAAAGCCCCGGGATTTAGGCCAGATGTGTTCACGATCCCAAGCATCATTACTGCCACCTCCTCGATTAGCTTTTGAAATATGACGGGGCTCATTTAAATAGAGCAGCCGGACTAGGCCACAATGCGGATTATCATCACGGCAATCTGAATCAGTGTAAACCAGAGCTTCCCACACATCGATATTATTCATGTCATGCCAATTATCATTACCGGATTGTGTATAGGGTAGAACCTCATGGCCTGATATCAGGTCATTTAATCCTGCTTTAAATTCATCACCGGTCAGATTTATGACAGAACCGTAATAATCTGTATGAGCGAAAGCACTGGAAGATAGCGAGAGAAGAGCAATTAATGCTGTATTGATTAATTTCATAATAGCCTCCTTAACTGTAGTTTATAAATATTTCCTTTTGCGACTTGCCGCCTAATATTAACAGTGAGTTTTCCGTTCTGCCTTAAATATTAGTGTTCATAATATAATCGCCTTTCAAGGGTGAAAGATTAGGAACATTTTTCATATAGCAGGGTGATAGATGGGCATATCTCATTGTGACTTTTAAGTCACTGTGACCGAGTAATCTTTGAAGAACGAGTATATCCCCGCCATTCATCATGTAGTGACTTGCGAAGGTATGCCGTAAAACATGGGACAGTTGGCCATCAGGCAGTTTAATACCGGAACGCTCAACGGCTTTTCTGAATGCTGAATAACAGTCATCAAATAAGCGGCCATAAGGGAATGATAAACCACGTAGATAAACGGACAGTTCAGGTTTAATCGGTATGACACGAACTTTGCCATTTTTAGTGCCAGAGAATACAACACGATCTTTGAACAGTTGTCCATCTGTTAACCTGTTAGCCTCACTCCACCTTCCCCCTGATGCCAGACACAACCGAGCGACAGCACCACAATGGTTATTCCTGGACTTATCACATTCAGATAAAAGCACAGGTATTTGCTCTTCCGTCAGGTACGACAGCTCTTTTTCGTCGATTCGGAAGGTGCGTATTTTTGCCATTGGGTTATCGCCCCGGTAGAGCTCTAGGCGAATGAGTTCGGCGTAAACGGCCCTTAAATATCGAGTCTCATGGTTGATGGTACTTACACTGACTTCTTTAAGACGCTCTTCGCGATAATGTGCAAAGTGTGCAGCGGTGAATGTTTTAGCTTTCGGGTCTCCCAGTCGCTTAACAATGGTAAGAGTACGAGAGAAACGGTATTTATGGTCTTTGAGGGTACAGCCATGCATTTTGTACCAGAGATCAACCAGTTCGGACAGTCGCATTTTATCCGAAGGATTATGCAATTGGCCTTTTTTAGATAAGTAATCTGTTTCTATCTCTTTACACTCTTTTCGTGTATTTCTCACCCGCTTAATCCGTGGCCCATCGGAGCCGAAGGGATAAAAATCAAGCTGGTAACGCCCATCGGGTAATTTCTTAATCACGCCGCCACCCCTGCTACGATATGCGCCCTCATTTTCTCTTGCACAAACTCTAATAATATTGGTTGTAAGACGTCAGATTCGCCATATAGCTTCACATTAAAGTAATGGGCTAGGTCAGCGTCTAAACCGGACTTAAGCAATCGAGAAGTAACGTACTCAGGCGTAAAACGGCCCCTAGAGTAAAGCTTGATCTGATTGCCGAGCCAGAAGGCGACATTACGCCTAGAACACTCAGAAGGTGGTTTTTGAGCACGTTTATAGAGCAGTGAGGGTGATGGGCAAAAATACTGTACATCTTCAATGAGAGACTGCCAAATGGGGTCAATATAGCTGGTGGAGTGCTGAAGCCTGAAGTTATTCAAAGCGTATTGCCACAGTGCGGTCAAGTGAGGAATAAGATCCGTATAGTTTTTGATCTTTATGGCATTACCTTCATCGTCTTTTGTACCCCAGCCGAATTGATTAATCACTGAGTGATGAAAACGCGCCTCAATGCGATGCACCACGTCCCCTTGTTCATATTCGGATATGTTGTCAGGGTCGCTGAAATCGCCGTTAAAGTCTGCTCTAGGCACTCTGCCCCATATGGTTTCCCAATAGTCGATCTTATCGCTCTTAATGGCCTCAGCTGTTTTATCGTAGACACAGAATTGTAAGGCACCAGCAGAGCCGAAGGTGTAGGACTGACCCGCACCGTATATGACCGCTGTTTCGTTTAAGCCTAGTTGTGCGTTGCTGATTGAGTTGAATTTATACTGACGCTTGGCCTTAGCTACTAGTCGCGCTTCAAAGTCATTAGGTAGTACAAGTCCTTTAACGTCAGTTGCTATGTGTACTGATATGCCGGCGTGTACAAGCTGGACGCAAAACAGGTTAGCGATATGGTCTATCTGCTGAGTAAGTTGTTCAGGGCTGTATTCTGCTATCAATTGCGGTGTGACTTCGACTTTCAGGTGTGAAGCGGATATATCAGCCTCAGCGTAAAATGACTTGAGCAGGACGACAAAGCCCAAATCGAGGTTTTTTAGGATGAACTGGTAACCACTGGCCTTTGATGAGCGGGTAATCATCCAGTCAATTCCACCAATGACAAAGTATCGATCACCCCCCTCTTGAGCATACTGGAGGTCTTGCAGTACATCGGGGCGAATCAAGCAGTTATACAGTTGTTTGATGGTATCAACACCAGAATGAAGGTATCTCAAGCCAGACAGATCAACGGTTTTATTCTCCTGCATGAAAACATTACCTTCCCGGTGCCAACGCTTATTTTCGTATCTCATTGTTACCTACCTTTAAACACTTAATATTGATTTGAACAGGGCGTTTTGTGGTCTTATGTGTGGGGTCACTCCCCTATTTATTAACGTGTTACAAGAACGTTAATAATGTGGCCTTCGGCCGATGCTCGTACCTCGCATTCGCGCCTAAGGCCACATAAAGTCTTATATGTGGTTTGGCATAGTTCGGTTTTCTGGCCAATATAATTGCTTATGGTTACTGGACTTTACGGGCTGGGTTAGTTGTTCTGGTTGTTTACGATTAGCGTCACCCCTAGAATTACCCTCTTTTCCCTGATAGACCAAATGATCAAATGGACGATTGACGATCCATTTCTGACAAATCTGATCGCTTATATCGTTGATTTTGGTTCCTTGCTGGGTATAGCAATTACACACGCCCTTAAGGCTCATGCAACCGGCAACACGGGGCACCTCAACAACTTTCATTGCCTGTTCTCTATAAAGGGGCGCGGTGAATGGTAAGCCTTGTATTTCAGGCTTTAGGAGTTTTGCCCAGCCCATTGATTCACGCTCAGATGTATTTTCATGTTGCGGCTGGGCTTGATTAGGAGCCGTTGACCCGGAACCATCTTCTGAGAAGATATTAGCCGCTTTATAAGCCAGGAAAGCCAGCAACAACAGCCCGAAGACAAATAGATATAGTATTTTTGGAGGTCTGAATTTATGCGTGTGAACTTCAGCGCTTTTGTATAAATCGTAGATTTTCTTTGGATGTCCGATTCTGGATACAACCAGAGCATTTAACTCTGATTTATTTGTAACGCTGACAACGCCAGAGCCTGAGTGATAGCGCTTTGAATATTTAGCGCCATGGGGTCTGACATAGTGTATATGTTCATTTGCCAGCTTTCGGGCGTGAGTGTCTAGAAGTGTCGGGTCTTGAGTAATAAAAACTAGATCAATGCCTTTGTGCCTATGTGTTTCAATTTCTCTAAGCTCAGGCGGTATTGGCTTTGATGCAGAGCGTATCGGCCAATGCTTTTGTGCTTCATCGACAATTAATATTGCACCTGGCGGGAGCTCCTCATGCCAGTTTTTAATTTGATCAGTATTAAGCTCGGTCCAGCCTAGTGTTTGATCACCTTTTTCTGATAATGGTATGCCGTGATAATAGATTGGCCGTGGTGCCTTACCTTGCCTTACTAATTCATCATTAATATTTTTATAAGTTGAGATTGTATGTAGCGTTTTGCCAGCACCTGGCAATCCAGAGACGATGAGGAACATTTAGGCCTCCGTTTGTGGTAAAAATGATAGTTTTTTAATAGCACCCGAGACTAGCTTTAATGTTATTGCAGCAGTTATCGAGCTAAGAATAATTGACATAAACTGATCAACGCCTGCTATATGCGCAACGGCAACAACCTTAGCGCCTACACCACCCCATGCACCTTCCACTGTTGTAACAAGGTTTTGGAGCATTGTATCAACGCCCTTATATGTAATGACACCAACACCGAGGGAGAGAAGGACACGAGCGACCAATGGGCCAATAATTGACGCGAGAAAAACACCGATCGGAATAAAAATAGCGGGAGCAGCCATAGATTAAAGCCCCATATAAGTTCTGAGAAATACCATTGCCCCGATGAAATAACCAAGAGCAATGAGTAAAGGTTGTAAAAGTGCAGCCAGATCACAAATAGATTGGTAACTAAATTCGATAGATGCCCCAGCTATAGATATTGTTTCAGGTGTTGGACAAGCGCCACCACCTAAAAAACCAGAATCATCTACACTAAATGCAAGTGAGTGATCTATCTCTTCATTTTTAATTTTATTTAATTCATTATCATCGGGACTATCAAGAAGAGAGTCTTTAGCGTTATATTCCTCATCGCCACTAAGGTCTTCACGCCATAGTTTCGCGTTACATTCAATTTTAAACGTATGTTCCTCGATAGCGCATTGAATCGCATCACCATTGCACTCAGGAGCTACGATAGCGTCTTCTGAACAAGTACCGGCCATATAATCATCGGAACCTTCAGAGCTGGATCCCCCGCTATCAGAAGAACTAGAACTTGACTGTTGATCAGCTGAACTAGAACTAGAACTACCTCCACCATCGCCGCCGTCGCCTTCGCCGTCACCATCTATATCAGGACAAAATATTTCTCCGTCTATTTCAAAACAATTGTTGGGCAGACCGTCGGGGCCTGTTCCAATTTCAGTGTCAGAGCAATAACGTGTACCGTCATGACCGATGTAACAGCCATCAGAATCTATATAATCGTAATCATCTGAATCGAAATCTCCGTCACCATCAGTATCCCAATCACTCGATGAGTTTGATGATGACGCAGAAGATGCTGAAGAAGAACCGCCAGTATCGCCGCCATCACTAGAATTCTGACCGCCATCACCACCGTCATTACCGCCAGTGCTGGATGTTTGGCCCGAGCTAGATTCTGATGATGCAGTGCCTTCGCCACTTCCATCACCAGAGCATGATTGACCGTTATAGATGTAATTGCCAGTTTTAGAACCGTCATCTTGCGGTACAAAGAATGAAAGCTCAGACTGACAACCCGCATAGCATCCAATGGCCGGTGGTGTTTCTTCGGGGCCAAATAGAAACGTGCCTGCAACAGTCCCCTCTAAATGTTCACATGGGTTGTATTCATATGCACATTTATAAACGCCGCCAACTTGTGACATTGATGTTAACGTTAATGTTTGCCCCTGATGTTCGATTGATTCGGGGCATTCCCATTTACGTACCCTAGGTGTAAGTACATCGGGATATTGTGCTGGGATCTCTTCACAGACTACGCCAGTATTACCGCAATCCTCCTTAAACTCATTGTAAGCTTGCATACCTGATGCAACCTCACGGCTTTGTGAGAGAAGCTGACTATACTCAGGATTGGTATAGATAATTTGATCTTCTTCGGAATAAGAATGGGTAGATGCAAAGACAACTAAAATCGTTAGAATTTTAAGAGAATGATTAAGTTTTTTTAATGAAAGAATATTTTTCATTTTATCACACCGCGAAAAAGCATATACATCGCACTTGCAACTATAAGAAAATAGATCCACTCCCAAGTAATCATAATATCTCAACCCCTAAAATGAATGAGGGAGCCGAAGCCCCCACATTTTTTATCAATGTTAGGCGTAATTACATTACGCGCTTAACAAGCTTAAACATCAAAATAATAGCGATTGCCCCAAGAACGGCAGCGCCAATTGTTTCAATGTGACCGCCAGCACTGCCGATTTCAGTCACCACCCCAGATGGGTCAAATTGTGCATTAGCAAGACCGGCAGAGGTCAAGCCAGCAACGGCAGCAGATGCACGACCTAACTTAGAGTTGATAAAAGCGAAAGATTTCTTCATGGATATAATCCTCAGTAGTTTTGGGTTAACACTCGACTGATTGCCGAGATTGTAAACACGCTTACATAAACTAAAGCCATTGCACCCAGCAACTGATTAGCCTCAGCAAACGTGATCGGCGGAAGAATACCCACCGATTCGGAAACAGTGCCCAGACATTTAACAGTACCGTCCTGTAATACACTCCATTCTGAACACTGAAGATTAGTCATAAGATCACCCTTGTTCGGTGTAGTTAATCAGCTCAAAAGTTAACGTTTCAGATTGAGATTGTCCGATCATGAATACCGCAATAGTCCAGGTAACTTGCAATAAGACAAAATACAAAACTCGTCTCTTTTGAGGTTTGGCGAACAAGGACAGAATCATTTTCTATGCCTATTTCTTATCTGAAGCCGCAGACAATTGCGCAAGCTGTACTTTTACGCAGTGCTGACCCAATCGACCACCGGCCGCCTTTTTTAGGCGCACATGAGCTTGAACTTGTGCTGGGTACTTTGGAGGATTGAGGGTTTGGTAAACCTCGGGATCGCAAGGCATTTTCATTACAACAATACCTTTGGCGCCCTCTTCTTTTTCGTCTTCGACCTTTTGGCCGATGTAGAGCGATGCATATTGACGGCCATCGACATCTGCCAGTGAAGCGCCATACAGTTCAACAGTAAGTACCTGATTCATAGTGTCACCTTCAATTGAGTTCAGCCGGTTTATGTTTCAACCCACGCCCCGGCAATTGGCGTAAGTGTTCGGAATAAAAAGGCCCAGTGAGTTGAGCTAATGGGAGCTCGAAAGGCTTTGAACTGGGCAAAGCAGCTTTGATGGCCGCAGGTAGGGTTCTTTGGTTGGCCACTCGTGCGAGGTTTACCGTGTGGACGATCTGCCAAGCAGACGTGAGCGCCTTGGCGTCACTGTCGCCCACACTGTTTCCGCTCACGCGGCCTTGTGCCCTAGGGGCACGTATAGCAATAATTAAAACTTGTATTGATGCGTAGATATTCATTCGGAGAAGTCCCCCCGGCTGAATATGGTTTTACCGTCGCGCAGGTTGTCGACTAGTTCTGTAACGTTGATAAAGCGCTGACGACCTATTTTGACGTTCGGCAAGGTGTTGTTTTCGACCCACCCCCGTACAGTGTCTTGAGTGGTGCCTAACCATTGGGCAAATTGCTCTTGTGAGCTTACCGGAGGCAATACGGACAGGTTTATAGGTTGCTTTGGGGAAATCATGCAGCAGCCCCCAAACGATGCTCAGCGATGTATTGTTGTACTTGCTGGGCATCTTCCCTGTGAATGCAGAAGTCTGCCCCTTCGCAGAATATGAAGGCGTCAGGAGCACCCGAGGGAGGAAGTACAATTGTGGGTGACTTTGAACGGATGAATACGCCACGAAGGCCACGGGCTTGAGGGGTAAACACGAATTCACCGCGTTTATCGTCAAAGGTCACCGTCCAGATTTGACCCTCTGATACCTGAAAATTGCATTCCTTTTCCATATAGCACCTTTTGCGTTATTCATTGGGCTTGGCTTTTGAACCTCACTGGGCCACAATAAAACGTGATCAATTACTACAAACTAAGGTTAGTATTTACCGGTAAATATTACCAGTAATAATTACTTATGAATAAAGACGTTGTTATAGAACGTATCAATGCAATCTTGGAAACTGAGAAAGTGACGAGAGATGTGCTTAGTGCGAAAACGGGCATTGGATACAGCAGATGGAATAATGTCTTACAAGGCAAAGCCAAAGTAAGACATAGCGAAATTGAAGCAATTGGAAAGACCTGGCCTGAGTATCGACTATGGTTGGCATACGGCGACGAAATGCCAGAAGCTGGGCAAATTAGCCCCATGACCAAGTCAGCTCAGAGCGACTTAGGAACAGCAGGGAAAGCCGGATAATAGCGGCTAGGGTAGCCAAACGGTGGAAAGGGAATAAAGATCAGAAAACCGCAGCCAACGGAAAAGACAAGCAGTTGCCAATAAGATAAAGGATTAGGAGTTACAAATGGCAAAGTTTTTGAACACGAGTGCAACCAACTACTTTCTAGAAGAATTAATCAAAGACGCGCGCGATAGAGTCATACTTATCAGCCCCTTCCTAAAGCTTAATGACAGAATTAAAGAGCTTCTAGAAGACAAAAACCGATTGAAAATAGACGTCCGAATTGTTTATGGAAAAAGTGAACTACAGCCAGAGGAAATAAACTGGCTTAACGATCTTACCTTTGTGAGAACAAGCTTCTGTAAAAACTTGCATGCCAAGTGCTATATAAACGAAGAGCTGTGCATCATTACTAGCCTGAACCTGTACGAGTTCAGCCAGGTAAACAATAACGAAATGGGCATTTTACTCAACCGAGACGAAGACGGAGAAACCTTTAAAGAAGCCTACGAAGAGGCACAACGAATTATCCGCATTAGCGATGAAGTCAGAGTAAGCCTTAAAAAAATACCAAAAACCGGTGATGATGCAGGAGGCAGCACGCTTGATGAAGGACTAGAAAAATTAACATCATCGAAATTAGCCAAAAAGCTTGGAAAAACAACAGATGAGCTAATGGCAATCCTTTGCGAAAAAGGCTACCTAGAAGATAAGAACGGAAAGCATATTATTACAGACAAAGGAAAAGACTCTGGCGGTCAGTTCATGCCCAAGGGTCGGTTTGGAGCATATTTTTTATGGCCTGCGGATATGGAACCGTAAACTTAATTTAACTTAAATCACGGACGAAGCCATGGTGATATTTACAAGAGCAATAAATGAAAAAAAATGTTATGGAGACTAAAAAGGGGAAGTTTGAGTTGACAGTGACAGGCATTTATAAAGAGAAAATTAAAACAGGGATTAGTACACCGATAGATATAGAATTAGCTAGAGAAGAAATATAAACTTATCTCAAAAAGGAAAGAACAGACACAGACAAAATGGATAGCAAAATAAATGAATAGAATTCATAGAACTAAAAATATAATAATAACCTCACTTTTAAAAATAAAATACAAAATTCTACCACTTATAATCTCTTTAGTCGGGATATACATTGGAGCATCAGAATTAAAAAGACTCGAGGAATCTATAGATCAAAACTCATTGACACTAGAAGGGAACTTTTCACCTCTAATAAATATAAAGGAGAACTTATCCCTCAGCAAAAAAGACAAAACTGAAGTAGAAGTTTACCATACAATCCAAATTAAAAACTCAGGAAACTCAACAGCTCACAACATAAAGATTTTTTATATAGAACCTAGCGACAAATGGAACTTAAACAGTCTTACACCATACACCTCAGACTTTCTTTCAAAATTAAAAACAACTAAATTTCAACTAGAATTCATAGAAGACAAAAGAGAGTTAATTGAAAAAGGGAAGCTTTCTATAAACGAAAATATAGACCTTTTAAAAACCCCAATGATACTTAATGAAAATGAAGAACATGAATTGCTATCATGGAAGCTAAGACTAAAAACAAAACCAGAAACAAACGTAGAAAGCTTACTTATAAACCCTAGAATATTTCTTCTAAAGCATAACATTTCAATTGTTATTTCTTATTGCGATTTACTAGGAGCATGCTACCTAGCCGACGCATTCAGACCTCACCTTAGAGTAAGGTACGGAAAAGGAAACAAAGAGGAAAGCAGAAATGTACCTATATTTGGGAAATTGGACGAATCGAACAAGATAATAAATGAAATTAGCGACAATCATTGGGAGTACTCGAGCTTTAACAAAGAAAAAATAAGAGATATACACCGTCCATTTTTAGCGGCAAGCATAGAAATGTTTGCAAAAATAGACGAGATGTACCATGCATTCAGCATAGGAGGGCTATGGATAAACGAAAGGGCAGACAATTACAGCCTGACAGAAACAAACCTTAGCAAAGAACTTACTTCAGCTGATACGGCAAGCCTTTGCCCATATTATGACAGAACTATAACGTCAGCCACTGTATTACTAAAATCGGCTATCAAACTTAAACATAAAAAGGATATTGGATTATTCGACTTAGACCTAAAGAGAAGAATATCGGATATTGAGCTTATGGCTTATGAGTTAGAGAGAACAATAAATTTTTTCGAAGAAACATGCATAAAAAACTTCAGCAAGGAAACAATTAAACTAAGAGAGGCATCTTTAGATACTCACAAGAAAATGATTACGGAACTAAAAAAAACCAAAAAATCACTTTAGCAAGAGGTATTCGCACAAAAAAATAAAAATGCAACTTAGACTTCCAGAAAGAAAATATCACATATCATGCAAATTACACTGAAAAAACAATAACGCAAGGCGATACGAAGCAACAAGCAAATTTTAGGCTCAAAATTTAAACTAAAATAAGCACCAAATATTAACTTGAAGCTCTATAACTAAAAATAGAGCCTTATTAGAAAGGCCCGTAGAAGAACTCTAAGGGCCTATAACAACTAGCTATTACCGCCTGCAACCGTTCTTGTCGCAAGTAATGCGTTCTGAAGAATTTACCCAATGAGACGGATGCTCTCTTGTATCAAAACCGCACGCGGTTTTTCCGCCCTTGGAACCGGAATGAACTTCATTTGTAGGTACATGTTTAACGGCCATAATATATTCCTCTAAAATAGACCCTTACTTAGGCTTTTTAATTCGCTCGACCACTGTAGTAGCCGGTCGACGCTTTGCCTCTGAGACAGGAATAAACTGGCCTGTACGAGCATCTCTGCCGATAGAACGTGTCTTCTTAGACATACAAAATTACCTTTAGATAAAAGTTAGTGGTTGCCGGCCACTCCCGAAGGAAGCTTCTATCAGGTTTGAAATAGATTAACTTTAAAGTACACTATCTCTTGATTCTCTTTGGACGGAGATCACCCTCTGTCTGGCTTTAACATGCTAGGCAGAGGATTCTAAATCAAGATCACCTAAAAACTGACCGACCCCAAAATACTAACTCGACTTCACGATTCATTCAAGTTTTCCACAAAGGCACAATATATTGTATTCTACCTGTGGATAACCCATGTATAAGTCAATAAAGCACAATATGTAGTGCTTCCCTGCAATATAAAGCCATTAAAACAATGAAAAAGTATTACTTAGGTTTAAGAATCGGCAGATTATATTCTTATAAAGTCTAAAAACATGCACTTTCCTTTACCAGCTATTACGGAAGATAAGTACCAGAAAAGTACCAATTTGAAGAAGTTTTTATATACCAGACCATGAATCATCCTACATGTAAGCTATTGTTTTTACTGAATTTATGTTCTGATATGGTCATATACAAAGCTCTCATAATGCTGGGGTCGGCGGTTCAAGTCCGCCTCTAGCTACCATATAAAAAACAAAACCCCCGCAGGCCCTGCCTGCGGGGGTTTTGTTTTTTATATGGGGGTAAAATGGTGAGCCGCAGAACTGCCCCCCGGCTCACACATTGCGAACAAGCGATGGCCACTGCGCTTCGCGGGCCACACTGTGCCCGAAGGGTTGTAAACACCCTAGTGTTTTACAATTCACCCGCCCCTGACTTAATCCGTGTTCTCATCCTACACCTCCCAACCACTCACCCGTTTACGGTTGATTGAAGCCGAGCACACCGACAGAACGCCGACCCTAGCGATAATGGCGCAGCCTTGGCTGCCCTAAGCACCGAAGACAAGTAAACACCGAAATCGCAGGAGCAGTTTTTAGCTTCATCTGTTACAGCTCACACGCTTTGCACTGTTGACTGAACCGCTAGTATCACGATGTTGCGTTAACTCGATAAATACCATACATTGCAGAATAATTGGGACTGAGCCGCAGATTTACCAGACAGGGAGCTGTTACATATTGATCTCGTTTTTAGCACTTGCAAACCCTTCCTGTATAAATTTCAAACTGTACCGGTCAATACTAGCTTGGCGTGAAGTTTGTGATATGACCAAGCAAGTTCACTATTATTTTTAGAGGTCATAGAATGTTAAAGAAATTTTTATCAGGTATCGTATTTGGGGCAGGGTTTTCAATTGCGGCTCTTGGTATTTATACCGCTTGGATGCTTTATGTATTCCCGCCGTTAGTTTACAAGAGCTTCACATCTGAGCCCGTTGTTACAGAAGGCTCCGCCCAGTTTCAACCTATCATTGACACACCCAATTTTCATGAATTATCAGTCGATGAGAAAATCGATCTGGCTACGGCGATTATTGTCGTGAAATTCGAAGACGGTGATAACGATCATTACAAAAGTGTGGTGGAGGATATTCTAAAAAAAGAAGAGGGAGTTGAGCTCTACTATAACCTAGGTGAAGTGTACGAAGAAAATACACATTATAAAATGTCTGACGAGCTTGTTCCTACAAGAGCTATTGTCTTTCTGCAAGGAAACCCTGCAACCATGCGATTTTCAACCACTTTCAATGGCGATAGAATTAGAGGATTAGGAGGCATTTCACTGGCCTTGCTAAAAGAGAAATGCAATAACAACTAAATAATTAATCTAGCCCCTTCTGCTCGCGTCACTGCGAGGGTAGTTACAGGTCATTCAAGTCACGACTGCCCCCTCCCTAAAACGATTGCTACATTCACAGCAATCGGCTTTATAACAACCTCGGTTATTCTGGCACCAAAATATACATTACACCTAAAACCCCTTCAGCCTCCCCAAAAATCTTTTGAATCAAATACTCCTTAAAAACAGCCATTCCATTAATTTTCGCTATTAAGCGGTCATTTTCCTATGCAATATTTACAAAAATGCGCCACCAGGCTACCTTTGATAGTAATTTAACAATGTCTCGATATTTTTTGTATAACGGCATATTTTTATTAAATTGACAAACTGTTGAAGCCCACTAAAATTATTCTAGCTAGGCTAGTACTTAGCCCCACGGAATACTTCCAAATGGATTGGAGGAAATATGAAAAATTCTCACCTTCATTTTTTTGTCAGTTTAGCGATATTAACTTTCTCACCTCTGGCGCTGTCTGATACAGAAACAGGTAACTTTGACGTTACTATTACCATCACTGCCTCCTGTACAATTGATACGGCTAGCGATGGCAATATCAACTTCGGCACACAGGCTTCGACAGCGACTAATATTCAGATCAGTACTGCCTCAATAGATGTCAGCTGCACCCAAGGCACTCCCTATACAATCGCCTTAAACGATGGCACCAATTCCGATGGCACCTCCCGACGCATGAAAGGGCAAACTGTTGCAACTGACTATATTCCCTATGAACTCTACTCCGATGCGTACACCACACCGTGGGGCGATGGTGTCACATTAGGCTCGGTTAAAAGTGGGCTTACGGGCAACGGCGGCACTCAGAACCATGTAATTTATGCTCAGGTTCCCAGCGCCAACGCTTCGGCACAAGATTACCAGGATTCGGTAACAGCGACGATCACCTGGTAGAACTCAGAGCCTACAGCCATGAAGCAAACGTATAGTGTGGCGTTAAAACGAACGCTGCAGTGCATATGTCTTGGGTTGTTATTTCTCGCCAGTTCCGCAAGCCAGGCTAGCCTGCAAGTTTCGCCGACGCATTTGTTTATTGCTGCCGAACGCAATGCAGACGGTATTACTCTAGTGAATACGGGCCAAGAGCTTTTATACGCTCAGGTTCGCGTTTATCAGTGGCTACAACTGGACGGCAAAGATCAACTGCAACCCACGCAGGAAATCATAGCCAGCCCGCCTGTGATAGAGCTTGGGCCCGGTGTAAACCAGCTCGTTCGGATTGTACGCACAGGCTCCCCTCCCGACATGGCCGAACGCAGCTTTCGCATTATTATTGATGAACTTCCCGTCAGCTACGATAAAAACATTACATCTGCCAACCAGCCCACGGGAGGGTTAACCTTTCGGTTGCGCTACTCTATTCCTGTTTTTATCCAGCCGCCTCAAGCCGTCAATCTGCAGCCGGTGCTAAACAGCTCACTCATTAGCCACGAGGGCGAGCACTTTATCCGGTTAAGTAACGAAGGCAATAGCCATGCTCATATTGCCGACCTTACATGGATTCAAAGTGACGACCGGACCACAATCGCACCGGGGCTTGCAGGCTATGTACTCCCCGGAGAACAGCGGGAGTGGTTATTACCCAAAAATATAAATCCAAAAAACGGGGGCGACTTTTCCGCAAAAATAAATGGCGAGCTACGCGAACGCACTCTTGTCACTATTACGCCGACACCTTGACATAATGACTGTGTTATTGCTTGTACCGTTAGCAGCCATGTCGTACGGGAAGCAACCACATAAAGGCGATCTTAGCCAAAGACCGCCCCAAGCTATAACCGCAGCGATGAACCTCGACGATATCACCCTCTACCTTGAGGTTTTTGTTAATCAGGTTCGCTACCCCTCACTCGTCCCTATAACACTGAGAAAACAAGAGCTTTTTGCCAAAGCAAGAGAGTTGAAAAAATTAGGTATTGCAATGCAAACCGCGAGCGACAACGATAATATCGCATTAAGCTCTCTGAGCGGCATTGAGGTTAACTACCGTGTCAACACTCAACAGTTAATTCTGACCGCACCACTATCGTTAATGTCATTGCCAATGACCAAACTCTGGGCCAGTGATTCATTACAACCACCGCAAGCGGTATCGTCTCCGGGCAGCTTACTTAATTATGATCTGTACGCTAACCACACGGGCGACCATCAGTTTGTCTCAGCGGCGGCTGAGGTTCGCGCGTTTGGATTCGGCAAGGGTGTGTTTAGCCACACCAGCAGCAGCCACACTCAACGCAGTGGTAATGGCGACTGGAGTAGCGATTCAGTAGCACTGGATACCTTTGCCGAGTGGTCATTTCCGGGCAATGCCACCCGCTTAACCATTGGTGATTCGGTCAGTGGCGGGCTTAACTGGTCGCGCTCACTGCGCCTTAGCGGGATACAATACGGCCGCAACTTCAGGCTACAGCCCTATCGCACTGTTTCGCCGCTAGCGTCTTTTATCGGTAAAGCCACTCTGCCTTCAACAGTTGAACTCTACATTGATGGGGTGCGTCGCTATCAATCAAATGTTCCGCCCGGCCCTTTTGAGATCAATGCAGTTCCAAGTATCACCGGTGTGGGGCAGGCACAGGTCATTACCACCGATAGCTTGGGCCGCTCCACCACAATTAATATTCCGTTTTACAACACACAACAACTCTTAGAAAAGGGGCTATCGGACTGGACGCTAGCCGCCGGGTTCGTACGCGAAGATTACGGTATTAAATCATTTTCGTACGGTAATAAATTAAGCGGTAAAGGAAACTTTCGCTACGGCATCAACAACCAACTTACTATTGAAAGCCAAGCGGAGCTGGACGACCGTCTTATCAATACGGGTATCGGCGCCGTTTGGCAGCCGGGCCTGGTCGGCGTGGTAAGCCTGGCGTACAGCCGTAGTCACGATCAAGGTGCATCCGGCTACCAAACAGCATGGCGCTACAGCTGGAATAACAGCCGTTTTAACGTCTCCGTTGCCAGCCAGCGTACTTTTGGTCAGTATCGCGATCTAGCCAGCCATTACAGCACATTGCCGGCAAAACGCAGCGAACAGCTTCTGGCCAGTGCACAGACTAAACAAATGGGGAATATAGGGGTCAATGCGATACGTTTTGACAATGCTGATCTCGATGAGCCCGCCGCGCGATATGCGGGCATTTACTGGAATAACAGAATCAGTAAGGGTGTTTCTGTTAACTTATCTTACAACCAAAACCTAGACGACAGTAACGATCGAACTTTTCAGTTTGGATTCAGTATCGTCTTCGGCCAAGACCTCCAGCTTCACAGCTCCATCCAGCGTAACAATGACAGAAATCTTTATCAGGCAAGCTTGCAGCGCACATTGCCTAGTGATGGCGGATTCGGCTGGCGCCTACAGAGCAGCGAGAATGGGGCAACCTCTAACACCCTCGCCCGAGGCAGTTGGCAAGGAAATTATGGCCGTATCGACTCCGGTATAGCCCACGCGAATTCTGATCAAAGTGGTTTTGTTCAAGCCAGCGGAAGCTTGGTGTGGATGAACCAACAAGGCTTTGCATCGCGCCGAATAAACGACAGCTTCGCAGTGGTGTCCACCAGCGGCATTGCCAATATACCGGTTAAGTTGGAAAATCGCGTGATCGGCTATACTAACAAAAACGGTAATTTATTAGTCACCCGCTTAAATACTTGGCAACACAACAATTTATCCATTGACCCAATGGATCTACCTGCCGACAACAAAGTTACCGATATTTATCAAAGCGCTACGCCCAGCGATAGAGCTGGAACTTTAGTCGAATTTACAGTTGAAAAAGTTCGAGCCGCTATTGTCGTACTCACTGACCAAACAGATATACCACTGCCTGTGGCCAGCCGGGTTCTCACTGAGCAGAGCAACAGCACGCCTATTTTCGTTGGATTTGACGGTCAAACTTATATAGAAAATTTACAAGATTATAATTATTTGCGTGTTATCACACCCGAAGGAACCTGCCATGTTGAATTTTCAATCCCTCCGGGCCAAATACCCAACCACTACCTAGGCCCTTACCAATGCAAAAAAGCGAAGTATTAGGCTGATGAAAATTTTTTACACTGCATGTATCTTCTCTTACCTGATCAGTCTAAACCCTGAGGCTGTTGCCGCAACATCTTGCTATGCCACAGCCAGCGATCTGGTGTTTGGTAACATCAGCATGGGGTCTGCCGCAAACTCCTCGGCAAGTGTTAGCATTGAATGCAACACCTTCGACCTGTCATTACTAGCCACAGCAAGGGTGCGTATGTGCCTAAATTTAGGTGCAGGTTTAGCCAGTGGCAGCACCATTAACTTACGCTCCATGAACACACTGGCGTTGGTGCCATTGCAGTTTCAAATTTATCGTGATGCAGCCCTAACCCAAGTATTAGGTGATACACCTGTTGATGATATCGATATTGATCTGGAATATTCTGTACCCATTTTGGGTGGCTCAGGCACAAAAAATCTAAGTATATATGGCTATGTTCCCCCTCAATTAAATTTAGCGGCTGCCAGCTACTTCAGTGTCTTTTCCGGCGGGCATACGCGTTTAGATTACCGTTATGCGGAACGTTTATTAGGCACCCCAAGCTGGCCGGCAAGCTGCACATCGGGCGGCAATGGCGGCGGCAGCATTATCTTTCCTTTTAATGCCACGGCTACCGTTGCCGCCAGCTGCGTGATTGACATAGCAAATAATCTTAATTTTGGCTCTATCTCTGGCCTAATCAATAGCCATCACGATCACACCACGGACGTTAGCTTCACCTGCACTAAAAACACACCCTGGAGTCTCTCGCTCGATCACGGTTTGCATTACACCAGTGAACGACGTATGCGCAACAACGCAACCGGGCAGTTTGTTAGCTATCAACTCTACCGCGATAGTGGGCGCACTTTACCTTGGGGCGACACCCCTGGTATTGATACAGTCAACGGTTCGGGAAGCGGCAGCAGTCAAACACAGACTGTTTACGGACGCGTCTCCGCCCCACAGTCAGTAGCGAGTGGCAACTACAGTGATACGATTACGGTAACTATAACTTATTAATGTAACTGACCTTTGTTAATTAATTTCCTTAGTTTATATAAATTCACCACAAATAAAATTTTCACCATAATCAGGTGTAAACATTTCGTGACTTATAGCTACCTAAGTTCATATAGCCCTAAGTTTATCGAACACTACGATTAGCAGAAAAGACCACTGCAAGACTGATAACCGACTCAAAACGCTGAATTTACCACCACCAAAACGACTCTGTTCATTTTCTCATCGCCTTTCTACGAGTGATCTACCATTAACTACAAAGCCCCTTTCGACCATTATAGTTGTAATCGGCGACTCAATGATTTTAGTAAATACGCCTCTATACTTAACCCAAACAACTCCGTAAAAACGTTATCGTTAACAATTATTAAGCTAACCAAAGCAGATAATGATTAACGACACCTCGGTTACAACTTTTAACAATTTAGTCCTACGGCCAATATAAAGTGCATGCTATACCATGCACCTGCCGATTCTGATGTTTGATACACAGTCAATAGAATAAGGGATAAGGGAATGCCGTACAGTAAACTGATTGGCAAAGGCCATTCAGTGGGCGGGCTATCGAAAGATTTTATTCGAGTTCAGTTAGCCAAAGCTCATTTCTTTCAGTTTGTTTGCCAACTTTTAGGGGATGAGCTTTCGTACGACGAAGCTCTTACTTACTTTTTACCAGACTCTGCTACACTGGAAAGGAATGAACGCGATAATGAGCCTATGTGTTCGAATAGATTGCAAGTCTATGGCTATGCACTGCGTTTGTTTAACGGCGTAGCCGCCGGTCAGTGGGCCTCGGTAAGCGCTGCGATTGATAATTACAATTTACCCCTCACACTGAAAAAAACCAAAAATGCCTACAAAGCCGCGCATAAAGCAACCCGGCTCGACGATCAACGGCTACCCGAAAACGTAGAGTAATAGCTTCTCCCGAACTTTGCTGGCTTCTGATGACAATGCCCTGTATAAAAGCATTATTCACTCATAAGCCATCAAGGACGCTTTATGAAACACTGTATATTCGCTCTGACCCTAGTATTTTCCTGCCTATTACTCAGTGGCTGTGGTGACCCCACGCTGGATGCCACCAACCAGGCCTCCATTGAGGAGTCTGTCAATGCCATGATGGAGGAGATGGACGAACAAGAGCAGCAAAAATTTCAACAAGCCCTGGCCAGCATCGCGCTGGAAGCCACTACCGCTAATATCCAAAAAGCCATGTCTGGCGCCACCATCGACGCCGAACAAATGCAAAATGATTTTTACGCCAGTCTGGACGGCAAAACCGCCCAGGAAGTGATCGATTACGCAGCCCAGCAAAACGACTAAGTTGGCACGAAATTAATCATTTTTAAAACATCGTGACGGGTAAGCGGCGAAAGCTGCACCCGTCACGGTCACAGGCCTCGGCAAACAGATACATGGCTTGCGGAACCTCAACAAAAATATCGTAGATATCCACCGCCGGTTGATCGGCACACCCCAATGTGAAATCGGCACTGTACTGACAGATGGCGCCACCGGTAAAGCCGCAATATTGACCCGGACCGCAGGACTCTGAGTATACAGTGAGGCTATCGTTAATATTGGCTGTGGGGCCAACACTGAGGTAAAAGTCGTATTGGCTGCCCCGCTCTACCCCCCAATAGATTTCAAAAACACCATCGTAATAATAGGGGTCAATTTCAAGCGGTGTATGGCTCGATACCTCACTATCCACCCCGAAGGAATCAACTAACACGAAAGAGTCCAGTGTTTGTAATGGTGGTGGCGCAGTTATGCTCGCGCTGCGGTGTGACTCATTACAGCCTACGAGCCCCGCCAGTGCTATACATAAAATAAAGCCTTTAGTTGCGTTCATATTCGACTCCTGTTCCAACTAACTCCTAGACTATCACCATTTGGCTGAATTCAAACTGAACCGATTTCAGCCGATAAACGTACTTGACTGTGAATTGGACATTTGAGTTTTGCAAGAGAACCAAGTATTTTGTCGCTTCAATAAGGATTAATCATCTTCCTATGGGAAAAGCCCCCAGCGCCACAACGACTGCTTGCCAAGAGTGCGACTTGCTGATTCAGCGCCCCGCTCCCACCAAGTCCAACGAAGCTCGCTGCCCACGCTGTGGTCATCGCGATAGCGCGAGCCGTTATTATTCAGCCCAGTCCAGTATTGCGGTGTCGTTAACGGCACTTATCATCGCTATTCCGGCGCACCTCTATCCGCAAATTGCTTTTACTTTGCTGGGCCGACCCGCCAGCTATACCTTATTTGAAGGTGCATTAACTCTGTTTAATTCAGGTTTTTGGTGGGTAGGATGCATGATTTTGCTCTGCACTGTCATAGCGCCCCTACTGGTTTTAATGTGTATATTTTTGATTTCCCTGAGCTGGATCTTGCGCCGTGTTAACGAGACAACCGCGCGTTTACTCAAACTATTACACTACACCACTAATTGGGCTATGCTCGATGTGTATTTGCTGTCCATGATCGTATCTCTGGTTAAGCTGCAAGATATGGGTAAGTTTGAGCTCTCCACTGGCTTTTTTTGTTTGATTGCCATGCTCGTTCTTACCACCGCTGCGACCTTGCTGTTTAACAGCGAGGCGTGCTGGGATGCCGTAGAGAGGCAGCGCAATGCTCGCCATTAATGCTCAATTAGCCCACTGCCGTGTTTGCGGTAAACTTGCTTCGCGACCGAGCGAAGGCGCTTACGCCTGCCCGCGCTGCCATACCCCGCTACACTTTAGAACGCCACGCGCCATCTCGCGCAGCTGGGCGTTTACGATTTCCGCGGCCATTGGATTTGTGCCCGCCAACCTCTACCCCATTATGAATGTGCAAAGCATCGATAAGAGCTTTACCAGCACAATTATGTCGGGTGTGATCGATTTGGCCCAAAACGACATGTTGCCCATCGCCATTGTGGTTTTTGTGGCCAGTATTGCCGTGCCTTTATTTAAACTTCTGGGTATTGCAGTGCTGCTGATTATCGTGCAACGTGGCAAACCCATTAAGCGTCAGCAAGCCATGCGCATGTACCGTTTTATCGACTTTATTGGCCGCTGGTCCATGCTGGATTTATTTGTGATATCCATACTGGCCTCTCTGGTCAGTTTTGGCCAACTGGCGAGCATAGAAGCGAATATTGGTGCCACAGCGTTTGCCGCTGTGGTAATACTGACACTGTTTGCAGCCGAGAGCTTTGACCCTCGCCTAATATGGGATCTACAGGATCTAGAGCATGAACGAACCGACCTTTGACAAGGCGATACCCGCCGCCGAAACTACCCAGCGCCGGGGCATTTCCGCCGTCTGGCTGCTGCCGTTACTGGCCGTTTTACTGGGGGGCTGGCTAGCTTACAAGCACCTGAATGAGGTAGGTGTCAGTATCGTTGTGACTTTCGCCACCGGCGAAGGGGTGGTAGCGGGAACCACTGAGGTGCGTTACAAAGGCATTAAAGTCGGCACCGTTAACGAACTGGTCGTTCAGCCGGATTTACAAAGCGTTGCCGCCCACATCACTCTCAGTCGGCAGGCCGAATCTGCCTTGAAACAAGACACTCAATTTTGGCTGGTAAAACCCGAGCTATCTTTGGCCGGGGTACAAGGCCTGGATACGTTAGTTTCAGGTAATTACATTGCGATACGCCCAGGCAGCAGCCAAAAAACCAAACACGTGTTTAAAGCACTGGACCAGCCGCCACCGCCCAAACCTGCCCGTGGCGATTTAGAAATTCAATTGCTCGCCTCTGACGTGGGCTCGCTGCACTCGGGCTCACCTATTCACTACCGCAAGCTTCGCGTGGGAGAAATCGTCGACTACCAACTAAGTGATAACCGCAACAAAGTCATCTTTAAAGCCCATATCGATGCGGAATATGTCGATTTAGTGAACGAAAATAGCCGTTTTTGGAACAGCAGTGGCGTTACTGTATCCGGTGATTTAAACAGCATAGAACTCAAAACAGACTCATTAGCGTCCATCATTCTGGGAGGATTATCTTTCGATACACCACCTGGCACTGCCCCCGGTCAGCCTGCGCAAAACGACGATGCGTTTACTATCTACCCCAGTTACGCCGAAGCCAATACCGGCATTGAAATTGAAATTGAATTTAAAACCGCCGAGGGAATAAAAGCCAACCATACCGAAATTCGCTACAAAGGGCTGACCGCAGGCAAACTTATCAAGCTCGATATGAAACCCGACTACTCGGCGATAACAGCGACGGCGAGTATTAACCCGCTGGCCCCTATACTGCTCAATGACAGCACGCAATTCTGGCTAGCCACCCCCGAGATTTCCCTGTCGCAAATCTCGGGACTTTCAACCCTGCTGACCGGCTCGCATATCGAAATGGATTTTTCTGGCAGTACAGATTCTGACAAACGCGCTTTTGTCGCCTTAAAAGAAGCACCCGCTCCCAAGCGCGACGAAGACGGCCTCTACCTCACGCTCACCGCCAAAAAGCTCGATGGCTTAACCCGCAACAGTAAAATTTATTATCGCGGCATCGCCATTGGTAAAGTGGTGGATTACACCCTCGAAAAGCAACAAGACAACATCGCCATTGATGTATTAATACATCCCAAACACCAAGCCTTGATTACTTTTGATGCGCGGTTTTATCAAAGCAGCGGTTTAGATGTCTCGGCCAGTTTGCAAGGCGTGGAACTTAACGTTGACTCCCTTGCCAGTATTGTCAGCGGCGGTATTAACCTCTATTTACCCAACAGGGCGACTCAGGCCGACCCAGTAAAAGCCAATACCCGGTTTACATTGTTAGGCTCGCGTAAAGAGGCCTTAGATCGAGGCCCGACAATTGATATTCACTTTGCCAATGGCGAGGGCTTAAAAGCCGGGGCAGCGCTAAAATATTTAGGAGTAACAGTCGGAAAAATAGAAGACATACAACTTAATCACCCCGAGGACGGTGTAACTGCACAGGTCAGCATCAACCCCGAGGCGCGCGAGCTCATTGTGCAAGACAGCCAATTCTGGCGAGTAAAACCTAACATCAGTCTAGAAAAAATCGCCAACTTGGGTACGTTAATTTTTGGCGAGTACATTACCTTTGAACCCGGCAACAGCACAGAGCTTGGCTATTCATTTACCGGGATGAATGCTCCGCCGGAGGATTACTTAAGTAATAGCGGGCTCACCCTCACCTTAAAAGCCCCATCTCTGGCCTCCATCAAAAAGGGCCGCTCGGTGTTTTATCGGGAAATACCTATCGGCCAGGTCACCGGCTTTGAATTGGACACACACGCTCGACACGTCAATATTTATGTTCATATTGACCCCTACTACGCCCCACTGGTGAAATCCAACAGTGTGTTCTGGAACGCGACCGGTATTGCTTTTGATTTTGGTTGGCTCTCGGGAGCTAAGTTGCGCACCGGCTCCGCCCAAAGCTTACTGGCTGGCGGTATCGCTCTCGCCACCCCCGACCTGCCCGGCGAAACTGTCAGTGACGGTGCGACATTTACCCTGCACGATGCTCCCTTGGATAGCTGGCAACAATGGCAACCAGAGATACCGCTGCGCGAAACTACTATGCATGCAAATCAATAAAACACTGATTGCCATCTGGTTATTGGATTACGAAACTGCCGGCGCCCACTGCACTGGCAGCATCGCCACTTTATAACCTAACCCGAACATTCAGCAACGAGCCCAGCACCTAAGCGCTTGCATCTCAGCTAAAACGCCTCGATTAAATATACGCTAATCTTGATGGCTGGAGATCGCACGATCGTAGATTTAAAAAACTACTGCCCCGGCGGCAATTATTAGCTGTTCTTACGCCGCCGCTTGCGCCGCTCGGCCTTAATTTGCGCCTGGCGCTCAGCTTTTTGTTCGGCCAGTAGTTTAGCCTCGGCTACTTCTTTTTCCACTACATCGGGCAGCTCTAGGCTGATACGACCCAAAGTGCCGGAGCGAAAATCGTTGACAAAAATTGGGGCCACCTTGTTTAAATCAGCTCGCCCTCCGGCCCTTAGACAACCGCGGCGGGCAGCGATTAGCTCCAGCACTTCCACATCGGTTTCGGGCAACTGCTCGATTTGGTAGCGCTCTTTTAGCCGTTCTGGGTAGTGGGCTAGCAAATGCTCAGCGCCAAATAGAGCGACATCTAGATAATCAAGCGCAGTATCTTTAATCGCCCCGGTAAAGGCTAAGCGGTAACTGCAATTTTTAACTTCTTGTTTGGGCCAGAGAATGCCGGGGGTGTCGAGCAAAACGAAGTCGTCTTCGATATGAATGGTTTGCTGACGTTTGGTAACGGCGGGTTCATTACCGGTTTTGGCCACGGCCCTACCCGCTAAAGTGTTGATTAGAGTCGATTTACCCACATTAGGAATACCGACAATCATCGCTTTTAGTTTTTTTAGGCCGCGTGTTTTTTCCGGTGTGAGCTTGCGACACAATTCAGGCAAAGTGTGAATTCTAGCAGGCTCTTGCGTGCTGACGGCAAGGGTTTTGGTCTGTCTTTGAGCGTCCAGATAGGATTGCCAGAGCGCAATATTATCTGGATCGGCCAAATCGGATTTGGTCAGTACTTTCACCACGGGTTTTTCCCCGCGAATACTGGCAATTAAAGGATTTTCACTGCTAAAAGGAATGCGTGCATCGAGTACCTCAATCACCAAATCAACCGATGGCAACACCTCGCGCATTTCTTTTTGCGCTTTGTGCATATGCCCGGGATACCACTGCAAGGTCATTCGTTACTCCACAACAACAATGGTATTGTCATTAAAGGTTACTTGGCGGCCGGGAGTTAGCTTGCAGCGCTTGCGGGTTTCTATGGCGCCGTCCACGCTTACCATTCCGGCGTCGATAACTTGCTTGGCGACGGCGCCGCTTTCTACCCAGCCTTCAACCTTTAAAAGATTGTTAAGGGTAATAAACTCGGTGCCGTCCAGGGAAAATTCTTCTGTCATGGTGACTCTTCTGTAGGCGACTGAAAAAAGTCGCGTTTAAATTGTGCCAATACTCGCGGCCATAAATCGCGCCAGGAGTCCCAGGTGTGACCACCTGGGGTGGTAAACACTTGGTCTTCCGGCAATAGGTCCGCGAAGGTGCGATTGGCCTGATAAAATTCGTCTTGCTCTGCCAGCCCTAGATACCAGTGCTGTCGTTGTTCGGGTGGCAATTGCTCCAGCCACAGCCAGATATTTTTATCCTCCGACACAAGCTGGGGTGACAACTGCGGGTTTAACCGGTGCGCGTAGTATTCAGGCTCCCCCAAATAAGGGGTTAGCAGCATAGCACTGGCCACGGGCAAACCCTCTGTGGGTTGATCAAGGTTGTACTGCCAGTATAACAGACTGCCAAATCCCCCCAGTGATATTCCGGCTAAATGCACCCGCTGATAGCCCGCTTCCCGGGCCGGCAGCAAAACGTCTTGCTGCAATCGCGGTAGAAAGTTGCGCGCCCGGTAGTAGGCAAAATGGGCATCGACCATTACCGCATCGACCGGAATCTGGGCTTGGGCCAACTGCTCAAGTACGCCCGCTTGCTCAAAGCTGTCGATTCTATTGCCCATACCGGGCAGTAAAATCAGCAGGTCCGAACTGCGTACTAGGGGCAGTTCCTCACTTGCCTGATAGCCGTTATGGTGAGGGTAATAAAGTACATCCATAGGTGCATCAGCAGATTGTAAATGGTAACAACCCGATAAAAATGCACACAACGCTATTAAAGTCCCGCCCAACCGGGCCAATCGCTTATCCATAAATCACCTTTGCCCGCCGCATTTGTTTAGCCGCCAACCAAAGCCCCAACAAGGTGACTGGCAGCGCACTTAGGATAAAAGCCACAAAAGCTATGGGCGTTACCCCCTGCCCTAATAATAGCTCACGCAATACCGTTTGGTGGCCCAACATCGGCACCCACAGGTGCCAGGGCTGATAAATACCCGGGTTGGTAATAACCAGAAAAAACGGCACCATCGGCAATACGATTAATATGCTCATGTAAGTTTGCGCGTCTTTAAACGAGCGCGAAAAAATACCCAGCAACAGCTGCAGTGAGGCGGCAATTGCAGCAATAGGGATTAAAGACACAAAAATTCCCAACATTGCCCCCGCACTCACCGAAACGCGCAAACCCATTTTATCGAAGGGTAAAAAATATAAGGCAATACTCATTAGCAGCAAACACAGGAGCACTACCGCCAATGTTAATGCTACAGCCGCCAGCCATTTACCCAGCATTAAGGTCAGTGATGGCACAGGATTAATTAGCAGTGGCTCCAGTGATTGACGCTCGCGCTCACCGGCGGTCATATCCGCGGAAAAACCCACGCTGCCCATCATGGCGCACATTAACAATAACAAGGGCACGCCCCCCAAAATTAATCCGCCCATTTGTTGTTCGCTGGCGACATTGGCTTCACGCACACGAATTGGGTTAATCAGTTTGGGGCTAAGGCCCCGCGCCAGTATATTAATACCCGCCTCCATACTGCTGTATTGATACAACAATTGGCGCACCTGCCCTACCGGGCCATGCACACGCTGGTTGGAGGCGTTGTAAACCAAGGTGGCCGAGCGCGGCTCTTTACTGCCCGGCGTTGCCTCCTCGCGCTCCAGCACCAATACGTAGTCCACCTCGCCTTGTTCGACCGCGGCGTATGGATCGTCCGGCGACGGCTTTAAGTGGATGTTTTTTTCTGTCAGCCAGGCGGTTAGTGCTGCATCCTGACCGGCAACGTGCAGTTGTGTGTCTTGCTCTTCATTGTTTTGAAAGTGAATGGCAAGCCCTATACCCAGAGCAAAAAACACCACCATGTAGATCGGCGGTAAAAAGGCGACTTTCATGGCGCGTTTATCGCGCAGGGCATCGCGCAACTCTTTATTCCAAACCGCGTTCAGCTGTTTAAAAAACATGCTCTGCCTCCCCTTGCGATAGGGTCACAAAAGCTTCTTCTAAGCTGCTACAACCCGCAGCTTGTAAAACATCTTCTATGCGGCCACCGGCAACTAGCTGACCGCCGGCAATGATCAACACCCGATCACATAAATTTTCCACTTCATACATTAAGTGACTGGAGAAAAGCACCGAGCGACCTTCGCTCTTTAATTGTCGCAGCAACGCCCTAACCGCTCGGGTGGTAATAACGTCCAGGCCGTTGGTGGGTTCATCCAACAACACATGCTGCGGGTGATGAATAATGGCGCGAGCCAGCGCCGTTTTCATACGCTCCCCCAATGAAAAGCCATCGCTGTACCGATCGGCAATATTTTCCATGCGCAGTATCTCGATAAGCCGATCAGACGATTGGCGGATGTCGTTTTCACTCATGCCTTGTAAACGGGCAAAGTAGGCTATGTTTTCGCGCGCGGTTAAGCGTTTGTATAAACCTGCCCCGTCCGGCAGCACACCGAGTTTTTGCCGAACTTTTTCGGCCTCCATAGTCGCATCGACCCCATCCACCCGGATATGGCCACTGCTGGGAGCAATCAAACCATAAATCATACGCATTAATGTGGTTTTGCCCGCACCGTTCAGCCCCAACAAACCCACAATTTCGCCGTCGCCAATAGTCATACTGACATTGTTTAACGCCTGAACCCGACCAAAGGATTTACTCACTTGTTCAATTTCAATCACGGCGTCTCTCCTGCTTCTTGCGATTTTTCAGCACTCAAATAAGGCGCAAACGGCTGAATGTTCTCGGCGCAGGCTTGCTCTTTTTCGGTCAGTGTCAGGTTGCGAATAAACTGTGTCACCAATTGGCTGCCACAACCCTGTGAGGTCACCCCGTGATGACCACCCGGAGCGATAATATGAGTGGATTGGCTCAGCTGATCTGCTACTGACTGTCCCCAGGCCGGTGGCGTTACCGGGTCGCGCTGACCGGATAATATTAACGCTGGCACATCGGCCTCGAACGACTGATAGTAATCAGCCGGCAATTGACCTTTGGGCCAAAACTCGCATACTTGCAGCATTAATTCGGATAAATCTACTTGCAAAAAAGCCTTGGGCTCGGACGGATGCGGGTATTGAGCGTCTTCAGTGCAGATCACACTAAAATGCATTCCCATCGCTAATTGTGAGAAGTCGCCGCTGGATAACAGCTGGCTAACCACCTTTGCCAGCAACCGGAAATCGTTCTCGGCAGCACTGGCCAGTAAATGCGGTAGTACCTTGCTCGCCAGTCGGTCGTAGAGAGCCATGCGAATTAAGGCGGCGAATTTATCCGCATCCAGCACCACCGTTTGCGGCAAGCCGGTTAACGGGTGGGCGATATCAACGGTCACAGGGGCCACCGACAACTGGCGGGCAATAGCCTCGGCGTTATGAACCGGGTTGCCGTAGCGAGAAAAGCACGCTTCGCTGTCCATGCATTGCCCTGCTACAGCCTGCAAGGCCTGCCCGGCACTTTCCCCCATGGTAAACGGCAGAGCGATGGCAACCGGCGCAGCCCCATCCAGTACCACCGAGCGCACAACTTGCCGGTGGCGTCTGGCGTACTCCAGAGCCACTCGCGTCCCATAGGAGCCGCCCCACAGGTTGATACGATCGTAACCCAATGCCTGGCGCACGGCTTCTAAATCGGCTACCGCATAAGGGGTTGTCACATAAGGGGCAAGAGTCTGGTGAGTTTGCGCACACTGGCGCAAGTCATCCAGCAATTGTGCCTGTCGGTCTTGGTGCAGTACAGTTAGTGGGTCTTGCGAATAATCGTCGCAATGCATGGGAGCACTGTCACCTGTGCCCCGCTGATCGACAAAAATAATATCCCGTTTTTTGCGCAGGTTAAAAAACGCTTGGGATAAACTGTCGGAGACATAAGTTGCCGACTGACCGGGGCCCCCGGCAATCACAAATACCGGGTCGGCGTCTTTCACGGCGCTGATGGCGGGCCAGCGTTTGAGATAGACCTCAATCTCGCCCAATGCCGGGTTGCCGGCATCTACCGGCACTGTGAGTGAACCACACTGCGCGCCATTGACCGCCGGCGGCGGAGCGTCCAAATCGCGCTCACACTGAGTAAGTAAAGCATCGGCATCGGGACTTTGCGGCTGATTTTTCCAACAGGCGCTGCACATCGCAGCCAGTAATAACCAAGCCAATCGGTGATAAAACCGTTTTGTTCTAAGCAATTCACATCTCCTTGCTAAAGGCTGTGGACCATCGCGATTACTGTCAATAACGCTAAGAGTACCGATTGGGCTTGAGGCTTAAGGGTAGTGCTCAATCAAATGGCACCGGAATCTTGTAGCAATTGATACACCGCCTCGGCAATAATTTGATACCCCGCGCCATTGGGGTGAACACGATCGGAACGCAGCTCACTGTCGCCCAACACATCGGCCACGACACTTGCCTGCAAAGGCAGCGAGTTGATATCGGCTAGCTGCTGGTACACCGGCTCGGCGCGCAATAACAGTGAGCGCTTGGGCACCGCCACCAGCACCACAGGGATATAACTGTCGCGCGCGATGTCGATCATCGCCTGCAGGTTATTGAGCATGGTGGCTTTGTCCAGGCTGCGCAAAATATCGTTACCGCCGTGACACAATACAATTAAGTCGGGCTGCGCTTGCTGCAAAACCTCCGGGAGCCGAGCTAAGCCTTCCGCCGACACTTCGCCCGGCACACCGGCATTAATCACTTCAAAGCCAGTTAAACGAGCCAAGTGTGCCGGATAACTTTGCTCTGGTGGCGCGCCAGTGCCGCGGGTTAAGCTGTCACCAAAAGCCAAAATTGTAGCGCCCTGCGGCAATGGCGCCAGCGGGGGGCTGTCGCTGCAGGCGACCATAAGAAAACATAAACACAGTACAGCCGAGCGCAATAGTGACAGCGACATTATGCGGGCACCGTTCGGTCTTGCGCCCAGTGGCGCAGACTGGCGATTTGCTCGGCCATAACCACCGACAAGGGGCTGGTGGCCGTGCACTGCTGTAATAAAAGCTCAGTAGTGAGGCGGTGAGCACCATTTTGCGCCTGATACACCGCGCCTACCACGGCCTGCTCAATTTCCGCACCGTTAAACCCTTGACTGGCCGCGCTGAGCGCTGCCAGGTCGTACTGCTCTGGCGACAAATCGCGTTTCTTCAGGTGAATTTCGAAAATCTCCCGGCGCACTTCTTCGTTGGGTAAATCGACAAAAAAGATTTCATCCAGCCGGCCTTTACGAATTAACTCGGGGGGAAGCTTACTAATATCGTTACTGGTGGCGACGATAAATACTCGGCTGGGGCGCTCGGCCATCCAGGTCAGCAAAGTGCCCAGCAAACGCTGCGATGTGCCGTTGTCGGACCCACCGCCTTGGCTCATGGCCTTTTCTATTTCATCCAGCCACAACACACAGGGCGACATGGCATCGGCCAGCTGAAGGGCCTCGCGCAGATTGCGCTCGGTTTCGCCAATGTATTTATTGTACAGAGCGCCCATGTCCAATTTGAGCAATGCTAAGCCCCACATACCCGCAACGGCTTTGGCGGCCAGCGACTTACCACCGCCCTGCACACCCAGCAGCAAAATACCTTTGGGGCGATCGAGGGTACTGGCATGGTCGACAAAAGCCTCGCGACGCTGGCTCAACCACTGCTTCATATTATGCAGCCCGCCGACATTGGCAAAATTGTCCACTTCGCTTTCAAAACTGACAATACCTTCCAAATCCATTAACTGGAATTTACTGCGATTAACACGTGGTAAATCCTCGGCCGACAGTGCGCCGTCATCCCAAATGGCGGAGCGAACTAAACGGCGCACATCACTGCTTGACAACCCTTGCAGGGTAGCCACCGTTTTTTGTAGGGTGACATTGTCGGTTTTAATGCGGGTATCGCCGTGCTTTTGTGACCAGGCCTTGGCCTCTTCTCGAATAATATCCAAAATACGCTCATCGGTAGGCAATGGCATAGAAAAACCGGTCGCGTAACGTGTTAGCTCTTTGGGTAGGCTCAAGCGGTGGCTAATAAATATTAACGTATTGGGTACCGTTAAATGATTTAGAGCAATGTCTTTAATTAAGCGAACAACCTCGGGCTGCTCTTGCAAATAAGGGTGAAAATCACACAACAAATAGATACTGGGTTCGTTACTCGCCTTTATATGGCGCAATAGCTCGACAGGCTCATTGAATTTGGTTTCTTTTGCCACCAATTGTGGGCCGAAAGTTAAGGTGGATAGGCCATCGGTAATGCTCCAGCGGGCTAGCTTAGCAAAACGCTGCCTGGCAACCCCCAAGAGCATATCCTCCGCCTTTTTTTCTTCGAAGGTTTCCATCACCACCAACGGGATGCTGGCGTCCATAATTTGATTGATATTTTGCGTATCTTGCACGGTGGGCTTCCTGTGTTGTATGGGACAATCCTGCCAGTGTTACACTCTGCACGCAACCGATCTTGGTTTTGGTCAGCGGGCAATATACAATGGAGTCTCACCAGACCTAAAGGGAAAAATGTGATAACCAATATCACCAGAAGTCTGCTGCTTTTACTTTGTGCACTCCCCGCCTTGGCTCAGGAAAGCCTGCCGGCGTCAGGGAGCGTGATTCGCTTTACCTGCCCATTGCCACCCAACATTCCCGAGTACAGCCAACTCGTCAATTACTATCGCGAAGCTTTTACCCATATGGGCTATGAATTTGAGATGATTCATCGCCCCACTCGACGCTCTTTGGCTGAAACAATGAGCGGAGCCAGTCACGGTGACTGCGCACGAATAGTAGAGGCGCTAAAGCCTACAGAGCTCACATTAGTGACACCGATTGAGGTAACCATTGGCCACTCTCGCATGGCGATTTGGAGCTTATCGAAAAAAAACCTGACAGTGGATCAACTCAGCCAACCGGAACACTCGGTATGCTATGTTGAGGGGAGTTACTCATCGCGCCACTGGGTCGAAAAAATTAAAACGCGCTACCCGAACCATCACCCCAAGTTCACTCAAGTGCCCGACTACGCAACCGCCCTTCGCATGCTTTTACATAAACGCATCACCCATTGCCTTGGTGTTGAAATGCTCTATAACGCAGTCATTCAAAAAAGTGACTTAGGTTCAAAAATTTTCCATAACGGCAACCTTGGTGACCTCGACGCAAAGCCCATTCTAAGCAATCGCTACCGCGCTCTGCTGCCTGATTTCACAAAAAGTCTGCAAGAGGTCATCGATAAGCACGGTGTAATAAACCCGCAATAGTGACGCTTTCTATCTCGTGTCTGGCGGGCCATGTATAATAGCAACAGACTTCTGGAGGCCCCATGCACTCGTCCAACTTCTCTCTACTCGATCAACTCGTTATCAAAGCCGATAATGCACTTAAAGCAATGGCCGGCGGGCGTACTGAGCACCGGCGCCCCTCACCGGCCGACATTCAACCCGAAAACGACCTAAGTCAGCAGGAGAAGCGCCGCAGCGCTGGACTTATGCGCGTAAACCACACCGGAGAAGTTTGCGCACAGGGGCTTTATGAAGGGCAAGCACTAACCGCAAAACTACCCGAAGTGCGAGACCAAATGCGCGAGGCTGCCAGCGAAGAGGAAGACCACTTACACTGGTGTCAAAAAAGACTGGGCGAGCTAGAAAGCCGTACCAGCTATCTCAACCCTCTTTGGTATAGCGCATCTTTTGCTATAGGGGCTACCGCCGGCTTAATCAGCGACCGCATAAGCCTAGGCTTTGTCGCCGCCACTGAGGATCAAGTGTGCAAGCACCTAGAGGCACATCTGTCGCAACTGCCCGACACCGACAGCAAATCACGCATTATTGTCGAGCAAATGCTAGAGGACGAAGCCCGCCACGCCCATTTAGCGATAGAGGCCGGCGGCGTACGCTTTCCGGCCCCCGTTAAAGCCGCCATGACTCTAACCTCTAAAGCCATGACCGTGGCGAGTTATTACCTATAGCTGGACGCTGGACGCTGGACGCTGGACGCTGGACGCTGGACGCTGGACGCTGGACGCTGGACGCTGGACGCTGGA
>NZ_JAUOSC010000180.1:0-433 GCF_030548285.1 Gilvimarinus sp. 1_MG-2023
GTATTGGAAACGTAAATCCAGCGATCGACAGCAACGAGGCGGGAATAGCTGCCGATTTCTTCGAATTTTGAGCCGGTTTTCAGTTTTAGAATCTGTGTCATTGGGAATATCCAGGGTGTCAAATACAGTCATGCAGAGGAAATAACGGCGCCGGTCACGACGCCGGATGCTGCTAGCACAATTCAGGGCTATCCCAAAGATTCAGCTTGATGCCAATGCCTTGCTCAATTGCCGTGCGATAAATCACGGTGGCCCAGGCAACGTCTTCGACGGGCATGCCGCCAACCGATAAAATGATAATTTCTTCATCATTCGCCCGACCTGGAGTGGCTCCGGCGGTGATGGCTCCGAGGTCTTCGAGCTGATCCAGCGATAACTTGCCCTCGTCGACCATATCCATAAAACGGGCACCAATGATGGGAATATACTGGTG
>NZ_JAUOSC010001799.1:0-233 GCF_030548285.1 Gilvimarinus sp. 1_MG-2023
GATTTGACACTGAGTAATCAACGCCTATACCTAATGGATGAAGGCCTAGATTTGGCCGTGCGACTTGGCCCACTGGAAGATAGCCGCCTGCTCGCCCGATTACTGGCCGAGCGCACCCCCATTGTGTGTGCCGCGCCCGGATATCTAGCCCGCCACGGTACGCCGCACACGCTCCGTGAATTAACCGACCACAACTGCCTGCGGGGTACGCTGGATAACTGGCGCTTTAGTGA
>NZ_JAUOSC010001800.1:0-233 GCF_030548285.1 Gilvimarinus sp. 1_MG-2023
CATAATGGCGCCAAACCGTACAACAGTAGCCCGTGTAAAGTGCCAGTCAACCCCACGTAGTCGCTGAGGTCGGGCCGCCATAGCCACAGCCCTAGGCTGATGCCGACCGATATAACCCAGCCCGCAAACAGCCATTCACGGGTGCGATACTGCTCCCCCAGGTTAAATACAATCAGCCATAGCGCCGCCATATTGAGCGCTGCGTGAGTGAGGTTTAGGTGGGCGATATGACC
>NZ_JAUOSC010001801.1:0-233 GCF_030548285.1 Gilvimarinus sp. 1_MG-2023
GTCCAACAGTCTGCTGGCGCTATTGCCAGACGAGCAGTTAACCCAACTGGTCAAACAAAGCCTGGCCGCCAATCCCGGATTGCAGCAAACCTGGCTGACGTTGCAGGTTTTGCGTAGCAGCCAGCTTGGTGTGGAAGCCAATCAATTACCGGAAGCCGATCTGTCCTTGTCTGGCAGTCGTAGCGAAGACGATGGCAACAGCTTTACCACTGAGCTATCGGTCAGCTGGGAGC
>NZ_JAUOSC010001802.1:0-233 GCF_030548285.1 Gilvimarinus sp. 1_MG-2023
GGGTATGGTGCCGCAGCATGGCGCCGTAAAAGCCACTCAATCGATGCGCTTCCAGATTGGCTTCCAGCGTTTGCAAGCCAGCCAGCCAGCGCGGTGCATGTTCCGCAAAGGCGAAGCGTTCGGGAGCTAATTGTAATGCCGCCGTGGCACAAGCGTCCCACAAGCTGTCGTTCTGATACAGCCTGACCGCCGAGGTCACAAACGCCGTGGCAGACTCCGCCACCAGCACCCCC
>NZ_JAUOSC010001803.1:0-233 GCF_030548285.1 Gilvimarinus sp. 1_MG-2023
GCTGTGATGTGTCTCCCCAGATATGGCGGCCTTGGCCGCTTTTTACCAACGTCGGCCGTTGGCAGATTTGTGCCTTTGTGCCGAAGCCTCTGTAACATCGGTGACGACATTCGTCGTTGCTGCCTGTTTTCCTTTCTCTGATAGCGCTTCTGTGTGGTTTGCCGCTCTGGTTATTTGACGGTTGGCGGTGCTGTAATCTTGCCTGGTTAATGAATATTCATGCTGGGCCGTAT
>NZ_JAUOSC010001804.1:0-233 GCF_030548285.1 Gilvimarinus sp. 1_MG-2023
GCCGGAGGTTGCCTTTCTTGCCACCTGTGGTGGCATGTTTATCGGGGATTCAGCGCTGTACCTGATGGGCCGCGGGGCGCTGGTCTGGCCCTGGCTGGCGCAGAAATTCCAGCACGATATGATCCGCCGTCAGGTGACGCCGCTGCAGCAAGCGCCCTGGCATCAGTTGGTGCTGATTCGCTGTATGCCGGGGTTACGCACGTTTGGCTATATCGCCTGCGGTCTGGCACGGG
>NZ_JAUOSC010001805.1:0-233 GCF_030548285.1 Gilvimarinus sp. 1_MG-2023
GTGTTAACCAGACGCTTTACGACGCTGGAAGAATTCCCACGTAATGCTCTGTTTCGAGGTGATGTATGCCATTTTCGAACCTTTGCCAAGGCCAGAAGCAGCGATGTGCCATTGTGACACCAACAAGTCCCGTTTTTAAGGTCAGGGAAGTTTGGGGGATTATGGTTCGTGCTGATAGAATACGCCGCTTGTTTTATCGGAGGTGAGAGCCTTGAGTATCCAATACATTGCAT
>NZ_JAUOSC010001806.1:0-233 GCF_030548285.1 Gilvimarinus sp. 1_MG-2023
TATCGACAGTGGCGCACTGGTTGAGCTCTTGCCGCAATTCCAGCCGGAAGCCGAAGGGATCTGGGCGCTGTATCCGCACAGCCGCCACCTGTCGACCAAGGTCAGGCTGTTGGTGGATTTTCTGGCAGAGCGGCTCGGGAGTTGAGTTAACGGAAAATCAAGCAGCGGCCACGCAAATGCCGCAGGGATAAGATATATGCCACCTGCGCAATTCTTTTTCCCAATACTGACAC
>NZ_JAUOSC010001807.1:0-233 GCF_030548285.1 Gilvimarinus sp. 1_MG-2023
TGCTCGAACTGTTCTACAGCCTCGCGCGTGGCTTCAAATTGGTGCTGAGTGGGGATGAAAGCCGCACACAGATTTCCAACGGACATGTTCCAACCAGCGAAAAAGGCATGGAGTTTTCGGTCTATTACTGGGGCAACGATGATGCGCCAGGTCCAAAGAAATACGAACTTCTGTTGGAAGGGGCCAAATTTGCCGACCAGAACGGATTTTGCGCGGTCTGGACGCCCGAACGG
>NZ_JAUOSC010001808.1:0-233 GCF_030548285.1 Gilvimarinus sp. 1_MG-2023
GCTAATACACCGTTATCCATCGCTTCTGATACACCTTGCTCAACTGCAGGAATGTATTCACGTGGTACTACACCACCAACGATTTTGTTTTCAAATTCAAATCCAGCACCTGTTTCGTTAGGCTCGAATTTGATCCAAACGTGACCGAATTGTCCGCGTCCACCAGACTGACGTACGAATTTACCTTCAACTTCAGCAGCTTGACGGAACGTTTCACGGTATGCAACCTGAGG
>NZ_JAUOSC010000181.1:0-432 GCF_030548285.1 Gilvimarinus sp. 1_MG-2023
TATCGACTACCCGGAAGGAGATGAATTGCCGAATGCTCCCTGGAGTGGTGATGCCCGTGCTCCTTTCAGCAATGCACTGGGTCAGCAAGTGATTGCCATGCTCACCGAAGGCATGTCATTAGGCACCATTGCACGCCTGCTGGAACTGGATGCTGACATGTTGTGGCAATTCAAGCATGGCCTGGATACTGGCAAGTTAGGGTCGAACCTCAACCAGACTGCCAGCCCGGACATATCGCCAGATATGATGTCGGTGCTGACTCGTGATCAACAAAAATCAGCACTGCCTGCAGCAGACATTGCCATATGGCGAGAGTTGCTCACGGGGGAACGGGATCTGGACATGCGTAATCTGGGGTTACGTCTGTTGCTGATGCGTTTGCGGCAGCAATATGCCATGGCTCACGATGAAGAAGTACGCATGCTGAAAAT
>NZ_JAUOSC010001809.1:0-233 GCF_030548285.1 Gilvimarinus sp. 1_MG-2023
TTATCTGTTATGTTTCATTGACTAGTTTTTTTTGTTGTGGTATTTATAAAGATGTTATAGTACTTGTTTTTGTTTGGTTGATGGGTGGCTGTTGTTGCTTTATTTATAAGTTTTTTGATTTTTATGGAATTTGTTGAATTATTTCTTTTCTATAATGGGTTTTACATGTTGGGTCTCTTAGTGTTTTCGAATGTCTTGTTTAATTCCATGTAGATAATTTCTTAGATGAACTT
>NZ_JAUOSC010001810.1:0-232 GCF_030548285.1 Gilvimarinus sp. 1_MG-2023
CGCCAGTTCAGCTCATGCGTGCTGATTGAAGCCGGAGACAGCCTCGACTCCATCAATGCCACCGCCAGCGCCATTATCAAATACGTTTCCCAACGGGCAGGCATTGGTATTAATGGCGGCCGTATTCGTGCTCTGGGTAGCCCGATTCGTGGTGGTGAAGCCTTCCACACCGGTTGTATCCCGTTTTACAAACACTTCCAGACTGCGGTGAAATCCTGCTCTCAGGGCGGTG
>NZ_JAUOSC010001811.1:0-232 GCF_030548285.1 Gilvimarinus sp. 1_MG-2023
ATTTTTTGCAAAGATGAAGGAGCGGGCGCGTGCAAATTGAAGTGAGGCGCGATGTTTTCCGTCTGGCGCAGGTGTTCACCATCAGCCGGGGCTCGCGCTCTGAGGCGCGGGTGCTGACCTGTGCGATAACTGATGGCGAGGCGACGGGGCGCGGAGAATGCGTGCCCTATGCGCGCTATGACGAGACGCTGGACAGTGTGCAGGCACAGATCGAAGGGCTGCCGGGCGATAT
>NZ_JAUOSC010001812.1:0-232 GCF_030548285.1 Gilvimarinus sp. 1_MG-2023
TAATCATATCGATGATGCCGCCCCAGCCCGCGATGCTGATCTGCAGGGCCAATGCGGTGATATCGCCGTCTTTACGTGCCAGCATCAGAGTCGCGGGGCCAGACAGCACTGGACTGGACAGCTGCTCCGTATCATTGAGCGGATCGTTGTCGTAATAGCTCTGTGGCAGTACCTGAGCCAGCATGGCCAGCTTGTCGGCAGTCAGATGGTCCGCGATGGTCTGATGCGTACC
>NZ_JAUOSC010001813.1:0-232 GCF_030548285.1 Gilvimarinus sp. 1_MG-2023
GGTATTGGCATACCGGTGATTTGTTACGAACTGCTTAACGGCACGCCGGCCCCACGGCCAAGTCCGGATGCCCGTTTTGCCATTATTAACGGCGTGGGCCAATATTCCGAAATGCCTTTCTTTGGCATCCTGGTGCAGGGTATTCCCAAACTGACCCGAGTCCTGGAACAGGATATCCAGCAAGTGGATGCTGTGATGGGAATGGGCTCATTGGACCAGATGGCAGTAAGCG
>NZ_JAUOSC010001814.1:0-232 GCF_030548285.1 Gilvimarinus sp. 1_MG-2023
GTCGTACTGTTTGTGGATATCAATCAAGCACAAGCCTGGAGCGATATGGATGTTGTGCAGCGCTGGCACCAGCTCTTCAAAGGCAACGTATTATCACAACGTTTTGTTCAAGAAGAGCAGCTGGCCGAAGCCGAGCAGCAGCGGCTAAAAATACTGGTCGACGAGTGGCGTTCACGACTGTCAGATATCAGCTGGTTTATGCGGGTACTGAATGAAGCCATTGCCCGTGAGG
>NZ_JAUOSC010001815.1:0-232 GCF_030548285.1 Gilvimarinus sp. 1_MG-2023
GCACCATTGCCGCTGGACAGATTACCCGGCTGGATCTTGCCGCCGTGCGCAACAGCCCGGGAGTGGTGGCGGTGATGACCGTCGAAGATGTGATCGGCCACACCGACATTGGCCCGGTGTTCCCGGGCGACCCACTGATGACCTCGACCGAGGTCAAGTTTATGGGTCAATGTATCGCCGTGGTGGCGGCAACCACCGAACTGGCCGCCCGCCGGGCGGCACAGCTGGCAGT
>NZ_JAUOSC010001816.1:0-232 GCF_030548285.1 Gilvimarinus sp. 1_MG-2023
GCCCAGTACGATTACTGGAGCGATCAGGTACGGCGGTCGGTATTGATCGATTCCGGAGCGGATATCCTGCTGTACGGCAACGCTGAACGGGCATTGGTGGATCTAACCCACAAACTGGCCGAAGGGCGCGATATCAAGGATATTATCGACCTGCGTGGTACCGCCATTTTGCGTGATGCCGCGCCACAAGGCTGGACTGAAATCGACTCAACCCGCATCGACTGGCCGGGGA
>NZ_JAUOSC010001817.1:0-232 GCF_030548285.1 Gilvimarinus sp. 1_MG-2023
CTATATAACCGAGGTGGATGGCAGGGCCAAGTTTGTTGGTCAGGGTGCAGACAGCTGCAGCTTTGATGGCGAACTCTTTTTGCTGAATACCGACTATCCCCTGCTGAAAGCACATATTTACAGCCGCTCTGGCTGCAATTTCTTTACCGTATCAACCCCGGTAGATGGCTACGCAGCCATTACCTCTGAGGGAATGCTGGAATTCTATTTCACTTCTGACAGTGAATTGCTG
>NZ_JAUOSC010001818.1:0-232 GCF_030548285.1 Gilvimarinus sp. 1_MG-2023
GTCATCATGCAGGTCCTGCAACAACGGATCTTGAGCCATGAGCTGCTGCGCCAGACGGTCAGCCTGACGGCTCGGCGATTCGATCACATGCAGGTAGGTAATGTGCGATTGGTAATGGCCACACAAGCTGACCGCCGCGCGAAATGCCGGGCGCGAACCCCCCTGCAAATCAGATGCGTACAAAATACGTTTAACACCAGAGAGCATAAGACACCTCCTGTTGGATGATCAG
>NZ_JAUOSC010000182.1:0-432 GCF_030548285.1 Gilvimarinus sp. 1_MG-2023
GTATGGATCCATTAAAACGATGGCGCAGGTGGGTTTTATTCTGTTTTTTGTGTTGGCAGCGGGTGGATGTGTCTTTAACTGTTGGCAATGAGTGGTCTGGAGAGCGTGATGGCACGTGAACGAATGGTACTCAAAGAAACCGGCGGCAGTCTGGATGTTAGCTCGGACGCCGGTCGGTTGTCTCGTGCGCTGGCACAGGCCGGTTGTTCTGTGCCGATGAGTCGGGTGACGGAAGCCTTGTGGGTGGCCGAGCGGTTGTCTGATCAGCTGTATGACCGTATTCCGGCGCTGCAACGACAAGCCGGGTTTTTATCCATGCCAGGTTCCGCCGCTCAGTGGCAGGTACTGATGCAACTGGCCGCTGCGGGTATGTTGATCAACCACCTGACGGGCAAGCGCCGCGACTGGTTATCGGCTCTGCCAGGCATGGGA
>NZ_JAUOSC010001819.1:0-232 GCF_030548285.1 Gilvimarinus sp. 1_MG-2023
ACGCCAGTGGTAACGGTCAGAGGTAAAAAATGCCGCGAATCAACTCACAAGACATACAGCGCCCCATCGCTCGATTTTTTGGCACGCTCACCAAAACCATGGCTTTGGGGCTAGCCCTCGGCCTGAGTTCCTCATTAGCGTGGGCAGCCGCACCCATCACTATTGCCGACAAATCAGAGCAACGCAAGTTGTATGACCAAGCGCAAAAAGCGTTGAGCGCTAGCCGCTATAG
>NZ_JAUOSC010001820.1:0-232 GCF_030548285.1 Gilvimarinus sp. 1_MG-2023
GCATTGCCGCTGGGTATTACTCACACACGCATTTGCGCCAGCCCGACATTGATTCAGCGGCTGGGCCAACCACAGCACCCGACTGACCTGGTCAATTGGCCCGGGATTCTGTTTGCGCCGCAGGGCAATCAATGGCGTTTTATTGATCATGAGAAACTGGTTATCCAGGCTGTTACCCCGGTCCTGACCAGCAATCAGGTGGATGTGGTGCTGGCTGCTGCGGTGGATGGTC
>NZ_JAUOSC010001821.1:0-232 GCF_030548285.1 Gilvimarinus sp. 1_MG-2023
CGACTGGGGCATGTGGATATGGTGCAAGCCATTCGTTCCCCTGGCTCAACGTTAAAGCCTTTTATTTATGGTCTGGCGCTGGATCAAGGGCTGATTCATGGTGCCAGTTTGCTAACCGATGCCCCCCGGCTGCGCCAGGCCTATCAGCCGGGTAACTTCTCGGCCGGTTTTTCCGGGCCGGTCTCACCACCACGGGCCTTGAACTACTCTCTCAACCTGCCAGCGGTACAGG
>NZ_JAUOSC010001822.1:0-232 GCF_030548285.1 Gilvimarinus sp. 1_MG-2023
GTTCCGGGGAGGGAAAGGTACGATTCTTGACTTCGTCGTTATAAGCCGCCAGCGCTTCGGGAACAGTACGTCCTGAGGTGGCAAAGTTCTTGACGAATTTCGGGACATGATTCGGGTTCAGCCCCAGCATGTCGTGCATGACCAGCACCTGGGAATCGGTTGCTGAGCCGGCACCGATTCCGATGACCGGCACGGTGACGGCCTGCGTAATACGCTTACCCAGGTCGGCCGG
>NZ_JAUOSC010001823.1:0-232 GCF_030548285.1 Gilvimarinus sp. 1_MG-2023
GTGCCATCCAGATTGGTATCCAGGGCAAAACGTACATCACCAGAAGTGGTATTCAGATCCAGCGTGGCCTGATAGCCCAGATCCCCCGTTACCGGGTCCAGTAAAAACATTGGCAGCCACTGCTTAAAGGCCGCCATGGTCGCTCGACCATCGGCGCGAAGCTGGGTGGAAAATCCATTGGGCAGCGGTTTGGAGGTCATTTTCGCCACCATATCTCCCCCCATTACATGCC
>NZ_JAUOSC010001824.1:0-232 GCF_030548285.1 Gilvimarinus sp. 1_MG-2023
TATGTATGCCCTGAGCGAAGCAGAACGCAAAGCTGAAGGCGTCGAAATCCTGCCGCAAACCCTGGGCGAAGCCATTGATGAACTGGAAAAAGACACGGTGCTGACGGATGCCATCGGCAAAGAAGTGATGGCTGAGTTTGTCCGCCTCAAACGCGAAGAGTGGATCGACTACTGTCGCCACGTTTCCGACTGGGAAGTACAGCGCTACGGCGAATTCTTCTGAGCCTGAACT
>NZ_JAUOSC010001825.1:0-232 GCF_030548285.1 Gilvimarinus sp. 1_MG-2023
GAGCCAGGGTGTTCCATGTGTCTGGCAATGAACGCTGACAAGCTCGGTAACGGTGAGCATTGTGCTTCCACCTCTAACCGCAACTTTGAAGGTCGTCAGGGGTATGGCGGCCGGACGCATCTGGTCAGCCCGGCAATGGCCGCTGCCGCTGCTGTTGCAGGCCATTTTGTTGACGTTCGCGAATTCTGATCCGGAGAAATAGCATGAAAGCATTTACTGTACACACCGGCAT
>NZ_JAUOSC010001826.1:0-232 GCF_030548285.1 Gilvimarinus sp. 1_MG-2023
GGTATAAAGGATTTGCAAAATGGTGGCCGGAATCAGTACGGCGGTGGCCAGTACGATCGGTTCCATGGCATGTAATGAGGCCTGCTGGTCGACATTCAACCAAGGCGATACCCACTCAATCAGCTCGGGAGCGAACTTGTAGGTCAGAAAAAAAACAACGATCGGTAAAAAATCCAGGAGTAACTTCATTCGCTTCGCATTCTATGTCCCATTACAATAGGCCGATTATGGC
>NZ_JAUOSC010001827.1:0-232 GCF_030548285.1 Gilvimarinus sp. 1_MG-2023
GGGTTTGATGACGTGGTGGGGGTACTCGACCGGTTGGTGGAGTTGCAGTTAGCGGCCCGGAAAACACCGGGCCAGTAAGTGCGGGCTAATCCGAGTTCAGTGGCACGTCAGGCTTGCCCTGCCATATTGGCAATTCGTAAGATCTGGCGATCAATCAGAGCCTGACTTTTTTCTGGTAACGTTGTGAGCCAATAGCCCGGTTGGTTATCACCATTCATATCCGGTACTGCGG
>NZ_JAUOSC010001828.1:0-232 GCF_030548285.1 Gilvimarinus sp. 1_MG-2023
GTAGTAAAGCTAAAAGAGAATATGATTGAAAGAGAGGGATCTTTGCATGAAATTGTAATTCTAGACAAACAAGGTAAACGCTTGCTTTGGAAAGAAAGAGCTAAAAGTGCTGCAAATCTACAAGTAAATCACGGAGGAGATGGAGTATATGGAGAAGGTCCTTGGGTCTTTAAAAGAAAAGATTTGTATTATTATGTTTATTCAAACGGGTGGGCAAAAGATGCTACCATGG
>NZ_JAUOSC010000183.1:0-431 GCF_030548285.1 Gilvimarinus sp. 1_MG-2023
ACCCACACCGCTGTTTTCATCGATCGCAGTGGCGATAGCGCCAGAAGTAATCGTCGGTGCGACTTCATCCAGGTTATTGACCGCCAGCGTCACGGTTTGGTCGGTGTAGTTACCGGCCCCATCGGTAGCGGTGACAGTAAAGCTGTAGCTGGACTTGGCCTCGTAATTGGCATCAGCCAATAACGTCACTTCGCCGGTGGCTGAATTAATGCTGAATAGCCCTGCATCACCCCCCGAGAGGTTATAAACCGCCGTCGCATCATCCGTCGCTGCGGTGTAAATCACCGCGTTCTCACCGGAGTTCTCATCAATGACATCCGCCAACGTGCCGGAGGTAAATACAGGCCCCACTTCATCCAGGTTATTCACTGCCAGGGTAACAGTTTGATCGGTGTGGTTACCCGCCCCATCGGTAGCGGTGACAGTAAAGC
>NZ_JAUOSC010001829.1:0-232 GCF_030548285.1 Gilvimarinus sp. 1_MG-2023
GCTCTTTGATGCGCAAGGGCACTGTCTGGGGGTGCTTGGTGTCAGCCGCGATGTGACCGAGCTGCGCAAGATTCAGAATAATCTGGAATTTGTTGCGCATCATGATGCGCTTACCGGCCTGCCTAACCATACGCTGTTGTCGAAAAAAGCTGACTATGCCTTACGTCTGGCGCGGCGTCAGGGAGGGAGCCTGGCGCTGCTGCTTTTTGATCTCGACCGCTTGAAAGTGATC
>NZ_JAUOSC010001830.1:0-232 GCF_030548285.1 Gilvimarinus sp. 1_MG-2023
GGCCCAGATCATGAAAAAAGCCTTGTCGCGGGTGGGCGTTGGTGCCGTGTTCCTGTCTCGGGATTCCGTCTTTCGCAGCCTGGAAGCCAGCGAGTTGCTGACCTGGCTGGCAGCCATTGCCGAACCGGCTAACGAGCGGGCAGTGCGTAATGCCTTGGCGACTTCGTTACAGGGCTTCAGCAGTGAGCAGCTGCATCAGCTATTGATCGAAGAAGCTGCCTGGGAGCAGCAG
>NZ_JAUOSC010001831.1:0-232 GCF_030548285.1 Gilvimarinus sp. 1_MG-2023
GTTACGGCACCAGACCAAAGTATATAAAATTTTATATAAATAAGAGCTTGCCAATTATATAAAATTTTATATACTGCAAGGGAACCCAAGTCTTGGAGGTGTCCCATGGCACTCAAATTCTACGACACGCCCTTTCATGTAACCCATAACGCTGAAACTGCGAGCAAAATGGCCATGAAAATGGATTTATCCATTATGATTTCAAACCTAATTAAAGAGCACGGGTGGACTC
>NZ_JAUOSC010001832.1:0-232 GCF_030548285.1 Gilvimarinus sp. 1_MG-2023
GGCCAAGGATGTTGGCGAATGGGCGTTTTATGGTGCGGCGTTGTTGATGGTGCTGGCGTTGATCAAGCGCTTTCCCTATCACTGGTTCAAAAAAACGCACACCCTGATTGCGGTAGCGTATCTGGCTCTGGTTTTTCATGCGGTGGTATTGGTGGAGTTCGATTACTGGTCACAACCGATTGGCTGGTTACTGGCTGTGTTGATGTTGGCAGGAACGGCCGCTGCCTTGTGG
>NZ_JAUOSC010001833.1:0-232 GCF_030548285.1 Gilvimarinus sp. 1_MG-2023
CCTTAAATACAAATAGAATTGAAGATGAAGATGGAGTAGTGTCGGGAAAATGCAGGTTTACAAAGTTAAGGAAATCCAAATAACAAAAGCCAGATTTCTCGCACTGAGAAATTTGGCTTTTGTTACTTTAAAGTACTACCCTTCACCAAATGAAACACATTTTTGAAATATAAAGTTGGATTCCAATTAATGATAATTTAAACATCAATATTATGTTAATATGGAACTGGAC
>NZ_JAUOSC010001834.1:0-232 GCF_030548285.1 Gilvimarinus sp. 1_MG-2023
TTGTCTAACCTTTTTTGCTAAGCCCAATATGGCCGTTGTTGATTCTGTTTCCGCGTTTTTTCATGCTTCAGAGGATGCGACTGTTTAAGTGAGTGCGGGAACTTATAGCATATCGGGCCAATAGCTGATTGCACAAAATGATAGTAATCATCAGGCTCATGATGTTACAAACCTGTCCGTAACTTTCACCATTAATGCTGATGGCAGTTGCGAGATTAGCCACAAGGAGGGT
>NZ_JAUOSC010001835.1:0-232 GCF_030548285.1 Gilvimarinus sp. 1_MG-2023
TGTAGCGGACGCAGGCGCATAACTTTGCAGCGACATAATATTATCATTATATGATTTTTAATGATGTATATTTAAAAATTACTTTTCAAGCATCAAAGTAAATGAACGAATAGCCCCAACCATAGAGACATTGGGAACGATTGATTGAACCTTACATCCATCTTAATTCAATGACTGGATTTTTAGATTCAAATTCAACATATCCGGCTGACTTGTCCAAAATGACATTTTT
>NZ_JAUOSC010001836.1:0-232 GCF_030548285.1 Gilvimarinus sp. 1_MG-2023
GGGTCGTACTGATAGGGGCGTAATGTTCCACCGGCTTCAAATACCGCATAACCTGTAATCATGATCTGCTCCTGGCGAATATTGAAACGGCTATTGTGACCTTAATCCGGCATCGGGCTATAAGAGAACGGCAAGTTTTTGCCGCGTGCTGGCGAGATTGGTTAACCGGGATCGCAAAAACCGACAGACCGTATGGCGCCCGGCAAAAGTTGTCTTGGGTAATCTCCGGATC
>NZ_JAUOSC010001837.1:0-231 GCF_030548285.1 Gilvimarinus sp. 1_MG-2023
AGCCATGACCAACCTGTAGTGCCTCAATCTGCTCTTGCAAGCGTCGCACAAAGACATCATGGATGCCACGCTGTACCAGAAAACGGTTGGTGCAGACACAGGTTTGCCCGGCGTTACGGAATTTGGAAATCATAGCCCCCTGAATCGCTGCGTCGATATCGGCATCATCAAACACGATAAAAGGTGCGTTGCCTCCCAGCTCCAGCGAGACTTTTTTGACGGTATCTGCAC
>NZ_JAUOSC010001838.1:0-231 GCF_030548285.1 Gilvimarinus sp. 1_MG-2023
CCAACACCCCTGGCTATAAGTCCGCCTGTTGGAACCCCTGCCAGCAGGGCTGCCCCCTCGGCCAATAGCCCCATAGCCCTGAACCCATCAACCCGGGCCAGAAGTTTCTTGGTTTTCGTGGCCAAACTTGCATTCCCGTCCACAGCCTCTGTCAGCGCGGTAGCTATTACTTCAAGGAGTGCAGCCCGAGCATCGTCATACCCCTGATACAACCAAGCATCGAACTTGATG
>NZ_JAUOSC010000184.1:0-431 GCF_030548285.1 Gilvimarinus sp. 1_MG-2023
CCAGGAGGGTGTGCAGGTTGTCTGCGAAACAGTTTCAACAAGACCAGTCCGGTTAATACCAGCCACAGGATATCGATCCATTGGATGCCATCAAAAGCGCCGTTGGCAAACAGAAAAGCAAACAGGCTGCCACTGAACAAGCCATTCAACAGGTCTTTTATCAAGCTGCTTGTACTTGTTTGGGTACACGGTCCTGTAGCGGCATCTGTCTGGCTGGCCAGGAGTGCCGACTTGGCTGGAACCGCGGCTGTGAAGGTGTGATGGGTAAAGCTGCCACTGTCTATTTGGGGGGCTGCCTCGGCAGATTGCATCAGGGCCATTAATAGAAAGGCTGTCGCAAACAGGGACCAGAAGAACTTCATAATAACCTCTGTGAATGTCATCTTTGTCAGAGCGGCCGCCACTGTAACAGAATTGGCCGGCTTCAGAGG
>NZ_JAUOSC010001839.1:0-231 GCF_030548285.1 Gilvimarinus sp. 1_MG-2023
GGACAGTGCCCAGTTGGTGGTCATCTGCAGTGGAAAGGAAATCAGCACCAGGGCGTAACCGATCATGGCCGGGTTAAACGGGTTGTTGCCCATGCCGCCGTACAGCTGTTTGGCGAAGATAATCGCAAACGCCGTGGCCACCAGGGTGATCCACCAGGGGGCCAGCGGTGGCAGCGCCAGGCCAATCAGTACCCCGGTGAGCAGGGCGCTGTTGTCTTTCAGGAAGAACAT
>NZ_JAUOSC010001840.1:0-231 GCF_030548285.1 Gilvimarinus sp. 1_MG-2023
GTACTCGTGCAATACGCCGTCGATTTCACATTCGACAATGGCCGCACCCGGCATTGATGACAGCAAGATACGACGCAGGGCTGCGCCCAGAGTGTGACCAAACCCGCGTTCCAGAGGCTCAAGAGTGACCTTGGCATGGGTACCGCTAACTTCGTCTACCTGGATGTTACGAGGTGTCAAAAATTCATTAACTGCACGCTGCATAGCTGCCCTTAAGCTCCTCTATTATTT
>NZ_JAUOSC010001841.1:0-231 GCF_030548285.1 Gilvimarinus sp. 1_MG-2023
GTTTGTCCCCGTTCAGCACCGCCGGACTGCTTCTCTCTGCGACCCTGATGCTGAGTGGCTGTGCCGGTGACGACGACGACGCCCAACCCATTGCAGAAGGAGCCTATGCGGTACAAACCACCGCTGCCGACTACAGCAGTGGCCATGTTGCCATCGGCAATATCACCGGCGACCGCAGCGTCCAGCAACAATTATTCAGCGACACCAACACCAACTACACCATCACCAGCG
>NZ_JAUOSC010001842.1:0-231 GCF_030548285.1 Gilvimarinus sp. 1_MG-2023
GTATAGAAACGCGCTTGACTCCAGCTCCAGCATAATCAGATTACCCCATTGCCGTACTTCGATACGGTGCATGGTTTTGACTGGGGTTTTGGCCTGGCAATCCTTGGCCCGGAAAGAAGAAAAGTCGTGTTCACCCAACAACAACTGGGCAGCCTGATGCATACGGTCGGCATCCAACGGATAACGCCACCAGGTTAACTGCTCATATTGCAGTGCCTGACGGTATTGGCT
>NZ_JAUOSC010001843.1:0-231 GCF_030548285.1 Gilvimarinus sp. 1_MG-2023
GCTTGGTCAAGATACTCATGACATCAAAACTGGTACAACCGCCCAGCCCCAGCAGCAGCATTTCCATTGGCCGGACGCCCATGTTTCTGCCGCCGTGATCTTCTGGTCCATCCATGACAACTGTGTGACCACTGCCAGATTCACCCAGGAACATGGCCCCATCTACCCACTTGATTTCTGCTTTCATCTTATCAACCAGCACAGTTATTGGAGGAAGGCGCGGAGCGTATC
>NZ_JAUOSC010001844.1:0-231 GCF_030548285.1 Gilvimarinus sp. 1_MG-2023
AAACAGGAGATGGCGGCTCGGGGAATCGAGCGTATCAACGGCATTCTGCTGGATTTGGGTGTTTCTTCCCCACAGCTGGATGATCCGGAACGTGGCTTCAGCTTTATGCGTGATGGCCCGCTGGATATGCGTATGAATCCGGATGCGGGCATGTCTGCCGCGGAATGGGTGGCCACCACGGACGAAAATGAAATTATCCGGGTCTTGAGAGAATACGGTGAAGAGCGTTTT
>NZ_JAUOSC010001845.1:0-231 GCF_030548285.1 Gilvimarinus sp. 1_MG-2023
GCATATAATACGGAGAGCCTCCCTGTCTGTCAAGGCTTATCAACAAAGAAGACAGGATCTGCTGCGCAAAGCCAGATAGCGATGAAAAAGCGCTCTACAGGGGTGGTCTGAAGCCGGTGGCGGTGATACGTTACCTGTAACAAAAATAACAACAATGACATTACTTATGAGTGCATATCTTACTCCGACATTGACGTCGGCCGCGTTGCATCCTTTGTTCCAGCTCATGCG
>NZ_JAUOSC010001846.1:0-231 GCF_030548285.1 Gilvimarinus sp. 1_MG-2023
GCGCGAAGGCGCTGCCACTAGGGTGGCCGCCACGGGCCGAAACAGGGCTCCTGCATATTCGGCATTCCCACCATCTATAGCGGTTAAGGCGGCCATGTTTCCCGTCCGGTCCGCCACTAATTAAAAAGGTAATGCCGCTCGGGCGGAGCGATAACATTTGAGTTGATCAGCCAGGCACTGACATACCCCCCAACAATCCTCATCTACTACTTATTGACGATAAGTCTATTC
>NZ_JAUOSC010001847.1:0-231 GCF_030548285.1 Gilvimarinus sp. 1_MG-2023
GCCTAACGTGTTAACTAATTCTAACTTTACCAGACGCCAGCAGTTTACCTGCTGTTTTCACGACTGGGACGGCCTAACTTAAAAAAATTCCCACAAACAACTTGAGGCACTGCAAAGCCTTAGACCAACAACCTCAACAATCCTGTGAAAATCTACCCATAAACAGGAAAAACACGTACCAGCAACAGCTCTTTGCCTCGCCACCCCCGCCATCGCATCATAAAATAGCGC
>NZ_JAUOSC010001848.1:0-231 GCF_030548285.1 Gilvimarinus sp. 1_MG-2023
GCCACTCTGGATGTGTTTGGTACGGTGGTGGATAGCTACACCATGAACGAGTCCGTCAAGGATGAGATTACCGTGCGCATTGTGTACGAAGGCCGGGCGGCAAAAGTGATTCTGGATAACAGCAAGCTGAAAGAGATCGAAGCCTACTATCAGCAATGTGCCGACGTTGGCGCGAGTGATTTCCAGATAGACGACAGCAAAAAAGCGATGGCCAGCATGGGGGCGATTCTG
>NZ_JAUOSC010000185.1:0-430 GCF_030548285.1 Gilvimarinus sp. 1_MG-2023
GTCATTACCTTCATCTCGTCATCATCATCGTAAAAGTCGTCGTCATCCTCTTCGGCATCGACCACATCCGCACGATCAACAAGATCAAATACATCTCGTGGGCATACCTTGTAACAACGGCCACAGCCGATGCAGGTCATCGGGTCCAGTGCCGTGACAAATTCAGGCGTCCACTCTTCTCCGCCTCGCGTGCGGCCAACGATAGTGTCAGTCATGGCCGATCTCCTCTCTCTGGTTATAAGTGCTAATCACGGTTGCTTTGTTGTGCCGGGTTCCCCCAACACCATGACGACTCCTGACATGACAACAAGACGAGACGAGCTCTTGCTGGCCCATTACTCGACTGATGGATCCGGGACGGTTAGCCCGACAGCCAGGAAAGTCCGGTTATTCCAGCGCTATGCTTCAGGCCGTTTCGGCCGCTTTGGTT
>NZ_JAUOSC010001849.1:0-231 GCF_030548285.1 Gilvimarinus sp. 1_MG-2023
GTCTTCGTTGGAGATATACAATCGGTCGCCATCGGGGTGAAGGGCAAACTGCTCCGGGTCTTCACCGGAAGGCAGACTGGCGACGATACGTTGTGTGGCAACGTCCATCACCTGCACGGTGTCATCGTCACTGGCACAGATATACAGCAACGAATAGTCATGGTTAAAGGTGATACCACGGGGGCGCTGGCCGACCTCGATGGTGTCAACCACGGCAAAACTGTCCAGATC
>NZ_JAUOSC010001850.1:0-231 GCF_030548285.1 Gilvimarinus sp. 1_MG-2023
ATCCCCAGACTACCCAAGCAATGCTGTCGCATGCAGTAGAAGCCCAGATTACCGATGCGGCTGTTGCTCGGGGTGTGGTGGAGAAACTGGGTGGTCGAGTTGTGATTTCTTCCAGGACGCTGATTTATCCGGTGCTGAACGGTTTCGGGGTGAAAAAAGGCAACGACATCGTTCGCAACGCCCTGATTGCAGGGATCGAAAAATTCAGTAAAACGCCGGAATACGCCGCGT
>NZ_JAUOSC010001851.1:0-231 GCF_030548285.1 Gilvimarinus sp. 1_MG-2023
GTATACAGGAATGCTACGTCAAAGATTGGCTGAGGTAGAATTGTTGCCAGATGCTCCGTTTTTGTCTGCTTCTGCTGGAATTGGAAAATTTTTAAGCAATCAGGATTGTTATTATTTAAGAGCAACTCTAAAAGAAGACAAAGTAAAACATGGTATTAAAGCGTTGTTGTTAGAAAATGAACGCGCAAAAAAATATGGATTTACAACATCAGAATTAGAACGTTACAAGGC
>NZ_JAUOSC010001852.1:0-231 GCF_030548285.1 Gilvimarinus sp. 1_MG-2023
GGATATGGGCGATGACGACCCGGCAGCCACTTTTGGTTATCTGGTTGATGCCCTCAACCAGCGGGATATTGCTTTTATTTTCAGCCGCGAAGACCTCAACCAGACCGATGCTCTGACTCCCCAACTACGCAAACGCTTCAACGGCACCTGGATTGGCAATATGAACCTCAGCCCGGATAGCGCCAGCCAATTACTGGCCGACAACACGGTTGATGCTGTCGCCTTTGGCCG
>NZ_JAUOSC010001853.1:0-231 GCF_030548285.1 Gilvimarinus sp. 1_MG-2023
GTCGGATACTGACCATTGTCGCTCTCTTTCTTTGGGTGCCCATCAAGATGAAACACTTTTCGACTGCTTTATTATTGCTACTGTTCCTGGCACATCCCGCCATGGCAGAACCAGCAAGCTGCAAAAACCCCACGCTGGGAGAAGTGGACTGGACCGATTTGCGGGTCGCCACTGCCACCGCCAGCATTCTGCTGAACAAGCTCGGATACGATGCCAGCATTACCCGAATGC
>NZ_JAUOSC010001854.1:0-231 GCF_030548285.1 Gilvimarinus sp. 1_MG-2023
TGGCAAGTCACTCGGTTCGTTTTCCATTCTGCTGGATACCTTTGATAGCCGTCACGCGCCCTTATCCCGGGAGATGAACGACAACAAAATCATCAATGGCCTGATCGCTCTGCAGGAAAAATCTCCCCACCGCGACATTATTCTGATCACCAAAGACATCAATATGCGCCTCAAGGCACGGGGCTGTGGTATCGGTGCACAGGACTATCAGAACGACCAGATGCTGTCGGA
>NZ_JAUOSC010001855.1:0-231 GCF_030548285.1 Gilvimarinus sp. 1_MG-2023
GCTTACCTCTTCCGTATCCGCGTGGATGGCTCTGGCGGCGGTATCGCGTATTTCAGCGTCAATAATGGCACCGAGATCGCCGTCACAACGGGCATGGTCGCCTCATCGACCAATCTGGGCTTTGGCTGCATCGCCTATACGAATGCGGCTGTTTCCAAAAACATCCTGTTCCGCAGCATGACTGTGACCTGGGCGTAACCATGACACAGATCTGGGGGGATATTTATGATG
>NZ_JAUOSC010001856.1:0-231 GCF_030548285.1 Gilvimarinus sp. 1_MG-2023
GTCTGGATCCTGCAGGGCGTCCAACGTACCGGACTGTCGCTGATCTATAGCCTGATCTGGCAACGACGCCAATGGGTTCATTTATCTGTCTAGCCACCGGAGGCCAGACCATGCGCACCAGCACAGTGATTGCCCATCGCGGCGCCAGTCGTATGGCACCGGAAAACACCCTGGCCGCCTTCCGGCTCGCCCAGCAGGCTGGTGCCAGCTGGATAGAAGTGGACGTTGCCC
>NZ_JAUOSC010001857.1:0-231 GCF_030548285.1 Gilvimarinus sp. 1_MG-2023
GCGCAGGTCCGTCACGGTATGAACGGCATCGAGCACTTTCAGCTCGCGCATAAAGTGTTCAACGCCCGCCAGAATCAGCTCTTCGGCTTGTTGCGCGGCGTCTTCACGCGAGCGGACATTTTCTTCAATGATATTGCGCAGATCATCGACGGTGTACAAATAGACATCGCTCAGGTCGGCGACTTCGGCCTCAATATCACGGGGAACGGCAATATCAACCATGAACATGGG
>NZ_JAUOSC010001858.1:0-231 GCF_030548285.1 Gilvimarinus sp. 1_MG-2023
GCGTGACCCCGGCTTGTTTACCTGCGAGCAATACTACAATCTTTGGACGCTGGCCGACGCCTACTACGAGCTGGATGATCCGGACAGTACCCGCCAGATTTACCTTTCGATGATGAAAGACTGCCGCGAAGATGAAACCCGTGTTAATACATTCCGCCGGGCGCAACAGCAGCTGACAGCGGCAGAAATTGATGCCATGTACGAACAGGAAGACACCCGAACGAGTAATCG
>NZ_JAUOSC010000186.1:0-430 GCF_030548285.1 Gilvimarinus sp. 1_MG-2023
TCATGGTGATATTTCAAGCAGCAACGATACCGTCGGCGTCGCCGTGGTGAACTACAAGATGCCCCGCCTGCACACCAGGGCCGATGTGCTCGACAACGCGGCCAGCATTGCCGAGATGATCCAGGGCATCAAAAAAGGTCTGCCAGGGATGGATCTGATTGTATTTCCGGAATACAGCACCATGGGCATCATGTACGACCACGACGAAATGATGGCCACCGCAACCACCATTCCAGGGCCGGAAACCGATATGTTTGCCGCTGCCTGTCGTGCGGCCAACACCTGGGGGGTGTTTTCTCTCACTGGCGAGCAGCACGAAGAACACCCCAACAAGGCGCCCTACAACACCCTGGTGCTGATCAACAATCTCGGTGACATCGTCCAGAAATACCGCAAATGCCTGCCCTGGTGCCCGATCGAAGGCTAGTAT
>NZ_JAUOSC010001859.1:0-231 GCF_030548285.1 Gilvimarinus sp. 1_MG-2023
GAATTCAAGAAAGAAGAAGGCGTTACGTTCGATCCAACTCGTAGCAAGTTGTACGTTGGCATGTCCAGTGTTGGTAGTGGCATGAGCGATAGCAGCGGTGACATTCAGCTGGCTGAAAGCAATGATTGTGGCATCGTCTATCAGCTGGATGTAGCAGCAGATACAGACATCGGCTCTGACTACGTTGCCAACTCTATGTACTCACTGGTAGAAGGTGTTCCTGTTTCTGAG
>NZ_JAUOSC010001860.1:0-231 GCF_030548285.1 Gilvimarinus sp. 1_MG-2023
CATTGATACAGCCCCCCGAACCACCCCCTACCCAGAGTACATTGCGCGCATACTGGGCTACGGGACGGGCGCAGTGACGATTGCTGCCGGTATTTTCATCCACTACAGGCCTGAAAATTTTTGGACCGCCTTGGCATTCTGCCTGGTCTACCCACACCTGGTCGAAGTCATTGAGCGTCGCACTCCCTGGAATCGCGATACAGCTCTCACTTTCTGGACACAAATAGATGC
>NZ_JAUOSC010001861.1:0-231 GCF_030548285.1 Gilvimarinus sp. 1_MG-2023
GGATGACGGTAAAGTAGTTGCGGATGCTGCTCTTGATTTTTTAAAACGCTATCTAGCTCTGATCCATTGCGACCTCTTTTTCGCTGATGCAGCAATATTGATTGAAGGCCCTGTGGAGCGGATTCTTCTGACACAGATGATCACGTAGACATCACCAAACTTGAACACTAAGTACCTCACTACGCTAGTAGTTGGTGGGGCGTATGCTCATCGGTTCGCAGAACTAATGAC
>NZ_JAUOSC010001862.1:0-231 GCF_030548285.1 Gilvimarinus sp. 1_MG-2023
GGCCTGGGCCGCCGTATGAATGGCGCTCATGGCCGATCCACACAAACGGTTAACGGTGTGTGCACCGGCTTCGTTCGGGACTTTGGTGAGCAGGCCAATCTGGCGCGCCACGGTAAAGCCCTGCTCTGTGGTCTGGTTCACACAGCCCCAGATAATGTCTTCCACCAGCTTGGGTGGCACTTCCGGGTTGCGGTCAAACAGTGCATCGATAATTGTGGCGGACAGGGTTTC
>NZ_JAUOSC010001863.1:0-230 GCF_030548285.1 Gilvimarinus sp. 1_MG-2023
GAGATTACCATCAGTATCGACGACTTATCCCGCGTGTACGGCGAGGCGGACCCGGCGCTCACCTACAGCGTCAGCGGTGAGCCGGCCAGTGGCGATGATTTCACCGTGGCGCTATCGCGCGAGGCCGGAGACAATGTCGGTGATTACGCCATCACGGGTGATGTGGGTGGCGATGTCATGAATGATAACTACCTGGTCAGCGTCGAAGACGGTGTGCTTACCATTACCCC
>NZ_JAUOSC010001864.1:0-230 GCF_030548285.1 Gilvimarinus sp. 1_MG-2023
CTGGAAACTTACTGGGACCTGCTGCCGGCGCAATTTCCGCGCACGATTGATGGGCTTGCCAACGGCGATACCGAGGCCGATGTCTTTGTAAACCCGGTCAATGTTATTACCAATCTCACCCTGCCACTGCCCGGCGACTATACCTTAACGCCAGTGGCGACTCTGGCCAGCAATAACTACACCCTGTCGCTGGTGGACGGTAACTTGAGCTTGCTCAGCTCCCACCCGGG
>NZ_JAUOSC010001865.1:0-230 GCF_030548285.1 Gilvimarinus sp. 1_MG-2023
CTCGCAACCAGCGCCAACCCGGCAATACCCGCAAAATTGCCTACACCGTGCGTGCCGGTGATTCTTTCTGGAAAATTGGCCGCCAATACAATGTTACCTCTCGCGATATCGCCCACTGGAACGGTATGGCACCAGGCGACCCACTCCGGGTCGGCCAACAACTCACCGTTTGGGTGCCACAAGACAGCAAGGCCCCTTCCCGCTCCGCCCGGGAAGAGATTCGCAAGGTT
>NZ_JAUOSC010001866.1:0-230 GCF_030548285.1 Gilvimarinus sp. 1_MG-2023
GACCAAAGGTCTTCAGCCCTCAGAGAGGGCTGAATTCCAGCGGCTTGCTCGCTTGATGGCTGGTAATTTTCAGGGTGAGGAGCAGAGCTGACACCAGAGCCACCGAGGACGATGGCGTCAGCTGATGATCAGGCAGGTAGCCGGATTCAGGGCCGTGGCAGCAGGATGGGTTGGTCGCTATCGAAGCTGTCTGCGCCTTGTTGCTGTTCGGTTATCCATAATAATTGCAG
>NZ_JAUOSC010001867.1:0-230 GCF_030548285.1 Gilvimarinus sp. 1_MG-2023
AGGTATGGACGATCTGGCTGCCAAGATCAAAGTTGGTGATTTGGCCTTTGATGTCGTGAGCGCTTCTCCTGATGCGATGCGTGTTGTCGGTCAATTGGGTCAGATTCTGGGTCCACGTGGCCTGATGCCTAACCCGAAGGTTGGTACTGTGACTCCTGACGTTGCCACTGCTGTCAAAAACGCAAAAGCGGGTCAAGTCCGCTACCGCAACGACAAGAACGGTATTATCC
>NZ_JAUOSC010001868.1:0-230 GCF_030548285.1 Gilvimarinus sp. 1_MG-2023
TTTCAATACCTCCAGACCAGAGATATCCGGTAATTGCACATCCATAACCGCCAGCTGAAAACGATGACGATGCAGCGCATCGATGGCATCTGAGCCGGTATACACCACGGTGACGTCAAACAGATGTTCCAGATACGTCGCATAAACCATGGCCGTTGATTGACTGTCTTCGACCAATAGCAGCCTGGGCAGTGATATTGATTTGGTCATCCGTTGTCTCTCTATTCAGC
>NZ_JAUOSC010000187.1:0-428 GCF_030548285.1 Gilvimarinus sp. 1_MG-2023
CCACGGTGCCAGCAATTTCCGAGATATCGATAAATTGTTTTTTCGGCATGGGTTCCAGCATGATCTTGTTGATCACTTCTTCTTCAGAAATACCGTTTTCCTTGGCCTGGGCGGCAATCTGCTTTTCGACCAGCGGGGTTTTGACGTACGACGGACAAATGGTATTGACCGTGATGTCGGTATCACCGGTTTCCAGCGCCAGGGTTTTGGAAAAACCAATCAGGCCATGTTTGGCAGCGACATAAGCCGATTTGTATGGCGAAGCGACCAGGCTATGAATTGAGCCAATATTGATGATGCGGCCGAATCCTTGTTCACGCATGGCGGGTAGCAATGCGCGTGACAACATCGCCGGGCCGACCAGCATAACGTCAATCAGCAGCTTCCAGCGATCGGCAGGGAAGTCTTCCAGCCGGGATACAAACTGT
>NZ_JAUOSC010001869.1:0-230 GCF_030548285.1 Gilvimarinus sp. 1_MG-2023
GTACCAGCATACCAACCAGCCCCAGCTGCCAGCTGATGCGCCAGGCAGTACGCCAGCGTGACGGTTTACCGGCCCCCGACGTTGAGGCTTTCTTGGCCGTTGGCGCTTTTTTGGCCGTGGTGTGTTTTTTCGGCGCTTGGGCACGCTTGGGAGACGGCTTGGCAGTTTTGGTCGTTGCAGCGGCTTTGGGTTTTGAGCCCGCCCTGGCACTGTTATCCACGGCCCTGGTC
>NZ_JAUOSC010001870.1:0-230 GCF_030548285.1 Gilvimarinus sp. 1_MG-2023
GGCGTGATTTGTGAGCGGGAAACCCCGCTGGACGCTTTTGTCTCCAATAACTACAGCAGTGTCGACGAACTGCCACAAGGGGCAGTTGTTGGTACCTCAAGCCTGCGGCGCCAGTGTCAGTTGCAACAACAGCGGCCGGATTTACAGATTCGCTCCCTGCGTGGCAACGTCCAGACGCGCCTGGGCAAACTCGATGCCGGTGAATTTGATGCCATTATTCTGGCTTCTGC
>NZ_JAUOSC010001871.1:0-230 GCF_030548285.1 Gilvimarinus sp. 1_MG-2023
CCGGAATGGAGCAGTGGTCTTGCATGGCCTTGACGCAGTCGGCGACCAGTTGCGGATGACCCATCAGGCAAGCGCCAATCATGTTGTTCTGTACCCGGTCGCTGGGGCAGCCGACATTCAGGTTCACTTCATCGTAACCCCAGTCTTCAGCAAAACGAGCGCATTGGGCCAGCTCGTCCGGATTGCTGCCGCCCAATTGCAAGGCAATCGGGTGCTCGATGTCGTTGTAC
>NZ_JAUOSC010001872.1:0-230 GCF_030548285.1 Gilvimarinus sp. 1_MG-2023
TTGATATCCAGAATGTCGTCTTCAACGCCCGTATCGATCAAATCACAGAACTGCCCGGTGCCGGTGTGCGTGTAACCACCACCAGCGGCCGCTGCGATGAACTGGATGTGGTGATCGGTGCCGACGGTATTCACTCCGCGGTTCGTGCTTATTTGTTTGGGGCCGAACAGCCGCGCTTTACCGGTGTGGTTGCCTATCGTGCGGTCGTGCCGGCAGAACAGCTGCAAGAC
>NZ_JAUOSC010001873.1:0-230 GCF_030548285.1 Gilvimarinus sp. 1_MG-2023
GCACAAGAGCTGCAACAAGCGCTTGATTTTATTCGACAGTTAGATCAACGCTGCCGCAAAGACCTGAGCAAGTAACCAATCACCATCTTCAACCTGCAGCGAGCGTCTTGAACTGTATAGCCAGACACCGGCATCCTTGCGCTTTTATCTGTTCCAGGATATTGCCAAGGCATGGAGTAGCAGGAGAACGGCGCTGTCCGTATCCTTGCGTTACGAACCGCCACAGAGGG
>NZ_JAUOSC010001874.1:0-230 GCF_030548285.1 Gilvimarinus sp. 1_MG-2023
CAATGGCGTTGCACATACTCTGTCGCAACTGGTTGAAGGCATGCGTGCACGTGGTATCCAGGTGCAGATCATCCGTCCTCGGCAATACCGTCATGAACAACCGGTCAATACTCATGACCTGCACACAACCTTGCTGCCCGGTATGCCATTACCCGGCTATAAAGAGCTCAAGTTTGGCGTTCCCCTGATTGGCCGTATTTCTTCCGCCCTGAAGGATTTTGCCCCCAATG
>NZ_JAUOSC010001875.1:0-230 GCF_030548285.1 Gilvimarinus sp. 1_MG-2023
CAAGGGTTCTATGCGCTCGGGATCGTCGGTCATCAGGAAGGTTTGTTCCAGATCGTTTTCCAGCTCTCGCACGACGGCCCAGGTGGTTTCGCCGCGCTGATAGAGCGTATCCTGGCTGATGCCGTGAATGTCCTCGAGGGCGTAATCCCAGTCATCCCAACCATCATCGGGCTGGAGCAGGGTGGTTTTGATCATGCCATCGGCCATTGACCAGGCAATCGCAATAGGAT
>NZ_JAUOSC010001876.1:0-230 GCF_030548285.1 Gilvimarinus sp. 1_MG-2023
GTGGAGTCGTTATGACCATTACTTCTTCACCCATACAGAGAACCTGCCCGGCCAAGCCGACGCAGGTTTATTTGATGGGTACCTGCCTCGTTGACAGCTTTTTTCCGCACGCCGGAATGGATGCCATTACGGTGCTGCGCCAACTGGGCGTTGAGGTCGTTTTTCCTCAAGGCCAAACCTGCTGCGGCCAGCCCGCCTGGAATTCGGGTTACGAAGACGAAGCCCGTGCC
>NZ_JAUOSC010001877.1:0-230 GCF_030548285.1 Gilvimarinus sp. 1_MG-2023
TTCGTAGGGATGTTGCTCTGGTGCAGTGGTGTTGTTGGACTGGGATTGATGCTGTATGCCGGGGATCTGCAGCGCTATGTGGGTTTGTCCGGGGTGTTGCATGGCATGTTGATGGTGGCTCCATTTGTTGCGCTTGGATATAGCCGCCGTATGGCGATGCTGTTTGCCGGACTGGTGGTACTCAAGGTGGTATGGGAACAGTCGCCTTATTACAGCGGTGGAGCGGTGGG
>NZ_JAUOSC010001878.1:0-230 GCF_030548285.1 Gilvimarinus sp. 1_MG-2023
GTATATTTTACTGGCGGTGGTGGCGGTGGCGGTACTGTTTGGCCAGGCTATGAGAAGTCCGGCATTCCGTGAAAAATATCACCGTTTCATGCTTGCCGTACCGGGCATCGGTGGTTTTGCCAAGGACGCCAATACCGCCCGTTTTGGCAGCACGCTGGCGATTCTGACCAGCTCCGGGGTTCCCCTGGTTGACGCCATGCGTATTGCCAGTCAGGTCGTCGACAATATAC
>NZ_JAUOSC010000188.1:0-427 GCF_030548285.1 Gilvimarinus sp. 1_MG-2023
ACCTGTTGCCGCTGATTCGCTCTATCGTCAAACAGGGGTTTGGTATTTCGACGTTGTTACGGATGGCCACGGAAGATGATCCGGAGTTGGTGACGCTGTCGTTTGATCCGCCCATTGTGCTCGATCTGTGTCTGGCCTGGCGTAAGGATGGTTATCTGTCAAAAGCCAATCAGGCCTTTGTGGATTTTGTGCTGGATAATAGTCCGGTGTCGGGACATGCAGAATAGTTTTGCTGGCGATATATCGGGGGGGGGCTGGGCAGGCCGGTATTTGAGCAGGCCGGGAGTGCCCACCGTGAGGTGCACTCCCGGAACTGAATATTTATTTATTCAGCAAGTAGTTTACCAGCAGGCTGACCGGGCGACCGGTGGCGCCCTTGGCTTTACCACCAACCCAGGCGGTGCCTGCAATATCCAGATGCGCGCAG
>NZ_JAUOSC010001879.1:0-230 GCF_030548285.1 Gilvimarinus sp. 1_MG-2023
GTTAGCATCATAGGCAGAGCGTATTTGAAATTTTGCGCAAATATTATTTATTCTAGGTATTGGTTGCCACTGTACCGGCGCGTGCCATTCCTGCATATCGCTGCTTACTACATCGCCCCTAAGAAAGGTAAGAAAGTCGCCTATAGTCTGTTCAAAAGCACGTGGGTGAAAAAGTGAAATATTGGGGTTTATTTCATCGGGGCGATCAATGGTTATTACCATTGTTGTAG
>NZ_JAUOSC010001880.1:0-230 GCF_030548285.1 Gilvimarinus sp. 1_MG-2023
GTCGAGGCCACCCCTTGATATCACTGCGTTTCTCGCTGCGTCCGCCGTGCCTTTCTTTGCGGTACAGACCAGCTCTCCGGCGCTTGCTATGAACACCGTCGTGGCTGGCTGGAAGCGCGTTTATTGGCCTTGCCTCAAATATTCGCCATTCAGGTCGCTGCTTATGCGGTGATGTCGAATCATTATCATGTGGTGCTGTTCGTCGATACTGATCAGGCGGTAAGCTGGTC
>NZ_JAUOSC010001881.1:0-230 GCF_030548285.1 Gilvimarinus sp. 1_MG-2023
ATACGATGACTGACAATATCTATGACCAACACCTCGACGCGGCAGCTGCCAACTATCAGGCGCTCAGTCCGCTGTCATATCTGCAACGGGCAGCGCTGGTCTATCCGCAGCGACCGGCAGTGATTCATGGGGATGTGCGCCGTAACTGGGATGAAACCTATCGCCGTTGTGTGCAGCTGGCCAGTGCTTTGCGCAAACGAGGAATTGGCAAGGGTGATACGGTGTCGATT
>NZ_JAUOSC010001882.1:0-230 GCF_030548285.1 Gilvimarinus sp. 1_MG-2023
TCGAAACACATTTTCATCTCGACTACCTCAAAGAGGCACCGGCAGACACTATTCTGGCGGAAGCCCGCGCCATTGGGGTTGAACGTTTTATGACAATCAGCGTTCAGCCCGACAATATGCCAACGGCGCTGGCACTGGCGCTGGCCCACGATGATGTCTACGCCACTCTGGGGGTTCACCCTCACGAAGCCGCCTTGTTTGATGACGCCACCGTCTCCTATATGCGTGAC
>NZ_JAUOSC010001883.1:0-230 GCF_030548285.1 Gilvimarinus sp. 1_MG-2023
TACGAACGGTGTGGTATCAAAGGGATAAACAATTTCCAGCCCCGGTGGGAAAAACGGCTGCAGCTCTGCCAAACGCTCACGTACAGCCGCTGCCGTATCCAGTGCATTGGCACCACTGGCCAACTGAATCCCCAGGCCGGTGGCCGGTTTGCCATTATAACGACTGTCGACCGCATAGCTTTCGGCCCCCAGTTCCACTCTGGCAACGTCTTTGACCCGCACCTGAGAAC
>NZ_JAUOSC010001884.1:0-230 GCF_030548285.1 Gilvimarinus sp. 1_MG-2023
GATATACATCTACCGTATTGGCATCTGCAAAACGGGCTTTGCCTGTGTATACGTTAATACGGTTGCGACCGTAAAACTCGGTACGCAACTTGACCTGCTTGCCAATGACTTTTTCGGCACTTTTTAATACCTGTGGAAATGAGAACCAGCGTGGCTCACCAATCTCCCGGAACATATTATTGGTATTAAACTGAATAATCTGTTTGACGGCGTGACGTAATGCCTTGGAG
>NZ_JAUOSC010001885.1:0-230 GCF_030548285.1 Gilvimarinus sp. 1_MG-2023
GTCCAGCTCCACCCATCGCTAAAATGGTTAACAATGCCGTCTCATTATATACATTAATTAACTCAAGATGAATAGGCGCTAGACCGTGATGTAAACCAACCATAACTAATGGCAGGAAAAATCCAGCTAGAACTGCTCCTGCTATCGCTCCACCTGTATCAATTAAAGCAGTAAGTCCCATCGTGATACCGTCTGACAGGATACCAGCTACTGGCATAACAGCGTATAAG
>NZ_JAUOSC010001886.1:0-230 GCF_030548285.1 Gilvimarinus sp. 1_MG-2023
GTGCAAATGACTGGCACAGATCCGCATCCGATATATCGTTGCCGTTTACCGACACACGCTCGTTGTAGCGCAGAATATGCGGCGAATTATAACAACCGACCGAAAATCCCTGACGTGACAACAAGGCACTCATCAATGCTGAGGTTGTGCCTTTGCCATTGGTGCCTGCGACCAGTATCACCAGCCCGGCCGGGTGCAAGCAGCCCAACCGTTCTGCGACCGTACGGACG
>NZ_JAUOSC010001887.1:0-230 GCF_030548285.1 Gilvimarinus sp. 1_MG-2023
TCGCCAAACAGACGATCAACTAACACCGACACGGCTACACCAACACCGCAACCGAGCTCAGCATCCGGGCCGAAACACTATGCCCGCCACCGTCGGCGGCATCTGCCAGGCGGTGATCCACCACCGCTGGCAGCACTGCCTGAATATCTTCAGGCAAAACGTGCGAACGCTCACTTACCAGAGCCCAGGCTCTGGCCGCTTGTAACAACGCCAATGCACCCCGTGGGGAC
>NZ_JAUOSC010001888.1:0-230 GCF_030548285.1 Gilvimarinus sp. 1_MG-2023
TTGCCCGGCTGTGTATATCGCTTGCTTAGGGGTTGGTCAGCCCATCAACGAAGGCAGCACGTTCGCGCCGCTGCGCTGGGGTGCCTTTGTCGTCACCAAAGACGCGCCCCGATCTGATCGTAACAGCCAGGCGCTGAACCTGGTGCAAGCCGTTAACGTGATTTTAGCGGCGCAGGCATGGGGGCTGGACGAAACCCGCTCCGAGCCAGAGCGCGTGACCAGTCAAAACC
>NZ_JAUOSC010000189.1:0-426 GCF_030548285.1 Gilvimarinus sp. 1_MG-2023
CTACTGACCTGAGTCAACAGGCCTATTGGAGCACGGTCGTTCAGAATACGTCGAACGCGACATTGTCACGCATTGTCCTCTGGCCCAATCAACAGACTCCGCGGTTCAGTCGGTGTTCGCGCCGGGCGCATTCGGTTAAACTCCCTTTCCTACTTTCCCAATCACGTACCCGACGTCAAAACCAACATGATGCAAGAGACTTACGCTCCCCACGACATTGAACCCGCTGTCCAGCAACAGTGGCAAGAAAATCAGGTATTCCGCGCAGTGGCCGATGCCAGCAAAGAAAAATTCTACTGCCTGTCAATGTTCCCCTACCCCAGCGGCCGACTGCACATGGGCCATGTCCGTAACTACACCATCGGTGACGTCATCTCCCGCTACCAGCGCATGCTAGGCAAGAATGTGATGCAACCAATGGGTTGG
>NZ_JAUOSC010001889.1:0-230 GCF_030548285.1 Gilvimarinus sp. 1_MG-2023
ATGGTGGCCTGATCGGCCTCCTCGACAGGCACGTCGAGGACGATGTTGCCTTTCTCGATCACCAGGATGCGATCGGCGACGTCCAGGGCGAAACTGAGCACCTGCTCAGAAACGATGATCGACAATTTGCGCTGGTCGCGGATCGTGCGCAGGGTGCGCGCCATTTCCTTGATGATGCTGGGCTGGATGCCTTCGGTGGGTTCGTCCAGCAGCAGCACGCTGGGATTGCT
>NZ_JAUOSC010001890.1:0-230 GCF_030548285.1 Gilvimarinus sp. 1_MG-2023
TCAATGCCGTTAGTGCAGAAAACATGATGATTGCCAATGGCGATGATTCTGTCGCGGCGATTGAGCGTCATGCTGACTTGTGGATCGAGGCCAATCAAAAAACCTTTGATGGCTGGGTGAAAACAGCGCTGGAAGCTGCTAAGTAATACTGTCTGATCGATCCGGTTAATCATAAGCGGATGGCCTGGTGCCATCCGTTTTTGTTTCTCTCTCGCTGTTTTCTGCTGTTC
>NZ_JAUOSC010001891.1:0-230 GCF_030548285.1 Gilvimarinus sp. 1_MG-2023
TAATAATCTAAATTGATAAAAAAGGGTTCGTTTTTATTTTGACCTATAAAGTAAATAGCCTCATCTGTTAATCTATCTGTTAGACATTCATCCGATGGTTTATTAATAATAAACGGATTGCTAAATGGGGCTCTATATCCTCCTTTGTGACTTTTGTATCCTCCCATTTCAAACGCAGGATCTCCTTTATAAGTTCCTCCTACATTTTCTAAAAACCCTCTTCCTTGAGG
>NZ_JAUOSC010001892.1:0-230 GCF_030548285.1 Gilvimarinus sp. 1_MG-2023
GCCTTCGCATCGAGGACGTGAGAGATGAGCGGCGAGTTTCTGCGGATTGATGGCTTTGAGATTCCGGTCCTGGCCGGCAGCGTTCGCGTGGAGGAGTCGGAGCTAGGCTCCATCGACCGCGCCGAGGACGGCCAACTCCGTGACTTTGTCCGTTCACGCCCGCGCGTCTGGTCCTGCGCCATGCCATTCCTGACGTGGGTCAAGGCCGACGCAATCCAGCACTACGTGCG
>NZ_JAUOSC010001893.1:0-230 GCF_030548285.1 Gilvimarinus sp. 1_MG-2023
ACTAGTAGTTGCTAGAGACAAAAGCGCGCAATAATAGGGATAAAACCAAATACTGTCAAAGGGAAATCGCACAAAATTCTAAAATTAAACCCGGTTTTTGCCACATTCCAGTGCCATTGCTCAGTGACAAAGGCAAAACACAGAACAAAAGCATGAATTGTTACAATAACCGGCCCTGCTACAGAGTCTACTAAACCACTGCGCTCCATTATACTCGCCTCCAGCTCCCC
>NZ_JAUOSC010001894.1:0-230 GCF_030548285.1 Gilvimarinus sp. 1_MG-2023
CTCCCAACCGGGCGACGGTACAGGCTCGCAAAAAAGCAGCTACCTGATTGCTGGGCAAGCCACTGAGCTGTTCGCCACTTTTTAACGAGGCGAATTTCTTGCCGTAGAGGGCCGACAACTGAAACATGGCTGGCTCTGTGTACCACTGGCCGAGACGAGGCCATTGCTTGATACGAAAGACCGTGTTGTTATCCCAGCTGCCTATGTCTTCTATCGGTTCTTTCCAGGCC
>NZ_JAUOSC010001895.1:0-229 GCF_030548285.1 Gilvimarinus sp. 1_MG-2023
GGGAACGCCTGTCCAGGGGGTAGCGTTGCCCGCTGCCCGCATGGCATCGGCGGCGGCGGCCTGTGCCAGTGCTTGTTCGGCCGTCACGGTAATAAAGCTGTTGTAGTTATGATCCAGTTGTTGGATGCGATCCAGGTACGACTGGGTCACTTCAACGCTGGAATATTCGCCCGCGGCCAGGTCGCGGGCTATCTGGGCGATGGTTTTGTTGTGCATGGGGTCTCTGTCC
>NZ_JAUOSC010001896.1:0-229 GCF_030548285.1 Gilvimarinus sp. 1_MG-2023
CGTAATGATCACAGGGAGCTGCCTTTGTGGCGCAGTAACGTACACCATTACTGGCAAGGTCGGGGATATCGTTCATTGTCATTGTGTTACATGCCGCAAGGCACATGCGGCGGCTTTTTCCAGTGTAGCGGCGGTTGCCGATGCGGATTTTGTGGTGTCGGGGCGTGAATCGTTGACGGCGTATGAATCATCACCTGGCAAGCAGCGCTATTTTTGTTCACGCTGTGGT
>NZ_JAUOSC010001897.1:0-229 GCF_030548285.1 Gilvimarinus sp. 1_MG-2023
CCTGAGCGGATCGATCATACGATCATTTCAGCGTGAGCGACTTGCCCGCTGCCTGTCGGGTGGCTGACCATTCTTCATAGGTTTTGGCCGCCGTCTTACCCGGAATACTCAGCAGGACTTCAAAGTAGTCTTCATTAAACTTGTCTGCCAGTACCGTCGCCCGGTGTTTGCCTTTGACGACATACACGGACTGTACGCTCTGGTGGTCAAAATCGCGCCAGGTCTGTGG
>NZ_JAUOSC010001898.1:0-229 GCF_030548285.1 Gilvimarinus sp. 1_MG-2023
GGAGTGGCCGCCGCTTCCAGTGTCAATAATTCGCCACCGACCGATGTCCAGGCCAGTCCGGTTACTTGTCCAACTTCGTTACTGGCTCCAGCCAGGCCGTAGCTGTATTTGGTAACACCGAGGAATTCTTCCAGCAACTCTTCGGTAATCACGCAGGTAGCGGTTGTCTGGCTCAGCATATTGGTCTTGACTACACGGCGACAAAGCTTGGCCAGTTCACGTTCAAGCC
>NZ_JAUOSC010000019.1:0-34557 GCF_030548285.1 Gilvimarinus sp. 1_MG-2023
CCAGCGTCCAGCGTCCAGCGTCCAGCGTCCAGCGTCCAGCGTCCAGCGTCCAGCGTCCAGCGTCCAGCGTCCAGCGTTACAGAGCTTCCAAATTCAACGCTTCACCATAGGCCTTAAGGTCGTCGTCACTGGCGCCGCGGGCTTTTAGGGTGAACATGGCGTTGCCGTTTACGATCAGCATGATTTCAGAGTCTTCATTTTGGTTGTTAAAAATCGCTTTATGGCCCTGTATTTTAATCAGTTTGCCGCCGCCCATGGTAATGAGGGAGGGGTTGTTGAACATGGCCATCATGGATTGCAGCATGGGGGAGTCGGTGACCAGATCGATGTTGATGCGGTTATCTCCCTGGCGGTAGGTGCGGCTTGCGGTAATGCCACCGCCCATCATCATACCGCCGCTGGACTGGCTTTCGGGCTCATCGGCGCTCCAGCCACTGAGCGGGTCTGGGTAAACGGCGAGAATGGCCTCGGCTTTTTGTTGGCGAATTAAGCCCGCTGCGTAATCCAGTTGGCTAACGGCCTCGGACAGCTGGCCGTCTTTATAGGCTGTTAAGGCTTCGTCTACGGCATCGGTGATTTCATCGGCTTGGGCAATGCAGGGCAGCGCCAGGGCGCAGGCTAGGGTGGTGATAGCAAAAATTTTCATGGGAGTGTCCCTCTCTGGTTGGGCTAAAAATAGCGCTATTTAATAACGCTTTGAGTATAACGGCTGGATTTTTAGCCTGCAGGCTTTTATCCTCTGCGTTTATGTAAAATAAACAGTCAGCCAGATGAACACAGTGTGTAAAACAATACCGCAAGACCCACAGGTGCCCGATTGGGGCAGTCTGGAGCTTGCGCCTACTTGGGCCGATGAGCTGGACCTGACCCGCCCGAGCGGGTTGTGGCGCTTTTTTAAAGCGTTGCAGGGAGAGCGTCAGCGGGTTGAGGTTGACCGAGAGCACGCCTTGTTTCGGTCTATTCCCAAGTACGCTCTGCAGGAGTTTCACAGCCTGCCCAATGGCAACTATTCCAGCAAAATCGCCCGCGGTTACATCACCGGATTTGACCGGGCCATGCTGGGCCATATGCACCGTATTCGCAGTGAAATTGCCAGCCGGGTGGCCGATTGCGAGGCTGTGCTCGATTTGGGGACCGGCGGCGGCAAACTGGCGGCGGCGGTCAAACGCTTGGGGGTGGCCGATGTGTGGGGGGCCGATGTATCGCCCTATTTACTCAAGCATGCCGCCACCGATTACCCCGAGGTCAATTTTATTCAGTCTCCGGCGGAGAGCCTGCCGTTTAATAATGAGCGATTTGATGCGGTGGTGGTGAGCTTTTTATTGCATGAAATGCCTCCCAAATACGCCCGCCAAGCCCTGGCCGAGGCCTATCGCGTGTTGCGCCCAGGCGGGCGACTGTTGATTACCGAACCCTCTGAAAATCAGCTAAAGCCGGTAAAGTTGTCGAATTTGTTGCGCCCGGCCGGTTGGCGCCACTTGTATTTTAAATCGCTCGCAGATCGTGTTCACGAGCCGTTTGTGATGGCTTGGCACCAGTTGGATAAACCGGCGGCATTTGCCGAGGCCGGCTTTACACTGGATCAACACCGCGATGATATTCCCATTAACTTTTATTCACTGAAAAAGTGTTCGGCGTGAGAACCTCATGTGGTAGCGTAAAGCTTGTGTTGAGCCGTTTCGTCACCATATAGCATTACGATGACTACGGCCTGTATTCGTAGGAATAATAACTGAGGGACTGCGCATGACCATTTTCACTGGAATAAAAACCGCCTTGGCGGTATTAACGGTAACGGCCAGCAGCTGGGCCGCCGCCGACGACGAAAAAATGCAGCACGTATTGGCGGGTGAGCACCGCGCCGAAAACAGTGCCCGCGACGAATCCCGCCACCCCGGCGAAACCCTGTCCTTTTTTGGCTTAGAGCCCGACATGACGGTGGTTGAAATTGCCCCCGGCGGCGGTTGGTACACCGAAATTTTAGCGCCTTATTTGCGCGATACCGGCACCTACTACGCCGCTCACTTTGACCCCAATTCCAGCGTGGCCTACTACCAGCGCTCGCGCGCGGGCTTTGATACAAAATTGGCCGCCAACCCCGAGTTGTATGATCAAACACAGGTCACTCAATTTGAATTGCCCAATAAGCTCGATATTGCCCCGGCGGGCAGCGCTGATATGGTGTTAACCTTCCGCAATGTACACAACTGGTATATGCGCGGCGGTGGCGAAGAGAAAGTGGCACTGGCCTTTGATGCTTTTTATAAAGCGTTAAAACCCGGTGGTGTGCTTGGGGTGGTGGATCACCGCTTACCGGAAGATTACGCCGACGAGGCGCAAGATCACAGCGGCTATATTAAAACCAGCACGGTGGTTAAAGTGGCCGAGGCGGCGGGGCTTGTGTTGGATGCTCAGTCGGAAGTTAACGCCAACCCGAAAGATACCGCCCAGCATGAAAAAGGTGTGTGGACGCTGCCGCCCTCGTACCGTTTGGGTGATACCGACCGCGCCAAGTATGAGGCCATTGGCGAGAGTGATCGCATGACACTGCGCTTTGTTAAACCTGAGTAATAAAGCTGCCAACAAAAAAACGCCGGCCCAGTGGCCGGCGTTTTTTTTGCATAGATAAAAGCGCGAAACGTCTTAGTACAAGCTGTGCTGCAAGCTGCTGTCGTTTAGCTCGAGCGTAGCGCTGCCTGTGGCAGTCGAATAGATATCGGCACCATCGTTGTCTACAGTGCCGTCGGCGTTGTCATCGCCGTAGTTTTCACTCCAGTCGCAGTACCGATCAAATTTATAGCGTTGATTGCTCGCACCGTTTAGGTTCACTTGGTCGTCCAGGTGTTGTCAGCGCTCAGAGTCATTGCTGTACAGCCCCAATTGTTAAAGGTGCCACGGGCGTATACCTGATTCCACTGACTGCTAAAGCCCCCCCAAAGCATCGAGCTGATAGCTTAAGTTTTGGTCGTTTACCGTTAGGCGGTAGTGGCCGGACACTGCGGTAGCAATATCGCCACCGCTTGCTTCGAGAGTACCGTCGGCATTGTTATCGCCGTAATTTTGGCTCCAGTCACCGTACACGTCGAGCTTAAAACGCTGGTTGCTCTGGCCATCAAACAGAACATCGACCTGCCAAGTGTGGTCGGCCACTAGCGCCATAGCACTGGTTTGCCATTGGTTGTGGGTGCCGCGCAAATATAGGCTGGTAAAGTTGGCGGTATAGCCGCTGGCCGACTGTGCCTCGACACTGACGCTGGCGCTGTGCTGGGCACCTTGGTTGTCAGTCACGGTTAGCTGCAAAGTGTGTTGACCCGCGCTATTGAGGGTGAAGCTGGCCTCTGGGGTGGTGGCGCCGTTGCTCCATTGGTAGTTGACGATACTGCCATCTGGGTCGAGCGAGGCGCTGCCACTGAGGGTGAAGCTCTGGCCGATGGCGACGCTGATGGGCGCATTATCGATAACCGCGGTGGGGGATTGATTGCCCTCTTCGCCGGCGGCCAGATGAATCGCAGCAGCGGATTTGGCGGGCACGCTAAAGTGAGCAAAGCCCTGATTATCGACGGTGATGATTTGGCCACTGCACGGGTCGGCTGCGGCTAAAATATTGCAGTAATCACCGGCGGCCAGGCCTGTTTGCAGGGTTTGATTGATACTGCCGTTCTGGTTGTTAATCACCACAAAACCTTTGTCGCCGCGGCCGAAGGCGATGGCGTTATCGCCGTTGTCCCACCAGTTGTCGACACTCCAGGCGTCTACGGTGGCATTGCGAAAGCCAACCATATTGGCGATATTGGCCCAGCGGTGCTGGCACACCCAGCCGCTCGCATCACAACCGCCCGGGGCCGGAGGGCCTGCATCGGTGTCGGTGAACGAATAGCCGGACATAATCTTGGGGTAGCCGTAAGGGAAGGCCAACATAAAGACATTGGCGAGGTTATAGGTCGCCCCGTCTTTGTAAGTCAGGTTGCCGCCACCGCCATGGCCGCGCTCGCGGTCGTGGTTGTCGATAAACACCAGCGCATCGGATGACGGCAGTAGCCCCCAACCGGGCCCTAAGGTGCGCAGGTTTTTAATTTGGCCGTTAAAGTTACCCGCTACCGCAGGGCCGTAGGCCATTTCGGTCACCGGGCCCATATGGGTGTAGTTGGGCGGTTGAATTTCGCTTGCCTCGCCCGCCGCGCCAATCACTTCCAAAAAGGCCCAGGGGTTACCGGCGGCCTGTAAAAAGCTCTGAATGTCGGCTGGCGGCATATGCTTGGCCGCATCGATGCGAAAACCGTCTACGCCCATATCACTTAAGCGTTTGATGTAAGCGCCAATGGTGTTGCGCACATAGGGCAGGCTGTGGTCTAAATCGGGCATGCTGTACAGCTCGCAACTCCATACCGAGTTGGCATCGGCATAGTTGGTGTCGCAGCTGGGGTGGAAGTCCTGGCTGGAAAACTCCGGGTAGTTACGCGGCGCCCACTGTGTGCCGCCGATACCCGTATTGCCGGCATCGAGGTTGTTGGCCATTTGGTTGACGACAATATCGGCGTATATCTTGACGCCAGCGTTGTGACAGCGATTAATCATGCTCTGCAGTTCGGCTTCGGTGCCGCTGCGACTGGTGAGGCTTTGATAGGTAATCGGTTGGTAGCGGGCCCACCACTGGTGAATATTAACGTGTTCACTGGCCGGTGAAATTTGAACCGCATCAAAGCCTTTAGGGCCGAGAAAATTTTCGCACTCGTTGGCGATGTCGTTCCAGCTCCATTCAAATAAATGGACGAAGCTGGTGCCCGCACTGGCACACTGACTCGCCAGAGCAAGTGCGGCGCAGGCGCCCAATTGTTGTAGAGGTCGTTTGATAGCAACCATCAGGTCTCTCCTATTATCTTTATTGTGGATAGTGTGATGTTGTGGCGCTAATGGGTGGACTGATATGACACAAGAGGTGAAAACAGCATAGGCCCCCGTTGCACAGGGCAGGGAATTAAACAGTTGTGCGCGTTTAATTAAGAAAGCTCTGCGCTAACGCAATAGGAACATTAACGCTGCTCGGGGCGGGGCAACAGTTGCATACGTATTCAGTTGCGGTTGAATACGTATGCAGGTTGAGCTGGGCGACAACTATGTGGCCGGGTTGTAATTCTCGGCGCGTAGTGAGAATAAAACATGCTCGGCCAATGGGCTGTCAGGCGCGATGTGTGGGTGGAGAAAGTTTTGCTCGGTGTTGTGCATACCCAAACGCAGCATGACCGCGCGCGAGCGAAAATTCTGCTGGCTGGTAAAAGCGACAATCTCGGGCAACCCTAAGGCGTTAAAACCGAATTTCAGAGCGGTTTTGGCCGCTTCGGTGGCATAGCCGCTGCGCCAATAGGGTCGCGCCAGGCGCCAGCCAATTTCCACACAGGGGCTAAAAGGCAAATCGGCACTGGGCGTATTTAGCCCCACAAACCCTATAAACTCACCCGTGGCTTTGAGCTCCGCCGCCCAAAACCCCCAGCCGCGTTTGGCGATGTCGGCCTGTAATCGGCTGGCGAGCTGATCGCTGGCCGTGGGGCTCAGTAGGTCGGGGCAATAGGCCATCACCTCCGGGTCCCGATTGAGGGCGGCAAAAACGGGTAAGTCAGAGGTTTGCCATTGTCTGAGTTTTACTCTGGCACTGGACAATTCTATGGTGGGTAAATCGGTATCGCCAAACATGAATGGGTACTGTCGTTTGAGGCTACTCACAGCTGCTTCCTTGTCGAGTTATTGTTGATCCGGCAACAAGCAGTCTATACAGGTTTTTGAGAGTGTGTTGGAAAACACGATGAGTTTAGCGACATTATAGCATTTGCCTACCGTGAGCTGGCACGGATTCACGCATTTGTGACTTTATCCACTTAGTTGATAAAAAGTAGAGTGGTTTACCGGTAAACAGTACGCTTATAAGTCGGCAAGCAAGCTGATGACGCAGGCGAGTAGGCTTAACGCCATCAGCCGATTAAAGCGGCGCAGCCAGCCCGGCTGGTTAAGCTTAGCGGTCAAATAGCTGCCGGCTAGCCCCCACAGCAATAGTAATGGGGTTGCTACGAGGCAGAATAGTAATATCAAAAGCCCGGTTGCAAACAGTGTGTCTGCGCTACCCTCGGCACTGGCCAACGCTAGGCACATAAACCAAGCTTTGGGGTTCACCCACTGAAAAGCAGCGCCTTCGCTTATTCTCCATGGTCGAGCCAAGGCTGGACTTGCACTGAGTGAGCTCGTACGCCATAGCCTTACCACCAGATAACTTAAGAAGCCTGCGCTGAAAATACTGAGCAGCATTTTGCTGGCGGGTATTTGTTGCAATAACTGATGAAACCCTAACGTGGTTGCCAATAGCATAGTGGCGCATCCCAGCACAATTCCCACCACTAAGGGCAGTGAACGGTGAAAACCAAAGTGTACGCCGGTGGTTATCAATAATAAGTTGTTGGGGCCGGGCGAGCCGGTCATAACGGCGATAATCGTTAGTTGAGTTAACAGTGCGTCACTCATGCAGTCTCCTCTTGAATAGAGGCTATATTGGGGCGAAAAGGGTGGAGGATACAGAGGCAGAAAATCGGTATTGAATAGGTACAGTATCGATTGGAATGCTGCTGTACCGGTGGTGATAGTAGTAACTGTGCTGCCTGCTTCTTTCCCCTTTTTAAGAAAGCGTATAACCTAGTGGGCGAAAAAATAATGAGGAAATAATTGTGAAAGTACTGGTAACCGGCGGCGCGGGCTATATTGGTTCACACACCTGCCTGGCTCTGTTGGCGCAGGGCCATGAGGTGGTTGTGTTTGATAATTTCAGCAACAGCAAGCCCGAAGTGTTGCGCAGACTGGAGCAAATCAGCGGCACTGCCATTGCCTGTGTAGAGGGCGATGTGTGTGATCATTCGGCCTTGCATCAGGTTTTTTCGGCCCACAACTTTGATGCGGTGATTCATTTCGCCGGGCTTAAAGCGGTGGGAGAGTCAACGGCCAACCCGCTTAAATACTACGAGGTTAACGTTTGCGGCAGCCGCATATTAACCGAGGTGATGTTGGCCCATCAGGTGCACTGTGTGGTGTTTAGCTCGTCGGCTACCGTGTACGGCACGCCTAAATCTGTGCCCATTAATGAGAGCTTTGCTCTCTATCCGGCCAACCCCTATGGTCACACCAAGGCTATGGTAGAAACCATATTGCGCGATACCGCTGCGGCCCACACTGCCTTAAGCGCGGTGTTATTGCGTTACTTTAACCCGGCCGGTGCCCACCCCAGTGGATTGATCGGCGAAGACCCCAAGGGTATTCCCAATAACTTAATGCCCTTTATTGCTCAGGTGGCGGTGGGTAAGCGCGAACACCTGGCCGTATTTGGCGATGACTACCCCACGTGCGATGGCACCGGCGTGCGCGATTATATCCATGTGATGGATTTGGCCGAGGGGCATGTGGCGGCGCTGGAGCAGCTGAGTCGCCAGCCCGGTTCCCATGTTTATAATTTGGGCACAGGTTGCGGTTACAGTGTGTTGCAAATGCTGCAGGCGTTTGAGAAAGCCTGCGGTAAAACCATTCCCTATCAAGTTCAAGCTCGCCGCGACGGCGATATCGCCGAGTACTGGGCCGACCCCGGCAAAGCCGAGCGAGAGTTAGGTTGGCGCGCCGAGCGCGATGTAGCACAAATGGCGGCCGATACTTGGCGCTGGCAATCGAACAACCCCGAGGGTTTTTAACCCCTCCGCGCGACAGAATAAAGCGGGCCGAAGACCGCAGTGTCTTCGGCTTGCTCAGGGCCTTAGGTTTTTATCTGTTACGCTTCAGCTACGTTTTCTGTAATCTGTACTGCTTGGATGATCAGTGTCTGTACACCTCACCGGTGCGTTTTTGCGCTAGCCTTGAAACCTAAAAGCGGCCTGGTTCATCGGGACAAAGGGAGGTTTTAACCATGTTGTACCAAGATTTAGCCAACCGCCTGCAGGGCTTGATTGGTGACGAGGTTTATCCCTCGGGCACGGCTTTGCCCGGCGTGCGGCGTTTGAGCCAGCAGCATCAGGTGAGTGTGTCGACCGCGGTGAACGCTTGTCGCGAGCTAGAGCGGCGGGGTTTATTGGAGGCGCGGCCGCGCTCGGGCTATTTCGTCCGCCCCCAGACGCTCAAACGCAAACCTCCAAGAGTGCGCACCGTGAGCAAATCGCCCAAGCCGGTAACGGGCCAGGGGCGAGTACTGCAATTAATTCAGTCGGCCAACAATCCCGATATTGTGAATCTGGGTACGGCAATTCCCGACCCCGATTTTTTGCCCGTGCATACCATCGAAAAGGCTTACCGAAAAGTTTGGCGCGAGCAACGCAGGCGCTGTGTAAATTACGAATTTCCGCCCGGGGCACCGGAGTTGCGCACCCAAATTGCCCGCCATTTGGCGAGCTTGCAGTGCGATGTTAGCCCCGAGCAGGTGTTGATTACCAACAGCTGTCAGGAGTCGGTCGCGATTGCTTTAAAACAGATTACCCGGCCCGGTGATGTGGTGGTACTGGAGTCGCCCATCTACTACGGCTTATTGCAGGTGGTAGAAGCATTAGGCTTGAAAGCCTTGGAAATACCCACCGACCCCGAGCAGGGTGTCTCGCTTGGGGCACTGGAGCTGGCGCTGGAGAAGTGGCCCGTGGCAGCCTGTGTGATGGTGCCGAATTTTTCCAACCCGCTGGGTGTGTGTCTGTCCGATGAGCGCAAACAGGCGCTGTTAAAACTGTTGTATCAATACAAGGTGCCGCTGGTAGAGGATGATATATACGGTGAGCTACCTCACTGCGGCCCGCGACCACGGCCGATTAAAAGTTGGGACACCAAAGGCTTGGTTTATTACTGCTCATCGTCATCGAAAACCCTCGCGGCGGGGTTGCGGGTAGGCTGGTTGGTGCCGGGCAATAATATTGAGCGCGCCGAATATTTGCAGTTTATTAATACCGTGTGTGTGAACACCCCCGCGCAATTGGCGATGGCGCATATTCTGGAAAAAAGCCGATATGAGCGGATGATGCGTCAGTCGCGGGCAGAGCACGCGGTATCTGTGGCGCGAATGTTGGAGCGTGTTACACAGCTGTTTCCCGACGAAACTCGGGTCAGCCGGCCCACGGGAGGCTTTGTGTTGTGGCTGGAATTGCCGGGGCACATTAATACCACCGCTCTTATTGAACCGGCGCTGGCTCAGGGTATCAGCTTTGCACCCGGCGGTTTATTTTCCGGTACGGGGAAATTTAATAACTGCCTGCGCTTAAACTGCGCGGTTAAGTGGGATGCCCGCGTGGAAAGAGCCTTGGTGAACTTAGCCAGGTTGGTGGGGGCAGAACGCAGAACGCAGAACGCAGAACGCAGAACGCAGAACGCAGAACGCAGAACGCAGAACGCTAGTTCGCTAGCAGGCGTTTGATTTTTCCCTCTAATTTTTTCGGTTTGGTGATGGGGGCGAATCTGCGTTGGGGAGTGCCATCGCGGGCGATCAAAAATTTGGTGAAGTTCCACTTGATGTCATTGCCGCCCAACCCTGGGCACTCTTCTTTTAAGTACTGAAAAATGGGGTGGGCCTTGGCACCGTTAACGTCGATTTTTTCGGTCATTAAAAAATCAACGCCGTAGTTGAGCAGGCAGCCGTTTTGAATTTGTTTGGCGTCGCCCGGCTCTTGCTCGCCAAACTGATTACAGGGGAAACCAATAATTACCAGCCCCTGTTCGGCGTACTGTGTATGCAGCGCTTGCAGGCCTTCGTACTGAGGCGTTAAACCGCACTTACTGGCAGTGTTGACCAAGAGCAAAACTTTGCCCTCAAAACTGGCAAAGTCGATGGTGTCGCCATCGAGGCTATCGATTGAAAACTTGTGGATTTTGGCCATGCTGCGTCTCCCTTGTATGGGCCGTATCATACCTATCTCTTCGATATAAGGTAAAGGAATTCGCTTTAGTTGGCGGGTGGCTAAACTGTTGTACAAGCACAAGGGGGTAATCGGCAACAGAAACCTACCGGAGTATCTGTTGCCAGCTATGCACTCAGATATTTTTGCACTAAGTCTTCGTTCAGATCGGCGAGAGCGCCGATTGCCTCGACCTTGCCGCGCTCCATAATATAAACAGGGGCTGCGGGTAAATGGCAGTTTTTCTCCACCCGTGAAACCGTTAAGTCTGCGCATATCATTGCCGATACCGGTCCGTGTCTCGGTACTGGTTTTACTGATTTCCGTTAAAGATGATTTTATCGTTGTGAAACGGTAGTAGGGATACGTTTTAAAAAGTGCAAAAACACTCGCGTTGGGTTACGTTAGCTCGCGTATTGACGCCCTCTAAGCGGGCAAACCGAAGGGCAAGGACAATTGATGAATACACTACAGCGTTTGCCAAGGAATCTTTGGGTTTTAGCGGCCACGTTATCGTTGGTGATGACTGCGATACCGCTCATGGTATTGATAAGTGGGTTATTGGGGAGTGAGCTGGCCTCTAATCCGGCACTGGCAACTTTGCCTTTGGCGTGTGCTGTTATCGGCACCGCCATAGTGACTATACCGGCGGCGTTACTGGTGCGTGCCAAAGGTCGTCGTTTTGCCGGCTTTACCGGTATTGCTTGTGTTGGGGGCGGAGCATTGAGTGGGCTATTGGCAACGGAGCTAAATAGTTTTACTTGCTTGTTGCTGGGAGCCGTATTGATTGGCGGCGCCATGGCATTTTTTCAGCAATTTCGGTTTGCGGCTATTGAAAGTTTAAGCAATCCTGCTGATGCGGGGCCGGCGGTTTCGGTGATTATGCTTAGCGGCATTGTTTCGGCTCTAATTGGCCCTGAACTTGGGGCTTGGGGGCGGTATTGGCCAGGCTTTGCTCAGTACAGTGGCTCGTTTATTTTGCTACTTATTATTGTGGGGCTGGCCGCCTTGGTTTTTAACGGGTTTCATAATCCACTGTTGCAAAAGACTGACGAACCAGATGGTGGCCGACCACTAGGGCAGGTGATTCGCCAGCCGGTGTTTATTATCGCCTTGGCTTCGGCGGCCATTGGTTATGCGGTGATGAGTTTTTTAATGACCTCGACCCCGATCAGTATGCATAGTCATCACGGCCACAGTTTGTTGGATGCCAAATGGGTGATTCAAAGCCATTTGTTGGCCATGTTTCTGCCGTCGTTATTTTCCGGTTTTCTGTTGCAAAAGTTTGGGGTGCTGAGGTTAATGTTGGCCGGTGGCGCACTTTACATTGGGGTGTTGATTGTCGCTCTTAGTGGACAGGCTCTTTTACATTATTGGTGGGCGTTGGTTTTGCTTGGTATTGGTTGGAATTTTCTGTTTTTGGCCGGTACGACTTTGTTGTCAAAATCCCATAGCAACGCTGAGCGTTTTAAGGTTCAGGCGGTGAATGATTTTAGTGTTTTCTCGCTGCAGGCTCTGGCTTCTTTATCGGCCGGTTGGGTGTTGGTGCAGTATGGTTGGTCTACCCAAGTGTGGCTATCACTGCTGCCAGTAGGTGTGCTGTTGATGCTAGCACTCTGGATGTTCTTTCGGCGAGACCCCTTGTAATGACGGCCTGCTGGTTGGCAGACCGTGTCATTGAGTGGGCTAGTTATTCTCAGGACGCGGAGCGGTGGGGTAGTGTTGGAATATTTGCTGTACCGCGCCTTGAATGGACTCGCGTGGGCTGTTGAGCGCCTCTTGACTCATTTTACCTTCGGCGATGCCTTCCCAAATTAGACGCTCTTCGCTAGCGTCGACGACATCTATATTTAATGTGCCGACTTTATAGTCGCGTGTATCGGGCTCTCGATCGTAGAGCGGGAAGCCCAAATATAAGCCCGAGCGATAGTAGTAATAATTGTAGGTGGCACTTAATTTGGGGCCAGAGCGGACCTCGGTGCGGTTTTCGGTATTCATAAAGAAGTTAACCAGCAAATCGGGTGACGCCTCTGAGTAGCGATAGCCCAGAGCTTGCATCTCTTGCGTTGCGGCTTCTTTAAAGTAGGCGGTAACTAAGGTCGAATAGCCGCTTTTATCGGTGCCGAGAGGGTCGATAAAGCCGAAGGTTTGGTATTGCTGAAAGTCGACACTTTGATCGAAATCGGTACGAATGTCGGGGCCTGTGGCGGCGCAGCCGGTCAGTCCGATCAACACCAAGATGGCCGCTGTTTTGAATAATTTGTTCATCTGTGTGAAAACACCTGTTGGGTTTATTGTTTACAACCTAATATTCGACTTAGATTCTACCTGAAAGGTTCCTTATGCATAGTCTAATCGGGTGCGCGGTATGCGACAATCTGTCACATCTTCACCTGACAGGTTATAGGTAGAATACGGCACTATCAATATTGTCATTACGGTACGGGAGTAAAAATGGAACATAAATTGAGCAGGTTGGGTCTGGCGGTGGCGTTTTTGGCCCCAACAGCGGCGGTTGTGGCACATGAGGGTGCTCCGGTTCCCGAGTCACATGCCCCTGCAGGTGTTATGGCAGACCACACCCATGCAAAAGGTGAGGTAATGACCGGTTACCGCTACCTGCATTCCAGTTACAGTGGCGTATTTACGGGTGATCAAGAGGTAGGCGCTCACGAGCTGGCGATGGAAGGCTACAGTATGATGCCGACCGGCATGACTATGGATATGGTGATGCTGGACATTATGTACGCACCTACCGATAACCTCACCTTAATGCTGATGCCCATGTATATGAGCATGGATATGGATATGGCCGCGACCGGGGCCGCGGGGCATGATCACGGCGCTATGGATTCAATGTCGGCCATGGATGCAATGGATGATATGGCCCACGATATGGATATGCACACCCATAGCCACGGCACATCCGGCTGGGGCGATACGGTTGTTAGTGCACTGTACAACTGGACACCTGGTTCTAACCATCAGCTGATTACCACTCTGGGAATTAGTGTACCCACCGGCAGTGTGGATGAAAAAAATGCCGACGGTACTTTTGTGCACTATGGCATGCAACTGGGCAGCGGCACCTATGATGCCTTACCGTCGATTACTTACACCGGTTACAGCGGTATTGTCAGCTGGGGCGCGCAGCTAAACGCGGAAATTCGCCTGGAAGATGAAAACGACTCCGGCTTTGCCTTTGGCGATAAAACCGCGGCTACAGCTTGGGGTGCAGTGCGTGTGCTGGACTGGATGAGTGTTTCGGCGCGCCTGGAGTGGTCTGACCAAGATGCGATTAGCGGCCATTACAACGGCGCGCACAACCACAGCAGCCCCAGTGATATTCAGGCCAACTACGGCGGTGAGTATATCGACGCAGGCATAGGCGTGAATACCGTGGTGACCGGCGGCAACTTTAAAGGCTTGCGCTTGGGTGCTGAGTGGGTGACGCGTGTTGATGAGGATTACAACGGTTATCAGCTTGGCTTAGACGATGGGGTCAATGTTAGTTTGACCTACGCGTTTTAACGCTAGCGTTGATGTCATTTGCTCAATTTGCAGTGTGCAATATGGCGGCGCCGATTGATAAAAATCGGCGCCGTTTTTTTAGCGCAAACTTTGCACAAAAGTCAGAATAATCAACGCTGGGCACACAAACCGAACGTAGGTCGGCCATATTTTCCAAAACAGGCTGGACTCTATTTCTGGGTGGCCTTTGGCAAGTTCGCTCAGTAGTTTTTTGCGTGACAGTACCCAACCGGCAAAAAGGCAAAGAGTCACACCCAGTAGCGGTTGGCCGTAAACGGTGCTGGCGGTAATTGCCAGCGAGAAGAGGGCATCAAACTGCCAGATAATTAGCACGCTCAAACTAAAAATAACACCACCGGACAACCAGGCGGCTTTGGTGCGGCTGAGCTGCCAGCGCTCAACACATATCGATACCGGAACTTCCAGCAAGGAAATAGCGGAGGTGAGGGCGGCGATGCTCATTAGGGCGAAAAACGCGATGGCCATCCAGTCACCGGCACCGCCCATATGGGCGAACAGTGCGGGTAGTACCTGAAAAATCAAACCGGGGCCGGCAATCAGCTCACCGCTGTCTGAATATACCGCCACTCCTTGGGCTTGGGCGACGTAAATCGCCGGGATAATCAACAAGCCGGCGGTAAACGCAAAGCCTGTATCCAACAAAGTGACCGATGCCCCCATGCGCGGCAAATTGTCGGTGTCGCGCAGGTAGGAGCCGTAAATTAGCATAGTGCCAACGCCCAGCGAGAGCGAGAAGAAAGCCTGCCCCATGGCGCTGAGTATCAGCGATGGGTCCAATAGGCGCCCGATATCGGGAATCAGATAGGCCTTAAGGCCGTCGCTTGCCCCCGGCTGCATAAGGACATAGCCGATCAGGCCAATCAAAATCAAAAACAGTAGCGGCATTAACCGCGTTGACCACGCTTCAATGCCATTTTCAACACCGCGAGCTATGATCAGAATCGTCAATGTCGACATGCCTGCACACATCAGTGCGTCGCGTTGAAAGTGGCTAGTTTTAAACCACTGGCTGGCTTCTTGGTTGGCGAGCTTAGCCGCAAGCGGGGCGAAAAACTCCGCGAGCATCCAGCCTGCCACCAGTGCGTAAAAACTTAAAATAATAACCGCGACGGCCACAGCGGCAAAGCCCACCAGCCAGCCGAGTTGGGAGAAAGGTGCGCGCGGGTTCAGATTGGCCAGCGCAGTCACGACATTCGCCTTACTGTACCGGCCAATAGTCAGCTCGGCCATGAGTGCCGGGTAGGCCAATAAAAACGCCAGGATAAGATAAACCACTAAGAAGGCCGCCCCGCCATTGCTGGCAGCTTGAGTAGGAAAGCCCCAAATATTGCCCAGCCCCACCGCAGAGCCGGCCGCCGCTAGTAGAAAGCCGATTTTGCTGGAAAATTGTCCCCGAGATTGCGCCATAGTTGTCACGTATTGTCTGATGGTTTAAGCCTTTTGGTGCTAGTATAAAGGTCAGAAGCTCGCCAGTAATAGGGAATTAGTGTGGACCGCGATCAAGACAAAACCGTTATCAGTGATCAACCTGAGCCTGCCAAGGCGCCAGCCACGCAAAAATTTGGTCATTACGAGGTAGTGGCTGAGCTGGGTCGCGGCGGTATGGGCACGGTGTATCGCGGTTACGAAAGTTCGCTGAACCGCTATGTGGCCATTAAGGTGCTGGCTCCGCATTTAGCCGATGATGAGTCACTGGTGGGGCGTTTCTCGCGCGAAGCAAAAAGCGTGGCGGCACTCAACCACCCCAATGTCGTGCATATTTACTACACCGGTGAGCAAGAAGGTTTGCCCTACTTTGTTATGGAGTGCATAGAAGGGGAGACGCTGGCCGACCGGGTGCGAGAAAAAGGCACCTTATCTTCCCAAGAGGCAGCCAAGCTATTATTACAGGCAGCCAGAGGCTTAGCCTGTGCCCATGACCGGGGCATTATCCACCGCGATGTCAAACCCTCCAATCTAATGATTGATGCCTCGGATACCGTTAAATTAACGGATTTTGGTATTGCCTTGGCGCGCGACATTGGCGACAAGCTGACCACAACGGGCCAGTTTGTCGGCACCACCGGGTATGTAAGCCCAGAGGTGTTTCAGGGGCGCACGGTGGATTCACGCTCCGATATTTTTAGCTTGGGGGTGGTTTTATTCGAAATGCTGGCCGGGGTAAAACCCTTTGACCACGATAGCCCCATGGGCTTGATGTTGCAGGTGGTGGAAAAGCCTGCGCCCGATATTCGTGAGCTTAATCCCAGTGTCGATTTGCGATTACAAACCATCCTCCAGCGCATGATCGAGAAAGACCCAGCCAACCGCTACCAAACTTGCCACGAGCTGAGTGAAGACTTGAGTCGGTTTTTGGCCGATCAACCTTTGGCTGGTGAACCCACCCCGAGTGCTCAGCTTGAGCCCTCGGCCCCAGCGCGCCGCTCGGCCTGGCCGTTGTTGCTGTTATTTTTGGTTGGCGCGGGTGCGGCGGCTTACACATGGCGCGGCCCTTTATTGGAGTTCTTGCCGGTGAGCGAGCCTGCGGGCCCTCAAACAACGGCCCCAGCAGTGGCCGATATGGGCCTAAACACCACCGTTGAAAACGCAGATTCTCCTGCTGACGCCATTGTGGCTGGCGGTCGAGAGGCACTTGAGGCGGATGCCTCTGTTGAGAGCGATGTGTCGACAGGTGATGTGTCGCCCGCTGAGGACACATTATCTGCGGAGAACACTATGCCCACGGAAGGTTCCATACCCGTATCGGAAGACTCTATCCCCGCAAAAGAGGAGTTTTCAGAGAAGGGCGAGGTCGCCACACCGAGTGGCGAGCCAAGCAACCAGCTCGCCGGTGGGCAGTCACAAATGATGGGTGATAGCGCGGCCAGCATGCATCAAAGCCCAGCTGCCTTAAACCAGAGCCCGCCTAGCGGCAATACAATGGGTGCGGTAGATGATGGCGAGAGTCTAGTGGGAGCAATGGCGGTGGATAATTCAGGTGATCTAGCCTTGGCCCGTGCCGCGCAACCGAGTGCTTTGGCGCCGCAGGTGAATAACCCCAGTGTTATTGAAACCCAGTCCAAGCCTGTAGTGAACCCAGAGGCCGCAATGGTCGCCACCCGCGGTGACGCAGCTCTGGTGGGGCCCCTGGCTCAGCGTATTGATGAGATACTTAACGCAGAATCCATTGAGCGCCTCGACCCGGCATTTGTGTCAGGTGCACAGCAAGCTCTGCAAGCGCCACAACCGGATTTGAACAGTTTAAAACAGCCGATATTGGCCAGTGGTGGACGCTACCTTGTACTGGTGACGGCCTCTTCTTTGGGGGGGGAAACCATTGAGTACTATGGCCAGTACGACACGCTCTATTCCGCGCAAGTTGAAGTGGTGCTTTACGATTTGGTGCAAACCCGGTCGCTGCGCCGCTGGAGTGAGCGGGTTAGCTATACCAATCTTAATGCCCAGCAGCAGGTCGATAGCGCATTCTCGGGCCACTTGGCGTCACTGCCCGGTCTTATGGATGCACCTTAGCGTTGATTGTGCTGAAATAAACGCTGTTTTTCGCGGCTCCAGTCGCGCTCTTTTTCTGTCTCGCGCTTATCGTGCAGCTGTTTACCTTTACCCAGTGCCACTTCAACCTTAATTAAATGCTGTTTCCAGTACATGGCCGTAGCGACCACGGTAAAGCCCTTTTGCTCGGCGGCGCGCTGGTATTTTTCCAGTTCGCGGCTGTGCATCAGCAATTTGCGCGAGCGGTTATTCTCGGGCACAAAATGGGTAGAGACTGTTTTAAGGGGAGTAAACTGCGCGCCTACCAGCCAGGCTTCACCATTTTGGAAAATGACATAGGTATCGGTCAGCTGAACCTTGCCTTCGCGGGCGCTTTTCACTTCCCAGCCAAGCAGGGCAATCCCGGTTTCCAGCTTATCTTGCAGCTGGTAGTCGTGACGGGATTTCTTATTCAGCGCAATAGTGTTGCTGCTGCTTTTGCTTTTCTGCTTTTTTGCCATGTAAAGTCTAATGTCTGATCGATGAGTGGGCGCGTGCATTATAGCGATTTCACCAACGCCATGCTATCGGCGTACAATGAACCATGAAAATCAGAGTTTAACAACCGGAGTAGGGCGTGAGAAAAGCTCAGCAACACGCAATTTGGGGACGTAGGGGCACATTTATATTAGCCGCGACTGGCTCAGCGGTAGGTCTGGGTAATATTTGGAAGTTTCCTTATATTACCGGCGAGAATGGCGGCGGTGCCTTTGTCGTGATGTACTTACTGTGCATATGCTTAATTGGTCTGCCCGTGCTGGTCGCCGAGATCATGTTGGGCCGTCGCGGGCGGGCCAGCCCGATTTTGGCTATGCAGCGAGTGGCGCGCGAGTCGAACAGTAGCAAACTTTGGTCATTGATTGGCTGGAGCGGTGTCCTGGCCGGGTTTATTATCCTCTCCTATTACAGTGTGATCGCTGGCTGGACGCTGGAGTACGTGACCACCGCCGCCCGCGGTGGGTTCGAGGGCTTTGATGGGGTCGCGGCGAATAACACGTTTACGGCTCTACAAGGTGATATCAGTACACTGGTACAGTGGCAAACGGCGTTTTTATGTATGACGGCGCTGATTATTATGTTTGGTGTTACTCGCGGCTTGGAAACTGCGGTGCGTATCTTAATGCCATTGTTGTTTTGTCTGTTGGTTGTCTTGCTAGGCTATGCTGCCTATGCGGGTGACTTTGCGGCGGGCTTTAACTTTTTGTTTAAATTTCGTTTTGATCAACTCTCCTTAGAAGGTCTATCGTTAGCCTTGGGGCATGCGTTTTTTACGTTAAGTCTTAGCATGGGCGCGATTATGGCCTACGGCTCATATATGCCGCACAATCAATCCATACTCAAAACGGCAGCTACCGTTGGGGTTTTGGATACCGCCATCGCTCTATTGGCGGGACTGGTGATTTTCCCCATTGTTTTTGCTAATCCGGGTGTTGAACCCGGGGCCGGCCCGGGGTTGATGTTCGTCAGCCTACCGATTGTGTTTGGCGCTATGCCCTTAGGGGAGGTGTTCGGCACGGTTTTCTTTTTATTGGTGACCTTGGCGGCCTGGAGTTCGACCATCTCACTTCTGGAGCCGGCTGTGGCCTATTTAACGGAGAGGTTTCGGTTTCATCGGGTGGCGGCTAACTTGCTGATTATTTTTTGCGCTTGGCTGCTGGGTTTAACCACCGTGTTTTCTCTTAATCGCTGGCAAGACCTATCGCTGGTAGCGGGAATGACCCCCTTTGATCTCAGCACCTTTATCACCGAGCAAGTGCTTTTGCCGCTCGGTGCGCTGGCGACGGCAATCTATGTCGGATGGTTTATGAAAAAACGTCCGTTGCGGCGTGAGCTGGCACTGGATTCTTCGCGTTGGTTTGTTCGCTGGCTTACAGTGTTGAAATATGTGTCACCCATGTTGATCGCGGTGGTGTTTGTATTGGGTATAGTTGATAAGTTTGCGGGGTAAAAGTGGGGCATCGTATAGAGCGCACGCAAAGTGTAGAGTTTTCGTGTCAGCAAATGTTTGAGTTAGTGAATGATATTGAAGCCTATCCAGACTATATGGATGGCTGTCAAAAAGCCCGAATATTAAAAAGTGGTGAAGATTGGTTAGAGGCAGAGCTGTCTTTGGGGATAGGGGGCATAACTCAGAGTTTTGTCACCCGCAACAGCTTACAGCCTCCACATAAAATGACCCTTAAGCTGGTCGATGGGCCGTTTCGCGAATTTAATGGTGAGTGGCGATTTGAACCTGTGGGGGATGCTTGTAAGGTAACCTTTAAGCTGGATTTTAGTATGAAAAACCCCCTATTGGCCTTTGCGGCCAATAAAATGTTCGAGCAAGTGGTTGAATCACAGGTAAAAGCCTTGTGCCGGCGGGCGCGCGAACAGTTTGCGAGCTAATTAACATTGAGAGAGTGGTATGGCGGACTTAGATTTAATTACCGTTGAGGTGGCCTTTGCGTTACCCCAGAAACAAAAAATTATTGAGTTGTTGGTGGAGCCTGGCACGACGGCCTATCAGGCGGCAGAGCGCTCGGGCATTAGCCGTGAATTTCCTGAGATTGACCTAGATTCGGCAAAAATGGGTATTTTTGGTCAAGCATTAGGGATAAAAGGGCTTAAGCCACCCCGTGAGCACATCTTGCACAATGGCGATCGAGTGGAAATTTACCGCCCCCTAACGGCAGACCCAAAAGAGGTGCGTAGGCGCCGGGCAGAAAAGGCTAAAGCACAGGATAAAGCCGATAAATAAGCTATAGTAAAAAAGAGGGCGGCTAAAGAGCATTTTTAGTACACAACTGCTGGCTTACAATGCATCTAGGCTATGGTGTTGGTTGCGTTTGTCGAGTATCCCGCTTATCGGTAACCCTTAGCGCGGGGTATAGATAGATTTTGTAAGAGAAAAGAGCTGCTGTGGTCGTTGTAGGTTAAAACGTTCTGAGGGCAGAGATTATCCTGTCCTACTAGAAAAATTTTCAAGTATGGCAGTATAAAAGCCCCTTGTTTTAATGGAATAAATATAAAGCTGGACTGGATATGGTGCGACCCTTGCGTCAACAAGCCCCTTGGTTCTATCCGTTGCTTTTCACACTCGTTTTCACTGCGCTTTTGTTCGTTGTAGAGCGGCATAGTAGTCGTCAACAAAAGCAAGAAATAGATTCTCGGTTGAGCGATATATATAGTGAATGGCAATCTCGGATGGATGTTGTTGAAGGTGAGTTTACCCAACATTGGCAATGGCTAGAGTCTCTGGTGAACACGCCTTGGTGGCAGGAGCTAAGTGCAGAGACTAAGCACCAATTTATTGCTCAACAGTGGCCTGGGGCCATTCAGCTTCATAGCGATTCCGCCATGAACTGGCAATCGGTGCCTACTGACGCCTGGTTTATTTTCCCCGAATTGCGCCAATCACTTATTAACTGTTCGCAGTTGAAAGAAATCCCTTGGTTGTCAGGTGGACAAAATTTTTATCGTGTGCTTATTTGGCAAGGTGATAGCAGCGCTCAAGGTTGTGCGGCCAGCTTACTTCCTGTACTGGGCAAGGTGACAGCCCCACTCAAACCTGATTCTAATACGGGGTGGCTATTACTGAGTCCTACTGGCCAGCAATTGTCGGCGGGGCATACAGCTGCATTAGTGGCTCTGAAAAATAAACATAGAATACACCAGAGCTCCGAATCCGTGCTTTTTCATCAGTCAAGTGACGGGCAAAAGTACGCTCTGATGCAGTTTAAACTGTTTGGCCTTACAGAACCGGCATCGAGTGTGGTTTACATCGTAGCTCAACCATTGAGTGATTTTCTTATCGTCGATCGTTTGCCAACCGAAACGCGCATTTTTTGGTGGTGTGTATGGTTATTGGGTATTTTGATTATTTCTATAATCTACGCATTTTGGCGACGATTAATTAAAGCCGGTTTTTCAACTGATCAACTACGCAAGAATAATGTTAGTGGTACCAATCGATTAGAAATTGCCTTAGAGAGTAGCCAGAGCGGGTATTGGGAGTGGAATATTGCCAGTGGTCAAGTGGATTTCTCCAATCATTGGGTAAGCATGCTGGGGCTCAATAAAGAAAAAATTGCTAAAAATGGAATCGATGAGTGGCTGCATCGTATTCATCCCGATGACCGAAGTAGGAGTAAAGCCTTATTGGTGACACATCTTAAAGGTCAAACTGGCATGTTTGAGGATGAACAGCGGGTCCTAAATCATGAAGGGGATTACCTCTGGTTTTTAACTCGAGGTAAAGTTACCGAACGAAACCCTGATGGTTTTGCCACCCATATGCTTGGTGTTTATACGCTTATCGATGATCATAAGCGTGTTGAGGCTTTGGCACTTAAGCAGCAAAAAGCTTTAGGGCGACTTAATGAAATTGCCACGCTTACCGGTTCTGATTCATGGGAGCGATTGCGAGAATCTTTGAGTCTAGGGGCGGAATATTTAGAATTACCTTTTGGCATTATTAGTCATATAGTAGGCAATAGTTATACCGTTAAAATACAACATTCTCCACCCAATACACTAAAGGATGGCGAGATATATCATCTGCCCGATTGCTATTGTCATGACACACTTAAGTCAGGCGATGTCTTTGCCGTACATCATATTAAAAATTCAGCTTATAGCTCCCATCCTTGTTACATTAATAGCCAGCTTGAATGTTATATAGGTGCTCCAGTTTGGGTGGCTGGAAATATCTATGGCACGATTAATTTCTCAAGCTCTGTGGCTCGCCAAAAATCTTTTAGCGACACTGAGTGTGATTTTGTAAGACTGTTAGCGAAATGGGTTGGGAGTACTCTAGAGCATTGGCTGCATACTCGTGAAATCATCGAGCTTTCCGATACCTTTACCAAGTTATCGGATAGTCTGCCTGGGTGTCTCTGTCAGTTTCAGATGAATGCTGATGGTAAGCTATTTTTCCCATTTGCCAGCCGCGGAGTAAACGATATTTTTGGTGTGACGCCAGGGCAAGCAGCTCACAGTGCGGATCTAATTTTAAATCGAATACATAAAGATGATATTGCGCATGTGAACTTTTCCATTGAAGAGTCGGCACGAAGTATGACCTTATGGCGAGAGTGCTATCGTTATAATCATCCAGAGCGAGGGATTATCTGGGTGCGCAGTCAGACCAGCCCTGAAAAACTGACGAATGGCAGTATTATCTGGCACGGTTACATTTGGGAGGTTACTGATGAAATGCGTGCTGAGGAGAATCTTAAACACGCCAACCGTTGGCGGCAAGCCACCTTGGATGCTGCCAGTGTTTCTTTTATAGCAACTGATTACAATGGCATCATCAAGACTTTTAATAAAGGGGCAGAGGCATTATTGGGTTATCGCGCCGATGAGCTGATTGATAAATGTGACCCGGGCTGTTTGCATCTGGGTGAAGAAGTTGTGGCTCGCGCTCAAGTTTTATCCGATGAACTGGGTTATTCCGTACAACCAGGGTTTGATGTCTTTGTTGAAAAAGTTAAGTACGGTGGAACCGAGGAAAACAACTGGACCTATGTGCGCAAAGATGGGTCGCATTTCCCGATTGTTTTGACTGTTACTGCTATTTTCGATGAACACGGAAAAGTGGATGGTTATTTGGGGGTGGGGCGTGATGTCAGTGAGGTGCAAGAGCAAAAAGAGCGACTTCGAGCTTTTGCCGAGCGCACCCAGACCATTCTTAATAATGCCGCCGATGGAATTATTGTTATTCGTAAAAACGGTATTATTGATACGTTTAATAAGTCAGCCGAGCGTCTATTTGGTTGGAAAGCTGATGAAATTATTGGTCAGTCGATAAATTTATTAATGCCCAAAGAAATTGCAGCCGAACATGATCAATACTTAGCTCGTGGTAGAGATGGGCGTGTCGATCGGGTGTTGGGCCAATCTCGATCGCTTGTTGGTTTGCGGCGTGATGGCGAACAGTTTCCGCTTGAAATTGCATTGTCTGAAATTGAACAGGATGGAGAGCCGTTTTATATTGCTATGTTACGCGACATTACCGAGCGTCAGCGTATAGATCGTATGAAGAGTGATTTTATTGCAACTGTTAGTCACGAATTACGAACACCTTTAACGGCTATTAGCGGTTCTTTGCGGTTGTTGGATGGCGGAGCTTTAGGGCGTTTGGAGGGGCAGGTTGAGCGATTAGTTCGTATTGCTTACGCCAATAGTGCTCGATTGATTGATTTGGTTAATGATTTGCTAGATATGGAAAAGCTGGTGTCTGGGAAGGTGGAGTTTGTAATGACTCAACTTGATATAGTGCCATTGATCAAAAGTGCACTTGAAGAGACCGCGAGCTACGCCGCAGAATATCAAGTGAATTTTGAACTTGAGGATCATTTAGCAGTTGCTACAGGTGATGCGGGCCAGATATTGGTAACCGTTGACGCGAATCGATTGAAGCAGGTCATGGTCAATCTATTATCCAATGCTGCTAAATTTTCCCCGTCAGGTAGTACTGTAACCGTAAGCTTACAGTGGCAATCTGGCTTTGTAGAGGTCAGCGTGATTGACCAAGGCATTGGTATCGCTGAAAAGTTCCATGATCAAATATTTCAAAAGTTTTCACAGGTGGATAGTTCCAGTACACGCAGTAAAGGCGGCACCGGGTTGGGGTTGGCCATCAGTAAAGAGTTGGTGACCCATATGGGGGGTGAAATAGGCTTTGAGTCTGCACCCAAACAAGGGTCGCGATTTTATTTTACACTGCCCGGGGAATTAAAATAACCGATAATTTATGGCGCTGGGCTATGCGCCGCAATGGTGGGTTTTAAAGGTTCAGCCGCTGTAGATTTAGAGTTCAAAATAGTTGAAACTCAAACATAAAGTTGAGTTTATTCTCTACCTATATAAGCTTGGCAGGTTAGTGGGCCAGTGATTGGCCGCTTGATTGTGGTTAAATGAACGGTTACAAACCTCTATTATTCAGCGGATGAAGTATCTTGATGCTGATGATAATTAATAACTCTGTCGAAGTTTTTCGGAGAGATAAGTATGTCGTTAAACACTATACTATATGTAGAAGATGAGCCCGATATTCGAACCATTGCCCAGTTGGCTTTGGAGACGGTGGGGGGCTTTACTCTGATTAGCTGTGCCTCTGGCTCCGAAGCAGTTGCTTATGCGCAGCATACGACACCAGATTTGATACTGCTCGATGTCATGATGCCAGAAATGGATGGCCCAGAGACCTTGCGTTTGCTGCGTGAGCGACCCAATATGGCGGATGTGCCGGCCATTTTTATGACCGCAAAAGTACAACCCTCTGAGGTGGCTGAATATTTGTCGATAGGCGCGGTGGATGTCATTGCTAAACCCTTTGACCCATTGATGTTAGCTGAGCAGATTAATTCGATTTGGTCTCGTACCAAAAGTCAAAAGTACAAGTGAGGAAGCAGTGGGGCCAGATCAAAAACAAGCGGTATTGCAGAAACTTGCCAAGCTACGAGAAGAGTATCGGGCGAGTTTGCCTGGCGTGCTGGAAGCCATCGCGCTTGACGCGCAGAGGTTAGAGACTCCTGCGACTGCTGAACAGCTACAAAGTTTATATCGAAAGCTGCATAAGTTAGCAGGTTCAGCGGGCAGTTTTGGTTATCCGCAACTTAGCGCTCAGGCACGGGAAATAGAGCTGGTGCTACAGGGCTGGATACATGGCAGTGAGCCAGATTCAAACACACGTTTGCAGTTGCTTGCTCAGCTGACAGCGCTCGATTGTGAAGAAAATGTCCCTAGCTCCACTGCAGTACAAGCAGAAGGATTTACGGTTCAAAATATTGGCACGACCAAAAATTTAGTCTATCTAATTGAAGATGACCACAGTGTTGCTCAAGAGCTAACCCTTGCACTTGAAAGCTTTGGCTATCAGGTCGAGTATTTTGATCAGCTCAATGAAGTCGAGCAGGCTATTCTCAGTCGGCGCCCTGATTTTTTGATTGCGGATGTGCTGTTTTCCGATGCAGATGAACGGGGCCCGCAACTGATTGCTCGTCTGCAAAATCAGCTCGACGACCCGTTGGCGGTGGTCTTCATTTCCAGCCATGATGATTTTGACACTTATTTATCGGCGGTTCGGGCTGGGGCTATCGGCTATTTTGTTAAGCCTTTGGATATTGCAACAGTGATAGATTGCCTGGAGTCGCAACTGAGTTTATCGGCGGCTGCCCCCTATCGTGTGATGATAGTCGATGATGATGAACTGTTGGCGAGACACTATAAAGTCGTTCTTGAGGCTTCGGGTATGAGAGTTGAAATTGTGACTCAACCGGCACAAGTGATAACCGTTATGGAGAGTTTTCATCCAGAGGTTGTTTTGTTGGATTTGAATTTGCCCGAGTGTCGAGGCTATGAGTTGGCGCAAATTATTCGGCTTAACCCGGCCTGGCTGCGGGTAGCGATTGCTTATTTATCCTCCGAGCAGGATGAACAAGCGCAAGCACATGCGGTTCGCCATGGCGGCGAAGATTTTCTGACCAAACCCATCTCTGAATTGCGTTTGGTTAGCGCCGTGACTGTGCGCGCGGCGCGTTCGCGCCAACTGAGTGATGCCATTGATCGCGACAGTTTAACCGGTTTGCTTAAGCACGGTCGCATTAAAGAGCAAGTGAATGTAGAGCTAGAGCGTGCAGCGCGGCAGAACAAACCGGTCAGCGTGGCGATGATTGATCTCGATCATTTTAAAACCGTCAACGACTCCTATGGCCATGCGGTAGGTGACAAAGTCATCCGAGCGCTATCGCAATTGCTGCGCCAGCGATTGCGTAAAACCGATAGTATTGGGCGCTATGGCGGTGAGGAGTTTGTGGCGGTGTTACCCGATTGTGGGCCTGAATCAGCTCAAAAGTTATTAGAAGCAGTGCGTGAGAGTTTTGCCGCCTTAGGGTTTAGCGTGGCAGGGGAGCACTTTAACGTCACCCTTAGTGCCGGTATTGCGACTGCGGCCGGCCCCGGTGAGAACCTACTTGAGAGTGCCGATAAAGCCCTTTACCAAGCCAAGCACAGCGGCCGTAACTGTGTGGTTACCGCCGGTGAGCCTGAATAATTGGAAGATTTGTCTTAGTTGGATGGAACCGGGGTATCGGGATCTTCCGCTTTAGATGCCTCTTCGGTGGCTTCGGGCAAGTTTTCGCCGTCGTAGTGAGTAAAGGTCTCACCGTCGAAGTACACCGTCAGTGAGCGCTTATAAAAGCGGCCATCACCTCTTTTAAGGCTGTAGTAATAATCCCAGCGGTCGTCGTTAAAGACATCGGCAATCAGCGGCGTGCCCAGCACAAATCGCACTTGGCGCTTACTCATGCCCGGCTCGAGTTGCTCTATCATCTCTTGTGTGATGATATGCCCCTGTTGCACATTGATCTTGTGAACGCCGGGAAATTGAAAATACTGACACCCCGCAAGCATTGTTAAGCTGCAAAGAATCATAAGGGGTGTTTTGACTATTTTCATTACAGGGGTTCCACTTAATAAAATGAATGGCGATAATACCTGATCACCTTGAACACTGAGAAGACTTTGGACAAAAAAATGGCCGATGAAAACCAAGAATTACGCAAGGCAGGCCTAAAGGTTACCTTGCCCCGAGTGAAGATCCTGCAAATGCTGGAGTCTTCGGAAAACCATCATATGAGCGCTGAAGATGTTTATAAAGCGCTGATGGAAGCCGGCGATGACGTGGGTTTAGCCACTGTTTACCGCGTATTGACGCAGTTTGAGACCGCAGGCCTGGTTATCCGTCATAATTTTGATGGTGGTCATTCCGTGTTCGAAATCGCCAGTGGCGAGCACCATGATCATATGGTCTGCTTGGACACAGGCCGTGTGATTGAGTTCCACAGCGAAGAAATTGAGCAGCTGCAACAAAAAATTGCCCAAGATCACGGCTTTGAGCTGGAAGATCACTCCTTGGTTCTGTACGTCAAACCTAAGCAGTCCTGAAATAAGCCGCTTATCCGAGGCTAAACTCGTTAGTGCTCTCCGGCAGCTAGCATCTGCTCTGCATGCGCTCTGGAGGCCTCGGTAAGCTGGGCGCCGCCCAGCATTCTGGCTAATTCTTCTACTTTTTCATGACTGTCGAGTGCCACCAGAGTGGTAGCGGCAGATTGATTCGAGCTGGTTTTAGTGACCTGTAAATGATGGTGCCCCTTGCTGGCAACCTGCGCTAAATGGGTAACACAGAAAATTTGCCCGCGCTCGGATAAGGTGCGCAGCAATTGACCCACCGTATCCGCTGTGGCGCCGCCGATGCCGACATCGACTTCATCAAAAACCAAGCTGGCCAAGGTGCTATTTTCTGCTGCCACTACCTGTACCGCCAAACTAATGCGCGATAATTCACCGCCCGAGGCAACTTTAGCTAAGCTACCCGCAGGTTGGCCCGGGTTGGTGCTGATCAAAAATTCCACATCTTCCAGCCCCTGAGCCGCCGGTCGATCATTACGGTCAGAAAAGGCTAGGCTGAGTTTGGCGTGTTCCATAGCCAGTTGTTTGAGGTGTTGATTTACTTGCTGAGCGAGCCGTTTACCAGCCTTTTGGCGCGATTGGCTAAGGGATGTTGCCAGCGCGCGGTAATGGCTCTCGAGCGCGTTTACCTCGCTTTCAAGTCCTTGTAGTTTTTCATCGCTGACGTCCAGCTCGCCCACCTCTTGTTGTAGCTCCATGTGTAGCTCAAGAAGGTTCTCCGGCTGAACTCGGTGCTTGCGGGCGATGGTGTAAATAGCCGTTAGTCTGTCGTCAATCTCGGCGATGCGGGCCGGATCCATGGCGAAGTCACCGGAGAACATGTCCACACTGTTCAGCGCCTCGGTTACTTGTATTTGGGCGTCTTGCAGCATTTGCTCGGCCTCGTGCAGTGCGCTCGGCTTATCTTTCAAGCTGGCCATCAACTGCAATGCTCGCCCCAGCCCCACCTGCAGGCCAACCTCCTCGTTACCCAAGCAATCACTGACTTGCCCCGCCGTTTGCAGCAATTCCTCGGCATTGGCGAGGGTGTGGCGCTCGCTTTCCAGGTGTGCCAATTCACCTTCCTTGAGGCTAAGTTGGTCTAACTCTTCAACTTGGTAGGCTATTAATTGGTGGCGGGCATTGAGCTCTTGAGTATTGGCCCGCAAAGAGTCGAGCGTTTGCGCTTGCTGTTGCCACTGTTTAAACGCTTGTTTTACCTCGCCAGCCAAGCCGGTGTGGCCCGCGTATTCATCCAACAAACGGCGGTGGTTGTCTTTGACCAGCAGTGACTGATGCTCGTGCTGGCTGTGGATGTCCATCAGCATATTGCCCAGTGTTTTTAACTGGGTGAGAGTGGCGGGGTGGCCGTTTATATAAGCCTTGGAGCGCCCCTCAGCGGTGACCGTACGCCGCAGTAAGCACTCACTGGGGGCCTCGGCTTGCTCCAGATCGTGCTCTACCAGCCAGTGACGGGCACGCTCGATGCGGGTTAAATCAAAAGTGGCGCTGATGTCGGCTTTGCGGGTGCCGCGTCTCACTCGGGTGGCATCGGCCCGGTCGCCCAGTGTTTGCCCCAGAGCTTCCAGCAGTACCGATTTTCCCGCACCGGTCTCGCCGGTGATAACTGTCATGCCGGCTTTAAGGTCTAAATCGAGTTGCTCGACCAGAGTAAAGTTCTGCACGCTCAAGTGAGTCAGCATTGTGGGCTCCGTTGGCTACGAATATCTGTTTATTTATACAGTATTCTTGGCGATTCTGCCACCAAATGCAAGCCAGCCCTTGAAAACCTGTAATAGGGCCCCACATTCGCCTTAATTGTTAAATGAATAAACCTGAATGAGGCACATAACGGTGACAGATCAAGACCAGAACGATCAGGTAGATCCAGAAGCGGTAGAAACCCAGCAGCCCGAGGCCGAACAGGCCGATGGTGCGGTGGATGTCGATATCTCCAGTTTGCAAAGCCAGTTGCAAGATTTAACCGCGGCGCTGGCCAATGCTAAAGAGCAAACACTGCGAGCCCATGCGGAAACCCAAAACGCCCGCCGTCGCGCCGAGGCCGATGTAGAGAAGGCGCACAAGTTTGGTCAGGAGAAAATTGTAAGCGATTTGCTGCCTGTAGTGGACAACCTGGAGCGCGCGTTGGCGAGCATCGATACCGAAGACGAAAACTTTAAAGCCGTTGTCGAAGGTGTTGAGCTGACCTTGAAATCGTTTATCGACACCTTAATAAAACACCAGGTTGAGCCGGTAAATCCTGTGGGTGAACCGTTTGACCCGCAGTTGCATCAGGCTATGTCGATGATCGATAACCCCGATGCCGAACCCAATACCGTGCTGGAGGTGTTCCAGAAAGGTTATACCCTGCACGGCCGGTTAATTCGGCCCGCCATGGTCGTGGTGGCCAAGGGCTAAAGCACCACAAATTGTAAGGTTTTTTGCCTACAGGGTCTTGAAATGCATGTAAGTGCGCCCATATAGGCATTAACGACTAAATGAGCCGCCTAGCGGTAACCACAATACACAAAGCGTTTGGCCGACGGCAAAGTCGTTGCTCTAAAGAGCGATAGCGGCCGGCGCAATGAACAGCTTCAGGAGACTGAATTATGGGTAAGATTATTGGCATCGACTTGGGTACCACCAACTCGTGTGTAGCAGTACTGGAAGGCGATAAAGCCAAAGTGATTGAAAACTCAGAGGGCGATCGCACGACCCCCTCGATTGTAGCTTTCACCAACGACGGCGAAACGCTTGTGGGCCAGAGCGCCAAGCGCCAGGCGGTAACCAACCCCGACAACACGATGTACGCGGTTAAGCGTTTAATTGGCCGTAAGTTTAAAGACGATGTTGTGCAAAAAGACATCAAAATGGTGCCTTACAAAATCGTTGAAGCCGATAACGGCGATGCGTGGGTAGAAGTGAAGGGCGACAAGCAAGCGCCACCGCAAATTTCTGCCGAAGTGTTGAAGAAAATGAAGAAAACCGCCGAGGATTACTTGGGCGAAGCGGTGACTGAAGCCGTTATTACGGTACCGGCTTACTTTAACGACTCGCAGCGCCAAGCCACCAAAGATGCCGGCAAAATTGCAGGCCTTGAGGTTAAGCGTATTATCAACGAGCCAACTGCGGCAGCACTGGCTTATGGTATGGACCAGAAAAAAGGCGACCGCACCATTGCCGTTTATGACTTGGGTGGTGGTACCTTCGATATCTCCATTATCGAAATTGCCGACGTTGACGGCGAGCACCAGTTTGAAGTGTTGTCGACCAACGGTGACACCTTCTTGGGTGGTGAAGATTTCGACTTGGTACTGATTAACTATCTGGCTGACGAATTCAAAAAAGAGCAGGGCATAGACCTGCACAGTGATCCACTGGCTTTGCAGCGTCTGAAAGAAGCCGCTGAAAAGGCGAAGATTGAACTGTCTTCCAGCCAGCAGACCGAAGTGAACTTGCCGTACATTACCGCTGATAATACCGGCCCCAAGCACTTGGTGGTTAAGCTGACTCGCGCCAAGCTAGAGTCACTGGTAGAAGATCTGGTAACCCGTTCGCTGGAGCCGGTAAAAATGGCCATTAAAGACGCCGGTGTCTCTGTTAGTGAAATTGGCGATGTTATCTTGGTGGGTGGTCAAACCCGTATGCCAATGGTGCAAAAAGCCGTCACCGATTTCTTTGGCAAAGAGCCACGCAAAGACGTTAACCCAGATGAAGCCGTTGCTATGGGCGCTGCCATTCAAGGCGCGGTACTGGCCGGTGACGTTAAAGACGTACTGCTGCTGGACGTTACCCCATTGACTCTGGGTATTGAAACCATGGGTGGTGTGGCTACCCCGTTGATTGAGAAAAACACCACCATCCCGACCAAAAAGTCGCAGGTGTTCTCAACCGCTGAAGACAACCAAACTGCGGTAACCATTCACGTGGTGCAGGGCGAGCGCAAGCAAGCCACTCAGAATAAGTCTCTGGGTCGTTTTGATTTGGCTGATATTCCACCGGCTGCACGCGGTATGCCGCAAATTGAAGTGACTTTCGACATTGATGCCAACGGTATTTTGAACGTAGGCGCCAAAGACAAGGCTACCGGCAAAGAGCAATCGATTGTGATTAAAGCCTCTTCTGGTCTGTCGGACGACGAGATCGATCAGATGGTGCAAGACGCCGAAGCTAACGCTGAAGCAGATAAAAAGTTCGAACAGCTGGTTACCTCGCGCAATACTTTGGAAGGTTTGATTCACGCGACCGAGAAAACCGTGACCGAAGCGGGCGATAAAGCTACCGACGAAGAGAAGGCGGCGATTGAAGCGGCTATTTCTGAGGCGAAAGAAGCGGTCAAAGCTGACGATCTTGAAGCGATTGAAGCGGCCACCACTAAGCTGACAGAAGCTTCTAGCTCATTGGCGCAGAAAATGTATGCCGAGCAACAAGCTCAAGAAGGCGGTGCCCAAGGTGCAGCGGATGACGCGGCGCAACAAGCGGACGACGGCGTGGTAGACGCTGAGTTTGAAGAAGTGAAAGACGAAGACAGCAAATAAGCTGTTAATGACTTTGGCACCGGTTTGATGGGTGCTACTTCAAACTGACACAAATGCGGGCCGGGGTTTTCTTCGCCCGCATTTGCTGTGTAACAAGACCGCGACTTCTCAGTTTATAGAGATGTCGCCTGCAAACTAGCTGGAAACTCGAACACATGGCAAAACGCGATTATTACGACATTCTGGGTGTATCCAAAGATGCCTCGGCGCCGGAGCTAAAAAAAGCCTACCGTCGTGTGGCAATGAAGCATCATCCGGATCGCAATCCTGGAGACGCAGAATCGGAAGAGAAATTCAAAGAGGCCAGCGAGGCCTACGAAGTACTCTCTGACGAACAAAAGCGCGCCGCCTACGATCAGTTCGGCCACGCTGGTGTCGATGGCCAAGGTGGTATGGGCGGCGGTGCCGGTGCTGGCGGGTTTGGTAATTTCAGCGATATTTTTGGCGATGTGTTTGGTGATATTTTTGGTGGCGCCGGTGGTGGTCGTGGCCGCCGCGGTGGACCCACTCGTGGCTCCGACTTACGCTACACCTTAGATTTGACTTTGGAAGACGCGGTGCGCGGCTCTCAGGTGCAAATCAAGGTACCTAGGCTCGCTCACTGTGACACCTGTGACGGCTCCGGTGCCAAGCCCGGCAGTTCACCGGTTACCTGTTCCACTTGTGGAGGTGTGGGTCAGGTACGTATGCAGCAGGGATTTTTCTCAGTACAACAAGCTTGCCCGAACTGTCACGGCCGAGGAACCGTTATTTCTGACCCCTGTGGTAGCTGTCATGGTCAGGGCCGGGTAGAAGAAACCAAAACGCTCTCTGTTAAAGTCCCCCCTGGAGTGGATACAGGTGACCGGATTCGGTTGTCCGGCGAGGGCGAAGCCGGTGCCGAGGGTGGCCCGTCGGGTGATCTTTATGTGCAAATGAATGTTAAAGAGCACGAGATATTTACCCGTGATGGTCGCGATCTGTATTGCGAAGTGCCAATTGATTTTGTACAGGCAACCCTGGGTGGCGAAATAGAAGTGCCGACTCTGGATGGCCGGGTGAAATTAAAAGTACCGGCGGAAACGCAAACTGGCAAGTTGTTTCGCTTGCGCGGTAAGGGTGTAGCGCCCGTACGCGGTGGGGCAGCGGGCGATTTGATGTGCCGGGTCGTAATAGAAACACCGGTTAATCTCACATCCAAGCAAAAAGAATTATTGCAGCAATTCGCCGGCACCATGAAAGAGGGGAAAAATTCACCCCGTCAAAAAAGTTGGTTTGACGGCATGAAGAACTTCTTCGGCGACATGAAAATTTAACGCATCACTGGTGGCGTGAATTTTGATCTAAAAAAGCCTGGCGCTTTCTCAAGCGCTGGGCTTTTTTGTGGATGTTTTAAATGGTGGAAGGTGGGGCGCAGAATGCAGAACGCGGTACACAAAAAAGCTCAACGCCTGACAGATGTTAGTGGCGCGACAATAAAATAATTCAGCATTCAGCATTCAGCATTCAGCATTCAGCATTCAGCATTCAGCATTCAGCATTCAGCATTAGCGTGTCCCGTAAACCACCATAGTTTTACCTTTCACATCCACCAAGCCTTGCTCTTCTAGGGTTTTTAGAACGCGGCCTACCATTTCACGAGAGCAGCCGACAATGCGGCCAATTTCCTGACGGGTAATTTTAATCTGCATGCCGTCGGGGTGAGTCATGGCATCCGGTTCTTTACACAAATCGAGCAGGGTGCGGGCCACGCGGCCGGTAACATCCAAAAAGGCCAAGTCGCCGACTTTACGTGTTGTTTTGCGTAAGCGGCGTGCCATTTGTGTGCTGAGGGCAAACAGAAACTCAGGGTGATCTTCGGAAACTTCCTGAAATTTGCTGTAGCTGATCTCCGCCACTTCACATTCTGTTTTGGCGCGTACCCAGGCGCTGCGCGAGTCTTGGGTATCAAATAGACCCATTTCGCCAAAAAAGTCGCCGTCATTAAGATATGCGACGATCATTTCGCGGCCTTCGTCATCTTCGATCAGAACCGTGACGGACCCTTTTACGATGTAGTAGAGCGAATCGCTTTTATCACCGGCGTAAATAATTGTACTTTTGGCTGGATATCGACGACGATGACAACTGTTCAAAAAATCATCGACATTGGTTATATGGGGCGTTAGTGAGACAGCGACCAAAGTGCAGCTCCTGAGAGTTATTACATGAATTAAATTTGGCTCATTATGCCGCGAATTAACGCTACTGCCAAATTACTGCATAAGGGCGTGTAAAGGATTGTGACCCAGTTGTACAGTATAACCATTAAAGTGCGAATAGCGAGTTAAGCTGGGATGAATTACACGACAAGTTCTGCCAAGTCGTTGTTTATGGTAGTCTTTGCGCCTTAATGATGGCCCTAAGGCCTTTGATTCAAATGTGTAGAGGCGAACAGATGCAAGCGACAGTTAAGTGGGTAGATGGGGCGCAGTTTTTGGGGGAGTCGGGCAGTGGCCACAGTGTAGCGATGGATGGGCCGGAAGATCACGGCGGGCGCAATACCGGTATTCGCCCGATGGAGATGCTACTGCTGGGTTTGGGCGGCTGTTCCAATTTTGACGTAATCAGCATACTTAAAAAAACTCGTCAAAACGTCGAAGACTGTCGGGTAGAGATTAGCGCCGAGCGCGCCGATGCGGTGCCGGCCGTGTTTACCAAAATCCATTTACACTTTGTGGTGTCGGGTCGCGAGCTGAAAGAAAAACAAGTGGCTCGTGCAGTTGAACTTTCGGCCACTAAGTACTGTTCGGCCTCAATCATGCTGGAAGGCGCCGGTGTGGAAATTAGCCACGATTATGAGATAGTTGAGAATAGTTGAGAAGCTAAGCGGTTTTTAAGTGCGAGCCCTAGAGTATGGGAGTAGGCGAGCAGTGTAAAATGCAGAAGGCAGAAGGCAGAAGGCAGAACGCAGCACGCAGAAGGCAGCACGCGGAAGGCTGAACGTATTACGCACAACAGCTAAAAAAGGGCGGCTCCTTACCGGGGTCGCCCTTTTTTATGTCACTGCATATGAATATGAAGGGCGATAATGCTTGACACCGCCAGGCGCCAGCGCAACACAATATTGTCCAGCGTCCAGCGTCCAGCGTCCAGCGTCC